>NZ_JBSGZN010000001.1:0-402416 GCF_053611025.1 Streptomyces sp. NPDC054842
CTCCCGCCCGCCCGGACCGCAGGGAACGACGGCCCGCAGCCGCCCTCGCACGGGAGGGGCCGTGCCGGTACATCAGATGGCCGTCGGGTACGGGACCTACGCAACCGAGGAACGCTGGTAGCAGAGGCCGACACCAACTACCGACGGCCGGATGTACCGGCACGGCCCCGACCCATCACCGGCGGAAAGCGCCCGACGCCCACACGCACCCGCCCGCCCGAAGCCCGGCCGCGTCGGCGTACCGGCCCGGCCCGCGCGGACACTAGGGTCCCCGGGTGATCCGACGGAACGTGACCCTCCGCGCACTGGGCGCGAACCCCGCCGTGGCGGGCACGCTGCTCGCCCTGTCCCTCACCGCCTTCGTCGCGCTGTGCGTCCTCCAGCGCGCGCCCATGGCGGACGCCTTCGTCTACCGGGCGGAGGGCGCGGCCGTCGTCACCGGCGGCGACCTGTACGCCTTCACGGTCACCGAGTGGCGGCTGCCCGCCACGTACCCCCCGTTCGCGGCGCTCCTGTTCGTGCCCGCGGCCTGGCTTTCGCCGCTCGCCCTCAAGGCGGCCTTCCTCGCCGGTAACACCGCGCTGCTCGCCCTCCTCGTCCGGCTCTCCCGCCGCTTCGCCGGACTGCCCGCGAGCACCCCCGCGGTGTGCACGGCCACCGCCCTCGCCCTGTGGCTCGAACCCGTCTTCCAGACCGTGCTGTTCGGCCAGATCAACCTGGCGCTCGCCTGCCTCGTCCTGTGGGACCTGTGCCGCCCGCCGGGCGCCCCGGGCCGGGGGATCGCCGTGGGTGTCGCGGCCGGGATCAAACTGACCCCCCTCCTCTTCGTGGCGTACCTGCTGTGCACCCGGCGCCCTCGACCACGGCCGGGGGCGCGGTCCAGGGACGGACTGACGGCGCTGACGTCCTTCGCGGGCACCGTCCTGCTCGGCGCGCTCGCGCTGCCCGCCGCGAGCGTCGACTTCTGGACCCGGCGCCTCTTCGACACCGACCGGGTCGGCAAGGTGTGGATCGTCGACAACCAGTCGCTTCAGGGGCTGCTCGCGCGGGCCCTGGGCGACCCCGCGCCGGGCACGGCCTGGGCGCTGGTGGCGGTACCGGCCGCCTGCGCCGGCCTGCGGCTCGCGTGCCGTGCCGCCGACGCCCGCGTCGGCGTGCTGCTCACGGCGGGCACCGCGCTGCTCGTGTCGCCGGTCAGCTGGTCCCACCACTGGGTGTGGTGCCTACCGCTGCTCGCGGTCCTGCTCGCCGACGGGCGCACCGTCCTCGCGGCGCTGACCGCCGCCGTGTTCACGGCGCGCACCCTGTGGCTGGTCCCGCACCGGGGCGACCTGGACCTGCACCTGCCGTGGTGGCAGCAGCTCCCGGCGTCCCCGTACCCCCTGCTGGCGGTCGGCCTCCTGGCGGCGGCGCACCGCCGCCGACGCCGGCCCCGCGCCCCGGTTGAGTACGCCGACCCGCGTCCCCTGAGTATCCGCACCGGTGTGCCGGTACCGCGCGGGACGATGCAATGCGGGCATGACGACACCGCACCTCGCGTCCCGGCCCACCGCACCGCGGCGGACGACCCCGCCCCCGGCGGATGAACCGCACCGCCGCGCCTGGATCGCGCCCGTCACGGCCTCCGTGCTCCTGCTGCTGCTCGGCCCGGCCGCGCTCGCCCTCGGCGGCCTCTCCTTCATGGCCACGGACAGCTGCGGCCCCGACCACTGCTCCCAGGCGCTCACGGACTCCCTGGCCGTGATCGGGTGGCTCCTCTACTTCGGCGGCCCGATCACCAGCGTGTTCCTGATCGCGTCGTGGGCGCTGCCCTGGAAGCGGCGCTGGGCGGGCACCCGGGCCTGGGCCGCCTGCGGCGCCCTGCTGCCGCCGGTGACGGTGCTGTTCCTGGTGTTCACCCTGCCCGCGCCCTGACCGGCGTCAGCTGTCCGCGAGCAGCTCGTCCGCGTCCACGATCCGGTACGCGTACCCCTGCTCCGCCAGGAACCGCTGGCGGTGCGCCGCGAAGTCCTGGTCGATGGTGTCGCGGGCCACGACCGAGTAGAAGTGGGCCTGGTGGCCGTCGGCCTTCGGCCGCAGGACACGGCCGAGGCGCTGCGCCTCCTCCTGCCGCGACCCGAAGGTGCCCGACACCTGGATGGCGACCGTGGCCTCCGGCAGGTCGATCGAGAAGTTCGCGACCTTCGACACCACCAGGACGCTGATCTCGCCCTGCCGGAACGACTCGAAGAGCTTCTCGCGCTGCGCGTTCGACGTCTCGCCCTTGATGACCGGGGCGTCCAGGTGCTCACCCAGCTCGTCGAGCTGGTCGATGTACTGGCCGATGACGAGGATCTGCTGCCCGGCGAACTTGCGCACCAGCGCCTCCGTGACCTTCCGCTTGGTCGCGGTGGTCGCGCAGAACCGGTACTTCTCCTCGGTCTCCGCGGTGGCGTAGGCGAGCCGCTCGGAGTCGGTCAGGTTGACCCGGACCTCCACGCAGTCGGCGGGCGCGATGTACCCCTGCGCCTCGATCTCCTTCCACGGCGCGTCGAACCGCTTCGGCCCGATCAGCGAGAAGACGTCCGACTCCCGGCCGTCCTCCCGGACCAGGGTGGCGGTCAGGCCGAGCCGGCGCCGCGCCTGGAGATCGGCGGTGAACTTGAAGACGGGCGCGGGCAGCAGGTGCACCTCGTCGTAGACGATGAGCCCCCAGTCCCGCGAGTCGAACAGCTCCAGGTGCGGATAGACACCCTTCCGCCGGGTCGTCAGCACCTGGTACGTCGCGATGGTGACCGGCCGGATCTCCTTGCGCGTACCGCTGTACTCGCCGATCTCCTCCTCCGTCAGCGACGTCCGCTTCACCAGCTCGTGCTTCCACTGCCGGGCCGAGACGGTGTTCGTGACGAGGATCAGCGTGGTCGCCTTGGCCTGCGCCATCGACCCGGCGCCCACCAGCGTCTTGCCCGCCCCGCAGGGCAGCACGACCACACCGGAGCCGCCGTGCCAGAAGTTCTCCACGGCCTGCTTCTGGTACGGGCGCAGCGCCCAGCCGTCCTCCGCCAGCTCGATCGGGTGCGCCTCGCCGTCGACGTACCCGGCGAGGTCCTCCGCCGGCCAGCCCAGCTTCAGCAGCGTCTGCTTGATCTGCCCGCGCTCCGACGGGTGCACGGCGACCGTGTCGGCGTCCAGACGGGCCCCGACCAGCGGCGCGACCCGCTTCGACCGCAGGATCTCCTCCAGCACCGGCCGGTCCGTCGTCGTCAGGACCAGCCCGTGCGCCGGGTGCTTGCTGAGGGTCAGCCGCCCGTAGCGGTCCATCGTCTCCGCGATGTCCACCAGCAGCGCGTGCGGCACCGGATAGCGGCTGTACTGCACGAGCGCGTCCACGACCTGCTCGGCGTCGTGGCCCGCCGCGCGCGCGTTCCACAGCCCCAGCGGCGTCAGCCGGTAGGTGTGGATGTGCTCCGGCGCCCGCTCCAGCTCCGCGAACGGGGCGATCGCCCGACGGCACTCGTCCGCCCGCTCGTGGTCGACCTCGAGGAGCAGGGTCTTGTCCGACTGGACGATGAGGGGTCCGTTCACGCGAGTGCCCTTTCCGGTCCCGGCCCGCATCCGAGGCGTGCGGCCAAACGTCCAGTGTGCCGTACCGGGCTCCGATCAGGTCGAGGCCGCCGTCAGGGCCGCTCGTCGGCCAGCTCCGCGACACCCGTGACCCGGTGCAGCGGATAGGTGCGCACCTCGTCCGCCGTGTGGTCGTACGCCGTCACGAAACCGCCCTCGACACGGACGGGGGCGATGACGCGCTGACTGGCGGCGCCCTCCGCGTTCACGTACCCGATCCACAGGCTCTCGCCGGTCAGGACCGCGGCCTGCATCGTGGCCAGGGTCTCGGCGGGGCTCGTGCGGGGCAGCTCACCGGCGGCGGCCGGGTCGGCGTCCGGAGCCGTCCTGCGGGGCGCGGTCGACGCCAGGTCACCGGCGCGGACGGCCCGGACCGCCGCACCCAGCAGGGTCGCGTCCGGCACCGGGGGACCCTCCGGGACCGGCTCGGGAGCCGACCGCGGCGGCGTCCGGCGGGCATGCGCGCGCGTGATCAGCACATCCCCCTCCGCCGATTCGGCCGCCGGCGCGAACCCCATCGCCCGCAGCCCCTCCAGCAGCGCCGCCGGTTCCGCCTGCGCCGCCAGCACGGTCGGCGCGAGCCGCCGCAGCCGCAGACCGGCCGAGCGCTTGTCGGCGAGGATCTCGTTCAGCATCGCGTCGTCGTCGCACCGCACGTACGCCGACGCCGCGCCGATCCGCAGATGGCCGTGGCGGCGCGCGACGTCGTCGATCAGATAGGCCAGCGGCTGCGGCACCGGCGTACGCGAGTGCTCGGCCAGGAACGCGTGCAGGTCCGACGCCGCCCGGCCCGCGTCCAGCGCCCGCCGCACGGACCCCGGCGTGAACCGGTACACCGTCGCGCCGCCCTTGGACTCGACGTCGGCCAGCACCCCCAGCATGTCGGCCAGCGGACGGCGCAGCGGCCCCGGCGCCACCGCCGTCAGGTCCGCCTGCAACAGCACGTGGTCCAGCGGCTCCGGCAGCAGCGGCGCCAGCAGCCGCGCCGCCCTTTCCGCGTCCGCGGCCCGCTCGGCCGGCGTACGCGACACCGGCACCCCGGCGCCCGCCGGACGGCGCCGGTGGACCGGCAGCCGGTCACCCGGGCCCGACGGCTCACCGTCCCCGGAGTCCCCGGTGCCGCCGGCGTCCCCGGACGGCAGTCCCAGCAGCGCCCGCCCGTGCGACGACAGCGCCCCCCGCCCGGTCACGCCCAGCGACTCGGCCTCCGACAGCGTCCACCGCGCCAGCCGGGTGCGCAGATCGTCGTCCGCCGCCGGCCGGGCACCCCGCAGCGGCCGCTCCCACCGCAGCCGGGCCAGCAGGGAGTCCGGATCGGGCGAGGCGCCCTCGGGCAGCGTGCCGACCAGGGCGAGGACGCGCTGCCGGACCTCGGGCGCCGCCGAGCGGTCCAGACCCGGGCCCAGCGCCGAGAGCGTCCGGTCCTTCGCGTCCCGCCCACCGACCAGTCCGGCCGTCCGGGTCGCCGCCAGCCACGCCGTCGCCAGCCGCGCCCAGCGCTCGGCCGCGGGCAGCTCCAGCCACTCGTCGTACGCCGGCGTGGCCGCGTACCGCTCGTCGGTGTCACCGTCCGAGGCCAGCAGCCCCGCCGCGTAAGCGAGTTCGACCCAGAAGGCCGCGACGGGCTCCGGCACGTCCAGCGCGACGGCCGTCCGCTTCAGGTCCCGCACGCTCAGACCGCCCGCGCGCAGCACGGCCGGGCCTCCCTCGTCCCAGTCCTTCAGCAGCTCCTCCACGGTCGCCAGCGCCGTGTACGCCTGCCCGGCGGCCGTCGCGTCCACCATCTCCGGACGGTGCGTCGCCGCGGGCCCGACCACCGGCGGCAACGGCTGCGTCTCACGGTGCGCGCGGCCCGCCCGCAGGTGCAGGGCGACCTCCCGGGGCAGGACGACCGTGCCGGGCGCCGTCGGCAGCAGCAGCCCGCGGTCCAGCAGCAACCGCAGCCGGGGCGCCGGGTCCGCGGTCACCTGTCCGTACGGCGGGCCCCACACCAGCCGGGACAGCACCTCCAGCGAGTCGGCCGGGACCTCGTCGAGCAGCGCCGACATCCGGCCGCGGTCCGTGAACAGCTCCGTCAGCGCCGCCACCGCCGACACGGAGTCGTGCGTCGTCGGCAGCCCGGCCGCCGTCACGATCTCCTGGATCCGGCCCGGCGACATGCCCGCCGCCGCCTCCGCGACCGTCGGCCCGAGCCCCGTCGGGGACGGATGCTGCGGGGACGGCGCCAGCAGCTCACGGGCGGTGCGGACCAGACGCAGACGGTCGTCGGGGCCCCACACCAGCGCCTGTTCCCGCAGCGTCCCCAGGGCCTGCGGGAGCGCCCCCGCGGTCACCGGGTCCCGGTCGTCGCCCGCCATCAGCCCGAGCAGGTCCTCGTACGCCGCCGGCTCCGGAGCCACCGCCAGGGCCTCCGCCGTCTGCAGCGCGAACCGGTCCAGCCGCTCCAGGGCACGCACGACCGAGGCACGCGTACCCGCCCGCGTCGCCAGCTGCGTGAGGTCGGTGGGCACCGGCGTGATCAGATCCGGGCGGGCGCGCAGCAGCGCGGACAGGGAGGCGTCGCTCCGCGCGCGGAGGGCCTCCGCCAGGGAGCGCGGCGCGTTCCCCGCGGGTGCGGACTCCGTCGTGGGCTGCTCCTCGGTGCTCATCCGGCCAACGGTAGCGGTTGCGCCCCCCGCCGCCCCGTCCCGTCTCGCCCCGGACGACGCCCCGAACCCGCCCACGGCACCCCGAAGCAGCCGTGACCGGGCAGCGAGTGGCGGCCCGGGCGCGTGCGCCGCGCCGCCGTGCCCGCGACGCGGGGACGGGCGCGCCACACGGCCAAGGGGGCCACTGGGAGGACGGGAACCGCCTCCTCCCGGCGGCGGATGGGCCGCCACGGGACGGGAACAGGCGGCCGGGGCGGCCCACCCGGTACCGTCGGGTGGGCGGGGAACACAACGCACGCGCCCCGGAGGGGACTTCGTGGGGATCGAGAGTGACCAGCTCGTCTTCGACTACCTGAGCCGGGTCGGGGACCTGGCCCAGCAGCGGCAACTGCCGTCCGCGACGCGGATGCGGCTGGTGTCCGAACTGCGCGGCGAGATCGACCGGCGCCGGGCCAAGGCGCCCGTCGACAGCCCGGCCTCCGTCCGCCGCATCCTGGCCCGCCTCGGCAGCCCGGACGAGGTCGTCGCCACCGCCGCCGGCACGACACCCGGGGCCGAACCGCCGCCGGACGGCCCCGAGACCCGCGCCGCCGTCCCCGTCCAGCGCACCCGCGACCGCCGCGACCGCCCGGCCGACGACCGCCCCCGGGGCCTGCGCCGCGCCGTCCCGCGCCCCCGCCCCGCGGAACCCGAACCCGCCCCGGAGCCCCGCGACATCCCGTCGCCGCCCCACCTCGCCGGCACCCACGAACTCGGCGACAGCGCCACCCAGCCGGACTGGTGGCGGGTGGACGCGCACACCTTCGGTCCCGGCGAGAGCGTGCCGGGATTCGTCGGCGGAGTCGAGATCCCCGAGATACTCAAGCCGCCGCCGCGCGAACCGGAGACCCCCGCCGGCGACAAGACCCCGGCCGTCCCCGCCCAGGCCCCCGCCCCGGCGACGGAGGAGACCGTGGAGGCCGCCCCCGCCCGCCGCCGACGGCTGCTGCCCCGGCTCGGCGGCGGCAGCCCGACCAACCCGCTGCTGCTGCTCGCCGCCGCCCTCCTCGTCGTCGGCGCCGCCCTCGGCAACTGGGTCGCCCTCGGCCTCGGCTGGCTCATCGCCTACACCTCGCGCCGGCTCACCCCCGCCGAGGCCAAGTGGGCGGCCCTGGTGCTCCCCGGGCTGGCCGCCACCGCCGGACTGGTCTGGCTGTGGGGCCGTACGGAGGGCCGCTGGGGCGACCCCGTCGCCGAGGGCCACCTCAGCGACGCGATGGCCGAGACCTGGCCCTGGGTCGTCCGCGGTGCCGCCGTCGCCTCGGCCCTCTACCTGGCCTGGCGCTCCCAGCGGCGCCGGTAGGCCCTGGACCGTGCCGTTCCGGCCGGACCGGCGTCACGGCGCCCGGCCGAGGCCGCCCGAGGCGCACCCTGCTCACGTCCGGCGCGGTCGCACGGCGGGACCCCCGGTCCACGCGTCGGACGTCCCGGCCGGCCGGTCCGGCCCGCTCGGCACAATGGCCCCCATGACTTCGCGCGCGCCGACCGTCGGCTTCGACCTCGACATGACCCTGATCGACTCCCGCCCCGGCATCCACGCCTGCTACCGGGCGCTCTCCGCGCGGACCGGGGCGTACATCGACTGCGACCTGGTCGTCACCCGGCTCGGACCACCGCTGGAGGACGAGCTCGCCAACTGGTTCCCGGCCGGACAGGTCGCCGCCGTGGCCGACCTCTACCGCGAGATGTACCCCGAACACGCCATCACCGGCTCCCTCGCGATGCCCGGCGCCCGGGAGGCGGTCGAGGCCGTGCGCTCGGCGGGCGGCCGTGCCGTCGTCGTCACCGCGAAGTGGGAGCCCAACGCCAAACTGCACCTGGAGCACCTGCGCATCGACGCCGACGCGGTGGTGGGCAACCTCTGGGCCGAGCAGAAGGCGGCCGCGCTGCGCGAACACGGCGCGAGCGTCTACGTCGGCGACCACACCGGCGACGTCCGGGGCGCCCGCCTGGCGGACGCGTACTCCGTGGCCGTCGCCACCGGCCCCTGCGACGCGGCGGAGTTGACCGCCGCGGGAGCGGACGTCGTCCTCGCGGACCTCACGCGGTTTCCGGCCTGGCTGAGGAGCCACACGGCAGGCTGATCCGGGCGGCACGGGCGACGTGTTCGCGCCGAGCGCCGCCGGCGGTCCGGGGCGCCCCCGCTAGGGCCTGTCCGACCATTCCCGTCTGCCTCGCAACGCCATGCACGCACTCTCGCCGCACCGGGCGCGGACCCGAGTACGTCCAGTACGAGGCTCTGCGCCCGGCACTCCCCCAGCCTCCGGCCGGGGGACCCCCCAGAGCACGCACCTGACGCCGCGAGGCCGCCCTCCGGGCGACGACGGGAAATGGTCAGACAGACCCTAGGAGCGCGAGGCGCGCGAGGCGCGCGCCCGGCGGCGGCCCGCCGCCAGCGACTGGAACACCCCGGCTCCGGCCAGCAGGAAGCCGACGCCCATCAGCATGCTCAGACCGAACATGTACGTCGGAAAGGGCGTCGTGCCGAGCAGCAGCGGGGCCACCGTGACCAGAGTGGCCACGGCGCCGACGAAGAAGACGACGGCACCGGCGCGGATCAGCCAGTCACCGGGCTCCGCGGAATTCGGTTGGGTTTTGTCACGCACTCCACCAGGGTAGTTCCCAGCCCGAAGGAACCATCCGGCGACGTCTTGTCACCGGCCCTCGGACCATTAGCCTTGGTACCGGCGGGTCCGACGACCCGCTGTAGTGCTATCCGGGGCAGTTTCCGGGCAGTTGCCCGCGCCGTTGTCCCGGTCCATTTCCGCGCAGTTCCCGACGAGTACGAGGACGAGGACAGAGTGCCAACGGGCAAGGTCAAGTGGTTCAACAGTGAGAAGGGCTTCGGCTTTCTCTCCCGCGACGACGGCGGCGACGTCTTCGTCCATTCCTCGGTCCTGCCCGCCGGAGTCGATGCTCTCAAGCCGGGTCAGCGGGTGGAGTTCGGCGTCGTCGCCGGCCAGCGCGGCGACCAGGCACTCTCGGTGACGATCCTGGACCCCACCCCCTCGGTCGCCGCGGCGCAGCGCCGCAAGCCCGACGAACTGGCCTCCATCGTCCAGGACCTGACGACCCTCCTGGAGAACATCACGCCGATGCTGGAGAAGGGCCGCTATCCCGACAAGGCCTCCGGTCACAAGATCGCCGGCCTGCTGCGGGCGGTCGCCGACCAGCTCGACGTCTGAACCTCCGCGGGCCGGACGGCCGGGGAGCCGCACGGCGCCCCGGCGGTCCCCCGCCGGCCGGCTCAGGGGAAGTTCAGCGCCTCCGGGCCGAGGGGCGGTACCAGTCCCTCGGCCGCCGCGCGGGTGAGCAGCCCGCGGACCGCGGCGTAGCCGTCCTCGCCCAGATCCGACGTGAACTCGTTGACGTACAGGCCGATGTGCTGGTCCGCGACGGCCGGGTCCATCTCCTGGGCGTGTTCCAGGACGTAGCCGCGGGAGGCCTCCGGGTCGTCCCAGGCGGCGCGGACCGAGGCGCGGGCCGACTCGGCGAGGCGCTTCAGCCGCTCCTCGCCCAGCGACCGCTTGGCGATGATCGCGCCCAGCGGGATGGGCAGGCCCGTGGTCCGCTCCCAGTGCTCGCCCATGTCGGCGAGCTTGTGCAGCCCGTAGTCGCCGTACGTGAACCGCGCCTCGTGGATGACGAGTCCCGCGTCGACCCGCCCGTCCCGTACGGCCGGCATGATCTCGTGGAACGGCATGACGACGACCTCGCCCACCCCGCCGGGCAGCGTGTCCGCCGCCCACAGCCGGAACAGCAGGTACGCCGTCGAGCGCTCGCTGGGCACGGCGACCGTGCGGCCGGTGAGGTCCGCCCCCGGCTCGCGGGTCAGCACCAGCGGGCCGCAGCCCCGTCCGAGCGCGCCGCCGCAGGGCAGCAGCGCGTACGTGTCGAGGACGTAGGGCAGCACGGCGTACGACACCTTCAGCACGTCGGACTCGCCGCGTTCGGCCATGCCGTTGGTGATGTCGATGTCCGCGAAGGTCACGTCGAGCGGCGGCGCGTCGGGGACGCGGCCGTGGGCCCAGGCGTCGAAGACGAACGTGTCGTTCGGGCACGGCGAGTACGCGATGCGGACGGGCGCGGCGGATTCAGTGGCTGCGGTCATGTCGGTTCCAACTCTCCAGTACGGGCGCGAGCTTCCCGAAGGCCTCCGTGAGCGCGGCGAGGGCGTCCCCGATGCGCCAGGCGGCGCGGTCGCGCGGGCCGACGGGATTGGAGACCGCGCGGATCTCCAGCACGGGCACGCCGTGCAGGGCGGCCGCCTCCGCGACGCCGAAGCCCTCCATCGCCTCGGCGAGGGCGCGGGGGTGGCGGGCGCGCAGCTCGGCGGCGCGGGCGGCCGTGCCGGTCACCGTCGAGACGGTCAGGACCGTTCCGAGGGCGGCTCCGGTGGCCGCGGCGAGGTCTCGTACGAGTGATTCCGGGGGGTGGTGGGTGACGGTCCCGAAGCCGAGGGCGGTGACGGGGACGAAGCCGTCCGCGGTGTCCGCGCCGAGGTCCGCGGCGGTGATCTCGTCGGCGACGACGAGCGAGCCGACGGGCGCGCCGGGCTGGAAGCCGCCGCCGATGCCCGCGGAGACGACCAGGTCGTACGGGGCTCCGCCGAGCGCGGCGGCGGTGAGCGCGGTGGCCGTGGCGGCGGCGGCGAGGGCGGGGCCGACGCCCGCGGCGAGCAGGTCGTGCCCCGGCGCCCGGCGCAGGGTCACCCCGGGGAGCGGGACGTCGTGCGGGGCCGTGTCCCGGCCCGGGGGTGCGAACGCCCGGGCCACCGCGTCCCGTTCGGCGGGAACCGCGGTGGCCACGAGGACACGCGTGCGAGCCGTGCCCGGGAGTTCTGCGGCGGACGTGATCAGGCGTCCTTCTTCAGCTTGAACGACCACAGGCCGGTCGCGGCCTTCTCGTCGCCCTGGCGGACGGAGATGAGCGTCGAGTCGCCGCTGGCGCCGTACTCCGCGTTGAAGAACACGCTGCCGGGGATCGTGCGGTACGTCTTCTTGCTGGAGTCGGTCAACGGGCGGCCGTTCATGAGGATCGTCCAGCCCTCGTCGGCGACGTCCGGGTCGACACCGAACCGGACGGTCTCGTCGGGGTCGACCTTGATGGACTTGATGTCCTTGGACTTCAGGCAGTCCGCCAGCTCGGAGGTCTTGAGGGCCTTGCCGTCGTCGTAGCAGTCGGTCTCGGAACTCACCGAGTTCTTGCCCACCGTGACGGTGGCCAGCGGCGTCGGCTTGTCACAGGCGGACAGGGCGAGAAGCCCGGCGGAAACGGCGCCGACAGCGGCGACGGCGCGACGGCGGCGCGCAGAGGAACGCAGGGAGGTCATGGCGGAAGGCTATCGGGCAGGTCCACCGGTCCCCCCACGTGGGGTGCGGCGTGCCGCGGGGTGCGGCCAGGCGGCGGTGCGGGCCTCTCCCGGGGGTGGCGGCGGAGCCGCCGGGTGGGGCGAGGGGCGGGGGCGGGCTGGTCGTGGGGTGCGGGGGGTGTTGGGGCCGGGGTGGTGACGGCGTACGGGGGTGTCGGGTTCGGGGTGGGCGTGGCGGGCGCGCGTTGCGGCCGGCGTGTCGGCGGTGGTGGGGCGTGGGTGGGGTGGGGCGTGGGTGGGGTGGGCCGGGCCGTCCTGTGCGGAGGCGCGTGAGTGTGGCGGCGTGGGGTCAGGAGAGGCCCTGGCGGGGGCCCGGGTGCCGGGCCGTGCGGAGCAGGCCCCGCACCGTGGTGAGCCAGCCGACGGCCACGATCGCGGCCGCCACGCTGAGGCCGAGGGTGCCGTTCAGCGGCAGCATGATCCCGATCGCCCCGCCGATCACCCACGCCACCTGGAGCAGCGTCTCGGAGCGCGCGAACGCCGACGTGCGGACCAGTTCCGGGACGTCCCGCTGGATCAGCGCGTCCAGGGACAGCTTCGCGAGTGCCTGCGCGAACCCGGCCACCGCGGCCAGACAGGCCACCAGGACCGCCCCGAAGAACACCGCCGCGGTGATCGCCGCCGCCAGCACGAACGCGACGACCGTCACGATGATGATCTCGGGGGCGCGTGATTTCAGCCAGGCCCCGACGGCCGTGCCCAGCGCGTTGCCGGCGCCCGCCGACACGCCCACGATGCCCAGCGAGACGGCCGCGCTCTCGCCGGTCAGCGGATGCTCGCGCAGCAGGAACGCCAGGAAGAAGATCAGGAACCCGGACAGGCAGCGCAGGGACGCGTTGGCGGCGAGCGCGTGCGTGACGGCCGTACCGACCGTGCGCAGCCCCGGGCGCCGGGCGCCCTTGCGCAGGTGCGGTCCGTGCAGGTGCTGCTCGTCCGCCGCCAGCAGCGCCTTGTCCTCGCCTCTCGCCGAGTCCACCTTGGGCGGCAGCGAGAACGACAGGAACATCCCCGCCATGAAGATCACGAAGGCTCCGTAGAGCGGCCATCGCGCCCCCACCGCCTGAAGGCCCGCCCCGATCGGCGCGGCGACACCGGTGGCGAGGAGCCCGCCCAGGGTGACCCGGGAGTTCGCCTTCACCAGCGAGAAGCCGGGTGGCAGGAGCCGTGGCACCACGGCGCTGCGCACCACGCCGTACGCCTTCGAGGAGACCAGCACCCCGAGCGCCGCCGGGTACAGCTCGATACCGCCCGTCACCACCGCGCCGGACAGCAGCAGCGCCAGCAGCGCCCGGGCCAGCATCGCGCCCGCCATCGCCGCCCGGCGCCCGTGCGGCAGCCGGTCCAGGAGCGGGCCGATCACCGGCGCGAGGAGCGTGAAGGGCGCCATCGTGATGGCGAGGTAGAGGGCGACGCGGCCGCGGGCCTCGTCCGTGGGGACCGAGAAGAACACCGTCGAGGCCAGCGCGACGGTGATCATGACGTCGCCGGCGCCGTTCACCGCGTGCAGTTCGATCAGCTTGCCGAGGCCCGACTCGCCCGCGCCGTGCGCGTGGGTCGCCTTGCGGATCCCCCGTGCCGTACCGGTCACCGGGAAGTGCAGGGCACGGCCGACCGCGCGGACGGAACCGCTCATCCGGCCCGATCCGCCACTTCGGATGCTGCCCCTGGAACCACCGGTACCGGTGGTGCCCTGGGGCGACCTCGCGGCTGCCACCCCGTCATAGTGCCCCGAGAACGGCGAAGGTAGTGCGGTTACCGCGCGTATGGGCCTGTACGGCGGTGTGCGGGTGGCTCCGTGCGGGGGTGAAATGCCGGGGATGTGCGGTGCGGGAGGGCGGGGGAGCGGGGCCCGGACGCGCGCCGGGGGCGGCCCGCGGCCAACCCGGCCGCACGCCGGTGTGGGCCCAGAGCCCAGGAGAAGGTAGCGTGCGTAGCGCGCCTGCGGCGGTTGTTCTCGGCCGCGCGCCTCTCGGCCATCCCGCAGAATGGATGGCGTAGGTGCGCCCGAGCGTGATCGGGCGCGGACGTCGACGCGGCCCTTCGGTCCGCTCCGTCCGCTCCCTCGCCGGGTACCGGCGCACCCGTGAGACGGCGTAGGAGAGAAGCGATACCTGTGAGCGCGACAACGCGAAGCCGCACCCCCGACCGTCTGTGCGCCGAGGCCGTGAGTCTCGCCCGTGCCGCCGCCGAGGAGGCCGCCGCACCCGGCGTCGTCGGTGAGCACGTGGGGCTGGTCTCCGAAGGGGACCGCGTTGTCACGCACTTCTTCGAGTGCAAGGACTTCGGCTACCGGGGCTGGCGCTGGGCCGTCACCGTCGCCCGGGCCTCCCGCGCCAAGGTCGTGACCCTCGACGAGACGGTGCTGCTGCCCGGGGCGGACGCGCTGCTCGCGCCCGAGTGGGTGCCGTGGAGCGAGCGCCTGCGGCCCGGGGACATGGGCCCCGGGGACCTCCTGCCGACCGAGGCCGACGATCTGCGTCTTGAGCCCGGGTTCTCCGGCGAGGACGAGCCGCTGCCGAACTCGGCCGTGTCGGACGAGATGGCCGAGCTGGTCGAGGCGGAGGACGCGGAGGTGACCGGCGGGGGGCCCGCGAGCCTGCCGGTGGCTCCCACCCGCGGTTCCATCGCCTCCGTGGCGGAGGAGCTGGGGCTGCGGCGGGCGCGGGTGCTGTCGCGCTACGGGCTGCACACCGCGGCGGACCGCTGGGAGGAGGCCTACGGGCCCAAGACCGCGATGGCGCAGGCGGCACCGGCGGCGTGCGTCAGCTGTGGCTTCCTGAACCGGGTCGGGGGCTCGCTCGGTCAGGCGTTCGGGGTGTGTGCCAATGAGTTCTCGCCGGCGGACGGGCGGGTCGTGTCGCTGGCGTACGGGTGCGGGGGGCACTCGGAGGCGGCGGTCATGCCGAAGCCGCCGCGGCCGGCTCCGCCGGTGATCGACGAGACGAGGGTGGACCCCTTCCCGCTGCGGCCCGCCCCGGACTCCGGGTCCGTCCCGGTAACGGAGGACGAGACCTCGGCGGAGCTGGGGCACTCGTAGGTTTCTGGCGGTGCGGTGCGCTGTGGTGCCTTGCGGTGCCCTAGACGCCTTGCGGGGTGCTGCGGGGGCGTGCGGTGCCTTTCGGGTGCGGCGGTGCCTTGCGGGGAACTGTGGTGCGCTTCGGTGGGCGTCGGGCGCTTTCCGCCGGTGGTGGGTCGGGGCCGTGCCGGTACATCCGGCCGTCGGTAGTTGTCGTCGGCCCTCGTCACCAGCCTCGGTTGCTTACCTCCCGTACCCGACGGCCATTTGATGTACCGGCACGGCCCCTTCCGCCGGATCGCGGCTGCGGGTCGTCTTCGCCCCGGTTACGGGTAAGCCGGCGGCGCCCGACCGGCTGTGGCCGTGCCTTCGTTCCGGCTGCGGGCTTGTGTGCGGGGACGTCCAGCTCCCTGGTGGTCCTGGCTCGGTTGCCCGGCTGCGGGTGATCGTGTCCCCTTGGCGCCGCGCGGCGGCGCTCCCCGCCGAGGTTCTGGCGGCGTGAGGCCGGTCGCGGTGGGCTTTCGGTGTCGGGGGCGCTCAGTGGCTGGGGGGGCGGCTCGGGGTGTTGGTTGCGGGGGGAATGTGGGTGCCGTGTGTGGTGGGGGCGGGGCGTCGCATGGGGGGCGTGGGGCCGGGCAGGGGGCCTGGGGCGGCGGGCCGGGGAAAGCCGCGGTCACGGTACCTTCGTGCCGTGGCCGGCCTAGGGCCTGTCTGACCATGCCCGTCGTCGCCCGGAGGGCAGACGGGAATGGTCAGACAGGCCCTAGCGCTCGCGGCCGCGCCACACGAGAGGGAGAGTGAACCGTGAGCAAGTTCGTGCGGCCGGCTGCCGAGGGCGCGGACCCGTTCGGGACGGCGCGCCTGCGGCGCGGAGTGCTGGATGCCTGGGCGACCAGCCCGGCCCGGTTCCGGGAGGACGCCAACGCCGAGGAGGACCTGGCCCTCGGCGGCTACCGCGACAGACTCGTCGTCGAACTCGCGCAGAACGCCGCCGACGCCGCGGCCAGGGCCGGAGTGCCGGGCCGCCTGCGGCTCACCCTGCGGGACGGCGTGCTCGCCGCCGCGAACACCGGCGCCCCGCTCGACGCGACCGGCGTCGAATCGCTCTCCACGCTGCGCGCCTCCGCCAAGCGGGACGCCCACGACACGGCCGTCGGGCGATTCGGCGTCGGCTTCGCGGCCGTGCTCACGGTGACCGACGAGCCCGCCGTCCTCGGCCGCCACGGCGGGGTCCGCTGGTCCCTCGCCGAGGCCCGCGAGCTGGCGGACGAGACCGCCCGGCACAGCCCCGGGCTCGGCGACGAGATCCGCCGCCGGGACGGCCATGTGCCGCTCCTGCGGCTCCCGTTCGCCGCCGAGGGCTCGGCCCCCGACCCCTACGACACCGTCGTCGTGCTGCCGCTGCGGGACGCCGCCGCCGCGGACCTCGCCGAGCGGCTCCTGCGGGACGTCGACGACGCGCTGCTGCTGGCCCTGCCGGGCCTGGCGGAGGTCGTCGTCGAGACCGGCGACGGGGACGTCCGCACGCTGCGGCGCCACCCCGACGACGACGGCGTCACCGTCGAGGACTCCCGCGACGGCACCACCCGCTGGCGTACCGTCTCCCGCCACGGCGACCTGGACCCCGCGCTCCTCGCGGACCGCCCCGTCGAGGAGCGGCTGCGCCCGTTCTGGTCGGTGACCTGGGCCGTTCCGGTCGGCTCCGACGGCGGCCCGGCCCGCCCCCGGACCAGTCCCGTCGTGCACGCGCCCACGCCCAGCGACGAGCCCCTCGGGGTGCCCGCGCTGCTCATCGCCTCCCTGCCGCTCGACACCACCCGGCGGCACGCCGCGCCCGGTCCGCTGACCGGGTTCCTGGTGGAGCGGGCGGCGGACGCCTACGCCGAACTCCTCGCCGCCTGGCGCCCGGTGGGCGCCGGCATCATCGACCTGGTGCCGGGTCCGCTCGGCAAGGGCGAGCTGGACGGGGCCCTGCGTCAGGCGATCCTCGACCGGCTGCCGCGTACCCCCTTCCTGCCGCCCGCGGCCGAGGCGGAGGTCGCCGACGTTCCCGTCGACTGGGCCGGCGCC
Organism: Streptomyces sp. NPDC054842; assembly: GCF_053611025.1. Classification (NCBI taxonomy): domain Bacteria; kingdom Bacillati; phylum Actinomycetota; class Actinomycetes; order Kitasatosporales; family Streptomycetaceae; genus Streptomyces; species Streptomyces sp. NPDC054842. The sequence goes on from NZ_JBSGZN010000001.1 coordinate 16,748, forward strand.
GAGGAGATCGCCGCGCCGGCCGTCGCGCTGCGCCCCCGGGACGCCGAGGTCGTGGAGGGCGCGGGCGCCGACACCGTCCGCGTGCTCGCGGAGGTGCTGCCCAGCCTGCTGCCGGCCGGACTCGAACGGCGGGTGGAGCTGCGCACGCTGGGCGTGGCCCGGGTGCCGCTCACCGAGGCGGTGGACCGGCTGGCCGGTCTGGAGAAGGAGCCGGGCTGGTGGCGGCGGCTCTACGACAGCCTGGCGGGCGTCGACCCGGACCGCCTCTCGGGACTTCCCGTGCCGCTCGCGGACGGCCGGACGACCATCGGGCCCCGCCAGGTGCTCCTGCCCTCCGGCGACGGTCCGCAGGCGGCGCCGGAGGCGCTGGCCCGGCTCGGGCTGAAGGTCGCCCACCCCGAGGCCGCGCACCCGCTGCTGGAGAAGCTCGGCGCCCTGCCCGCCACGCCCCGCGCCGTCCTCACCACCCCGCAGGTGCGGGCCGCCGTGGCCGCCTCGCTGGACGACGAGGGAGGCTGGGACCAGGAGGGCCCGGACGCCGAGGAGCTCGCCGAGACGGTGCTCGCGCTGGTGCGCGACGCCGCCCTCGATCCCGGCGAGGAGCCGTGGCTGGGCGCTCTCGCCCTCACCGACGAGGACGGCGAACTCGCCCCCGCCGGTGAACTGGTGCTGCCCGGCAGCCCGTTCGCGCAGGTCATGCGTGAGGGGGAACTCGCCCACGTGGACGCCGGGTTCGCCGAGCGCTGGGGTGAGCAGCCGCTGGCCGCGTGCGGTGTCCTCGCCGATTTCGCCCTGGTGCGCGCCACCGACGTGGTCCTGGACCCGGACGAACTGGACCCGCGCGAGGGCGACTTCGCGGAGCCGGACGACGCCGGTCTGCTGGACGCCGTGGACGTGTGGTGCGAGGACGTCCTCGACGGCTTGCCGGACACGCCCGTGCCGCCCGTCGCCACGGAGATCGTCGCCGTACGGGACCTCGACCTGGTGGACGACGAGCGCTGGCCGCAGGCGCTGACGCTGCTGTCCCGGCCGCCGTTGCGGGACGCGCTCACCCAGCCGGTGCGCGTCCTGCTGCCGGACGGCACCCACGAGATCGTCCGGCCGTACACCGCCTGGTGGCTGCGCGGGCACCCGGTGCTCGACGGGCGGCGCCCCGCGGGACTGCGGGCGGCGGGCGGCGACCCGCTGCTGCACGGGCTGTACGACGAGGCGGACGCGAGCGGGTTCGGGGACGAGCAGGTCCTGCGGGCCCTGGGCGTACGGACGTCGGTGGCCGCCCTGCTGGACGAGCCCGGCGGCGCGGCCGAGCTGCTCGACCGGCTGGCCGATCCCGGACGCGAGGTGTCGGCGGCCCAGCTGCACGCCCTGTACGGCGCGCTGGCCGAGCTGGAACCGGAGAAGGTGACGCTTCCGGAGGAGCTGCGGGCCGTGGTCGACGGGCGGGTGACGGTCGTGGACGCGGCGGACGCCGTGGTCGTCGACTCGCCCGATCTGCTGCCGTTCACTTCCGGCATGCCGCTGCTTCCGGTGCGGCCCTCGCGGGCCGCCGAGCTCGCCGAGCTTTTCCAGGTACGGCGGTTGAGCGAGTCGGTGACCGGCGAGGTGACGTCGGAGGGCGTCGAGCACGACGTGCCGGAGCCGGTACGGGTGCTGCTGGGTCCTTCGGTCCCGGCGACGTACGTCGAGCACGAGGAGCTGGTGGTCGACGGCACCGAGCTGGACTGGCGCCGCACCCGGGACGGGGTGCTGCACGCGTCCACCCTGGAGGGTGTCGCCGCCGGACTCGCCTGGGCGGCCCGCCAGTGGCCGCGCCGCTTCGAGGTGGCCGCGCTGCTCGAAGACCCGTCCCGCACCGACGAGTTGGCGCGGGACCGCTGGTTCGACTGAGGGGGAGCGGGGTCGCGTGCCGGCGGTGCGCGGCCCACCTTCTGTGATCTTGGTCATGCGTGCACAAAAACTTCACGTGGCGTACAACCATTCGCCGCCCCCGCGAATCTGATCACCCGAGTCAACAGACTCTCACCGACGTGGACCCCGCGTGATGACGACAACCGCGGGGTCCCTTTCTCCACATGGGGAACGCATGCGCATACGAGCCACCGTGGCCGCCGTCTCCGGCGCCCTGGCCCTCTCCGCCCTCGCCGTGCCCGCCGCGCAGGCGAGCGGACCCTCGTTCGACCACGACGACCTGCTGAAGGCCACGCAGGTCGCGCGCCAGGCCGAGTCCGGCCGGACCGCCTTCACCGGGTCGACGGGCGAGGACGGCGAGCCGTACCTCCTCGACCTCTCGTTCTCCGCCGTGAAGGTCAACGGCGGCAAGCCGATCGTCGCCGGCACCAGCAAGCAGGTCACCGCCCCGGTCACCTACACCGTCACGCACGGCGCCGACGTCGACATCACCGCCGACGACTTCCTGATGGACGTCGAGATCTACCGCGGCTCCTACGACGACCCGGCCAACGTCCTGATCGGCGACGACTGGCCGATCTGCACCGCGACCTCCGCCACCGTCGCCACCTGCAAGGGCACCATCGACATCTACCCGGACGTCGAGCTGACCAATTCCGACGCCACCACCTGGAAGGCCATCGGCTACGCCGTCGCCTTCAACGGCGTGAACCCGGACGACGAGAGCGCCGACTGGAGCAAGGTCGGCTACGTGGACCAGGACGCCCTGACCACGACGAAGCTCCAGCGCTACTCCAAGCTCACCGTCAACGCCTCCCCGGAGCCGGTCAAGAAGGGCCGGACCATCACGGTCACCGGTGCCCTGACCCGCGCCAACTGGGAGACGCACACGTACAAGGGCTACACCAGCCAGTCCGTGCAGCTGCAGTTCCGCAAGAAGGGCACGGACACCTACAGCACCGTCAAGTCGGTGACCTCGTCCTCCACGGGCAGCCTGAAGACGACCGTCACCGCCGCCACCGACGGCTACTTCCGCTACAGCTTCGCGGGCACCTCGACCACCCCGGCCGTCAAGGCCACCGGTGACTTCGTCGACGTGCAGTAATTCCCGGCTCCCGTAGGGGATCACGCGGGGAAGCGGCGGTCGACCCACTTCCACAGGAGTTCCAGGACGACCGCCGCCACCGCCGCGACCCCCACGGCGAACCACGGCATCACCGAGCCCACCAGCTTCAGCGCGAAGAAGTGCTGGAGCGCGGGCACGATCAGCACCAGCACGAACGCCCCCGCCATCGCCGCCACCAGACAGACCCGCCACCAGGTGTACGGCCGGGCGATGATCACGAGCACCCACATCGAGATCAGGAAGAGCGTCAGGGTCGCCACGCTCGTCTCGGCGTCCAGCGCCCCCTCCCCGCGGTAGTAGTGCCGGGCCATCAGGTATGTGACGAAGGTGGCCACGCCGGCCAGCACCCCGCCCGGGACCGAGTAGCGCATCACGCGCCGGACGAAGTGGGGTCTGGCCCGCTCCGTGTTCGGGGCGAGGGCGAGGAAGAACGCCGGGACGCCGATCGTCAGCGTGGAGAGCAGGGTCAGATGGCGCGGCAGGAACGGGTACTCCACCTGCCAGCACACCACCAGCACCGCCAGCAGCACCGAGTAGACCGTCTTCACCAGGAACAGGGTGGCGACGCGGGTGATGTTGCCGATGACCCGGCGGCCCTCCGCGACCACCGAGGGCAGCGTCGCGAAGCTGTTGTTCAGCAGCACGATCTGCGCCACCGCCCGGGTCGCCTCCGACCCCGAGCCCATGCTCACCCCGATGTCGGCGTCCTTGAGGGCCAGCACGTCGTTCACGCCGTCCCCGGTCATCGCCACCGTGTGGCCGCGTGACTGCAGCGCGCCCACCATCTCGCGCTTCTGCCGCGGGGTGACCCGCCCGAACACCGTCGCCTCGTCCAGCGCCTTCGCCATCGCGTCCCGGCCCTCGGGGAGCCGGCGCGCGTCCACGGTCTCGCCGTCGAGCCCCAGCTTGGCGGCCACCGCGCCGACCGCCACCGCGTTGTCGCCCGAGATCACCTTGGCGCGCACGTCCTGCCGCTCGAAGTACCGCAGGGTGTCCGCCGCGTCCGGGCGCAGCCGCTGCTCCAGGACGACCAGGGCGGTGGGCCGTACGCCCTCGGTGACCCGGGGGTCCTCCAGGTCCCGGGAGGCGCGTACGAGGAGCAGCACCCGCAGCCCCTGCTCGTTCAGCCGGTCGGTCTCGCCGAGCGCCGGGTCGCCGGGGGAGAGCAGCACGTCGGGGGCGCCGAGCAGCCAGGTGCTGCTCTCGCCGTCGCCCTCGCTGAAGGCGGCCCCGCTGTACTTGCGGGCGGAGGAGAACGGCAGCGACTCGGTGCAGCGCCAGTCGTCGCTGTCCGGATAGGCGGCCGCGATCGCCCGGAGGGAGGCGTTGGGACGCGGGTCGGACTCGCCGAGCGCGCCGAGCACCTTGCGTACGTGGGTCTCGTCGCTGCCGTCCAGGGGGCGCAGCTCGGTGACGTCCATGCCGCCCTCGGTGAGGGTGCCCGTCTTGTCCAGGCAGACCGTGTCGACGCGCGCGAGGCCCTCGATGGCGGGGAGTTCCTGCACGAGGCACTGCTTGCGGCCGAGCCGGATGACGCCGATCGCGAAGGCGACGGAGGTGAGCAGGACGAGTCCCTCCGGGACCATCGGCACGATGCCGCCGACCGTGCGCGCGACGGAGTCCTTGAAGTCGTTCTGCTTGACCACGAGCTGGCTGACGACGAGCCCGAGCGCCGTCGGGACCATCATCCAGGTGACGTACTTGAGGATGGTGGAGATGCCGGAGCGCAGCTCGGAGTGGACGAGCGTGAAGCGGGACGCCTCCTCGGCGAGCTGGGCCGCGTAGGCCTCCCGGCCGACCTTGGTCGCGGTGAACGCGCCGCCGCCGGCGACCACGAAGCTGCCGGACATCACCTCGTCGCCCGGGTGCTTGACCACGGGGTCGGCCTCGCCGGTGAGCAGCGACTCGTCGATCTCCAGGCCCTCGGCCTCGGCGCAGGTGCCGTCCACGACGATCTTGTCGCCGGGGCCGATCTCGATGACGTCGCCCAGCACGATCCGCGAGGTGCCGAGCGGGGTGGCCACGCCGTCGCGGCGGACCGTCGGTCTCGCCTCGCCGATCACGGCGAGGGAGTCCAGGGTCTTCTTCGCCCGCCACTCCTGGACGATGCCGATCCCGGTGTTGGCGAGGATCACGTAGCCGAAGAGGCTGTCCTGGAACGGTGCCACGAACAGCATGACGAGCCAGAGCACGCCGATGATCGCGTTGAACCGGGTGAAGACGTTGGCCCGGACGATCTCCCGCAGGGAGCGGCTGCTGCGGACGGGGACGTCGTTGACCTGGCCGCGCGCGACCCGCTGGGCCACCTCGGCGGCGGTGAGCCCGCGGGCCCGTCCGGGCAGGGGCACGGGATGCACAGGATCGAGTTCGGCGCCCGCGTCGATGTGCGTCATGGATTCGACGGTACGTGCGGACATACGGCTTCACCCGCCGAGTGCGCCAAAGATCCGACCAGGGGAGGACGGGGACGGCGCCAAGTGATGCCCTGGGTGTAGGGGGTCCCCGGTCACTCCGCGGGGGCGGCGGTCACTCCGCGGGGGCGGCGCCGCGGGCGGCGTCCTCCCGCTTGATCGCCGCGTCGCGCTTGCGGACGTACCAGATGCCGATGAGTCCGAGGCCGGCGCCGGCCAGGCAGGTCCACACCCACCAGGTGTGCCCGTGGTCGTCGAACCAGCCGTAGAAGGGGAGCTGCACCAGGAAGAGGACGAACCAGAGGATCGTGCCGCCCGTGATGGTGGCGACGACGGGGCCCTCCAGGGGCTCCGGCGCCTCGTGCTTGGGGGTCCACTTCGCCATGGGCACAGCTTACGAGCACGGCGGGCGGGCTCGTCCGGCGCGGTCCGCGGGCGGTGGCGGAGGGACCGCTTCCCCCGTATACCAAGGGTCTACGCGCGGAGATAGCGATTTGGGCCTCATATGTTCATACTGAAACGGCTTGATGCTGGCTCTTTCTGTTCGTACGAAACTCCAACAGAAACGTCGATGAAACCTCCCGGTGATCATCTGACGGCCAGACTCGATCATGTTCCGCCGCGCACCTCTCCAGGCTCGGCCCCGCCCGAGCGGGGCCCGCTCACCGCCCGGCGCCCGTCCTGGCCCCTCCGGGCCCCGCACGTATGAGGTTCCGCATGTCCACCTCGGCCACCTCGGCCCCCGCTCCGGAAAAGCAGCCGTCCCCGCGGCCCGCGAACGGCGCCCTCGACCGCTACTTCAAGATCTCCGAACGGGGCTCGACGACGGGACGCGAGGTCCGCGGCGGACTCGCCACCTTCTTCGCGATGGCCTACATCATCGTGCTGAACCCGATCATCCTGGGCAGCGCGAAGGACATGTACGGGCACCAGCTCGACAACGGCCAGCTGGTCACCGCGACCGCCCTGACCGCGGCCTTCACCACGCTGCTCATGGGCGTCATCGGCAACGTGCCGATCGCGCTCGCCGCCGGACTCGGGGTCAACACGGTCGTCGCCCTCCAGCTCGCGCCCCGCATGTCGTGGCCGGACGCCATGGGCATGGTGGTCCTGGCCGGCTTCATCGTGATGCTGCTGGTGGCCACCGGTCTGCGGGAGCGCGTGATGAGCGCGGTGCCGCTCGGCCTGCGCAAGGGCATCTCGATCGGCATCGGCCTGTTCATCATGCTGATCGGCCTGGTGGACTCCGGCTTCGTCTCGCGCATCCCCGACGTCGCGCAGACCACCGTGCCGCTCCAGCTCGGCGCCGACGGCCACCTCAACGGCTGGCCCGTCCTGGTCTTCGTCCTCGGCGCGCTGCTCACCCTCGCGCTGATCGTGCGCAAGGTGCCGGGCGCGATCCTCATCTCGATCGTCGCCATGACCGTCTTCGCCGTCGTCGTCGAGGCCGTCGCCAAGGTCCCGTCCTGGGGCCTGACCACCCCGAAGTGGCCCGGCAACCCCGTCGCCACCCCGGACTTCGGCCTGGTCGGCGAGGTCAGCCTCTTCGGCGGCTTCGGCAAGGTCGGCGTGCTGACCGGCGTGCTGTTCGTCTTCACGGTCCTGCTGTCGTGCTTCTTCGACGCGATGGGCACGATCATGGGCGTCAGCGACGAGGCCAAACTGACCGACGCCCAGGGCAACATGCCGGGCATCAACAAGGTCCTGTTCGTGGACGGCATCGCGGTCGCCGCCGGCGGCGCCAGCTCCTCCTCGGCCACCACCTGCTTCGTGGAGTCCACGGCGGGCGTCGGCGAGGGCGCGCGCACCGGCTTCGCGAACGTCGTCACCGGCGCGCTCTTCGCCGTGGCGCTCTTCCTCACCCCGATCGCCACGATGGTCCCCTCCCAGGCGGCGACCCCGGCGCTGCTCGCGGTCGGCTTCCTGATCATGTCCCACTCGGTCAAGGACATCGACTGGGCGGACTACACGATCGCGATCCCGGCGTTCGTGACGATGCTGATGATGCCGTTCACGTACTCGATCACCAACGGCATCGGCATGGGCTTCATCACCTTCGTGGTGCTGCGCCTCGCGGTCGGCCGGGCCCGGGAGATCCCGGTGGCGATGTACGTCGTGGCGGCGGTCTTCGGCTTCTACTACCTGATGCCGGCGCTGGGCCTGACCTGATCCGTCTCCCGCCGTACGGGTACGGGGTCACGTGACTCCGTACCCGTACGGCCACGGGGTCACGTGACCCCGTAGAACTTCTCGGTCTCCTCGACCGCGGTCTGGAACCGCTCGTCGAAGTCATCGCGAACGAGCGTCCGGACGACATAGTCCTGGACGCTCATTCCTCTTCTGGCGGCGTGCTGGCGGAGCCGGTTGAGCAGCTCCCCGTCCATGCGCAGGCTGAGCACACTGGTCCCCATGCCGACGAGGGTCGCGGGACTCCGGGCGGCCGCGGGTGTCTTTCCGTGCCCGGCTCACTCGAATGAGTGACTCATGGGTTCAGTGGTCCGTTTCACGGGCACCCGGGTGGTCTTTAGTCAGGGTAATGAGTTAGGCTAAAGAACATGCCTGACCTCACCCATGGCGACGACGCTGCCGCCGTGAACTCCCTGCGCTCCGCCGTGATGCGCCTGTCCCGCCGGCTCAAGCACCAGCGGGTCGACGAGTCGCTGAGCCCCACCGAGATGTCGGTGCTCGGCACCCTCGCCCGCTGCGGCTCGGCCACCCCGGGCGAACTGGCCCGCAAGGAGCACGTCCAGCCGCCCTCGATGACCCGCATCGTGGCGCTGCTGGAGTCCAAGGGCCTGGTCAGGCTGGAGCCCCACCCCGAGGACCGGCGCCAGAAGGTCGTCACGCAGACCGAGCAGGCCGAGGCCATGCTCGAGGAGAGCCGCCGCCGGCGGAACGCGTGGCTGGCCGGGCTGGTCGCCGCCCTCGACGAGGACGAGCGCGCGAAGCTCCGTGCCGCCGCCCCCGTGCTGGAGAAGCTCGCGCACCTGTGACCGGCGGCGCACCGCCGGACGACACCGAGACCGTACGAACCCGCTTAGGAGGCGAACGCTGTTGAGTTCGGGACCCGGAGCAGACTCCGCCCCCGCACCAGCCACCCCCGACACCCCGCACGACCCCCCGACCGCCAGGTCGTCGATGTTCAGCTCGCTGAGGATCCGCAACTACCGCCTGTTCTTCACCGGCCAGGTCGTCTCCAACACCGGCACCTGGATGCAGCGCATCGCCCAGGACTGGCTCGTGCTCAGCCTCACCGGTTCCTCCGCCGCGGTCGGCATCACCACCGCGCTCCAGTTCCTGCCGATGCTCCTCTTCGGGCTGTACGGCGGTGTCCTGGTCGACCGGCTGCCCAAGCGGCCGACGCTGCTGGCCACCCAGACGGCCATGGGCCTCACCGGCCTCGCCCTCGCCTTCCTGACCCTCTCCGGACACGTCCAGGTCTGGCACGTCTACGTCGCGGCCTTCGCCGTCGGCCTCGCGACCGTCGTCGACAACCCCGCCCGCCAGTCCTTCGTCGCCGAGATGGTCGGCCCCGGCCAGCTCCAGAACGCGGTCAGCCTGAACTCCGCGAACTTCCAGTCCGCGCGGCTGGTCGGCCCCGCCGTCGCGGGCCTCATGATCACCGGGGTCGGCACCGGCTGGGCGTTCCTCTGCAACGGCCTGTCCTTCGTGGCGCCGATCGCCAGTCTGCTGCTGATGCGCGGCCGCGACCTCCACCAGGCCCGCCGCACCCCGCGCGGCAAGGGCCAGCTCCGCGAGGGCCTGCACTACGTGGCGAGCCGCCCCGAGCTGATCTGGCCCATCGTCCTCGTCGGCTTCATCGGCACCTTCGGCTTCAACTTCCCGGTCTGGCTCTCCGCCTACGCCGACGACGTCTTCCACGCGGGCGCCGGCGCGTACAGCCTCTTCAACACGCTGATGGCCCTCGGCTCGCTGGCCGGCGCGCTGCTCGCCGCCCGCCGCGGCACGGCCCGGCTGCGCGTCCTGATCGGCGCGGCCCTGGCCTTCGGGCTGCTGGAGGTGGTGGCGGCCCTCGCGCCGTCCCTGTGGCTGTTCTCGCTGCTCATGGTGCCGATCGGCGTCTTCGGCCTGACCGTCAACGTCACCGCGAACACCTCGGTCCAGATGGCCACCGACCCCGCCATGCGCGGCCGGGTCATGGCGCTGTTCATGATGGTCTTCATGGGCGGTACGCCGCTGGGCGCGCCCCTCGTCGGCTGGGTCACCGACGCCTACGGGCCGCGGGTCGGCTTCGCGCTCGGCGGTCTGGTCTCGGCGCTCGCCGCGGCCACCGTCGGACTGGTGCTGGCCCGGGTCGGCGGCCTGCGCCTGGCCGTCGGCTGGCACCGCGGCCACCCCCAGGTCCGCTTCGTGCCCAGAGAGCGGCTGACTGCGGCCGCGTGACCTCTCCGCCGCCTCGGCCTTCCGGGCGCCGGGGGGCTGGCGGCGGTGACGCCGCCTCCAGCTTGCGGGGCGTCGGAGGGAAGGCCGTGGCACCTCCGCCTCCCTCCGGGGCGTCGGAGGGCCGGGGCCGTGGGCCCTCGCCTCCACCGTCCCCCCGGCGCCGGGCGCTTGCCCCTTTGCCACCGGCGCCCAAGGGCGCCGGACCGGGGCCGCCGTGACCTCCCCTCCGCCGACGCACTCCGCGCCGGAGGGAGGCCGCTCGTCGGGCCGCCGTCGGGGCGGTGGGGGCCGCTCGCCCGGCGGGCCGTTCCCTGGAAGGGTGACGGCATGAGACTCTTCGCCGCCGTGCTGCCGCCCGAGGAAGCGGTCCGTGAACTCGCCGCGGCCGTGGACGGCCTGCGGCGGCTGCCCGGCGCGGACGCGCTGCGCTGGACCGGCCGCCCCGGCTGGCACTTCACCCTCGCCTTCTACGGCGAGGTGGCGGACGACGTGCTGCCCGAGCTGTCCGCGCGGCTGGCGCGGGCCGCCCGGCGCAGCACGCCCTTCCCCCTGGCCCTGCGCGGCGGCGGCCACTTCGGCGGGCGGGCCCTGTGGGCGGGCGCCGCGGGCGACGTCGGCGCGCTGCGGCTGCTGGCCGAGCGCGCCGAGGCGGCGGCCAGGAAGGCGGGCCTGCCGACGGAGGAGCACCGCAGGTACCGGCCGCACCTGACGGTGGCCCGCAGCCGCGGCGGCGCCGACCTGAGCCCCTCGGTGCGCGCCTTGGACGGGTTCACCGGGCGGGAGTGGACGGTCGGCGAGCTGAGCCTCGTCCGCAGCAACCTGCCGGTCTCGGGCGTCGCGGGGGAGCAGCCGCGCTACGAGACCGTGGAGCGGTGGCCGCTGGGGGCGGACGGCCCGTCCGCGTGAGGTGCGGCGGCCCCGCCTCGACGGCCGGCTGGGGCGCGCGCCGGGCGGCCGGATAACCTCGACCCCGTGGACCCGAAGACCCGAAACCGGATCATGGCCGGTGTGCTCGTGCTGATGTTCGTCGTCGTGGCTCTGGCGGCGGCGGTCGGATAGACCGCCGCCGCCGGACGCGCCGTGCCCGCGGCAGCCCCTGGTCAGGCTCCCGAGGGGCCCCGGACTACCAGGCGAACGCCTCCGGAGAGGGGCCCGGGCCCGGGAAGATCTCGTCCAGGGACGCCAGCACCTCCTCGGACAGCTCCAGCTCGACGGCACGCAGCGCCGACTCGAGCTGCCCGGCCGTCCGCGGACCGACGATCGGCCCGGTGACGCCGGGACGGCTCAGCAGCCAGGCCAGCGCCGTCTCGCCCGGCTCCAGGCCGTGCTTGTCGAGCAGGTCCTCGTACGACTGGATCTGGGCGCGCTGCGCGGTATTGGCGAGGGCGTCGGCGGCCCGGCCGCTCGCCCGGCGCCCGCCCTCCGTCTCCTTCTTGATGACGCCGCCGAGCAGTCCGCCGTGCAGCGGCGACCAGGGGATGACCCCGAGCCCGTACTCCTGCGCCGCCGGGATGACCTCCATCTCGGCCCGGCGCTCGGCCAGGTTGTAGAGGCACTGCTCGCTGACCAGTCCGTAGCCGCCGCGGCGGGCGGCGGTCTCGTTGGCCTGGGCGATCTTGTAGCCGGGGAAGTTCGAGGAGCCGGCGTACAGGATCTTGCCCTGCGCCACGAGGGTGTCGATCGCCTGCCAGATCTCCTCGAAGGGAGTGCTGCGGTCGATGTGGTGGAACTGGTAGATGTCGATGTAGTCGGTCCGGAGCCGCTTGAGGCTGGCGTCGACGGCCCGGCGGATGTTCACCGCGGAGAGCTTGTCGTGGTTGGGCCAGGCGTCGCCGTCCGCCGCCATGTTCCCGTACACCTTGGTGGCGAGCACGACCTTGTCGCGCCGCTCGCCGCCCCGGTCGAACCAGTTGCCGATGATCTCCTCGGTGCGGCCCTTGTTCTCGCCCCACCCGTAGACGTTGGCGGTGTCGAAGTAGTTGATCCCCGCGTCCAGGGCCGCGTCCATGATGGCGTGACTGTCGGCCTCGTCGGTCTGCGGGCCGAAGTTCATGGTGCCGAGGACGAGCCGGCTGACCTTGAGTCCCGTGCGTCCGAGCTGCGTGTACTCCATGGGTCCCAAGCCAACGCGCTGGAGTGCGCTCCAGGCAAGGGGGCGGCCGGGCGGGCGGTGCCCTCAGTCGCGGGGGAAGTCACCGGTCGCGAGGGTGAGCCGGACGCCGCCGACGGTCAGCTCCACGTCCCCGCCGAAGGCGACGGTGGTCTCCGTGACGTAGTCGCCGTTCTTGGGCTGGGTGTGGACGTGGCACTTGCCGACGTACGGATCCACGATGAGGTAGACGGGGACCTCGGCGGCGGCGTAGGCGCTCTTCTTGGGCCCGTAGTCGTTCGGGGCCGTCGCCTTGGAGAGCACTTCGGCGACGAACTCGATGTCCTGGGTGAGCCAGTGCCCCGACGCGTCCTGCCGCGCTCCGTCGCGCAGCTTCGCCACGTCGGGGCAGAAGCCGTTCCGGTGGCCCGGGAAGTCGATCCGGACGTCGGACAGGACCAGGGCGTCCATGCCGAACGTGTCGTCCAGGGCGCGGACGATCCTCCGGATGATCATCCAGTGGGTGCTTCGCTGCGGCACCATGAAGACGGCCCCCTCGACGACCTCTGCCTTGAATCCCTCGGGGGCGACTCGCTCGATGGAGTCGAACAGCGCGTCCAGAGTCGGCTCGCCGTTGTCGTCGGCCATCTCGATCCTGTCGTCAAGGACGGTCATCGTGGCGCTCCTCCCCGGTCGCGGCTCGGGCGAGCGCGGCCGGGAGGTACCCAACGATACCCACGGTCGCCAGGTCACCACCGGTCCGCGCCCTGCCCGGCCGGGCGTCCGGTCAGGCGGTGACCGCGTAGGGCCCGCCGAGGCCCCAGGCCTGGTGCATCGCCTCCGCGAAGCCCTCCGCGATCTTGTGCTCGCCGCTCGCGTTCGGATGGGTGCCGTCGTACGTGTCGCGGTGGATGTCGTACGACGCGGGCGGGGACGCCAGCAGCAGCGGGGAGCCGGGCTCGCCGAGGTCGGCGACGGCCTTGGCGAGCAGCTCGTTGAAGGCGGCGACCTCGGCGGCGAACGGCGCGTCCGACTCGGCGCGCACGTTGGGTATCACCGGCAGGAGCGCCATGCGTATGCGCGGGTTGGCCGCCCGCGCCTCGGCGACGAAGCGCCGCACGTTCCCGGCCGTCTGCTCCGCGTTCGTGTAGAAGCCGAGGTCGATCAGGCCGAGGGAGACCAGCAGGACGTCGGCCCGGTGCCTGCTCACCGCGTCCCGGATGAGCGGGGCCATGTGCAGCCAGCCCTCGCCCCAGCCGGCCAGGTGGGCGCGGGGGAAGCCGGGGTCCGCGTACGCGTAGGAGCCGGGCGTGCCGGTCGCCGGGTCGTACAGCGCCTCGCGCGGGCCGACGATCTGGAACGGCTCCCGGTGCGCCGCGCGCAGGTGCTGCCACATCCGGTAGCGCCACGTGTGTTCGCCCGGGCTTCCGATCGTCATCGAATCGCCGACGGGCATGAACCTGAGCATCCGCTCATCATGGTGGATCACCGCGGCGGGCGGGGTGTGAGGATGGCCACCCGGACCGAACGGCGGGCGCGGATGGCAGGCTTGGCGCATGCGCCGACCCTTCGCCTTCCTCGCCGCGGCCCTGCTCGCCGCCTCCGGAGCCCTGCTCGCCGTGGCGCCGGCCGCACCGGCGGCCGCCGACGACGACGGGGGGTTCACCATCGAGGACCCGCGGATCACCGAGTCGAGCGGGCTCGCCGCCTCGCGTCAGCACCCCGGCGTCTACTGGACCCACAACGACAGCGACGACGGCCCGTACCTGTACGCCGTCGACAGCCGGACCGGGAAGACGGTCGCCACTCTCACACTGACCGGCATCGGCTCGCCCCGCGACGTCGAGGCCGTCTCCATCGGGCCCGGCAACGAGATCTGGGTCGGCGACATCGGCGACAACTTCGGCGGCCGGTGGGACCACGTGTGGCTCTACAAGCTGCCCGAGCCGAAGAAGCTGGCGGACACGACAGTCCGCGCCACCCAGTACGTCGTGAAGTACGCCGACGGCCCCCGGGACGCCGAGGCGATGATGGTGCACCCCAAGACCGGGCGGGTCTACATCGTCTCGAAGAACGAGGACGGGGGCGGCCTGTACGAGGCGCCGGCGCAGCTCTCGGCCTCCGGGACGAACGTCTTCCGGCGCGTCGCCGACATCGACCTGTGGACCACCGACGGGGCGTTCTCCCCGGACGGCCGGCAGCTCGCCGTCCGCGGCTACCTCGGCGGCATCGCCTATCGCTGGAACGGGGGGAAGCCCGAGCGGCAGGCCCGGCTCGACGTGCCGCTCCAGGGGCAGGGCGAGTCCGTCACCTACACCGCCGACGGGTCCCGTCTGATGTACGGGACCGAGGGCGAGCGGAGCACGGTCCAGCCGGGCGGCGTACCGGGGTCCGGCGACGGCAAGTCCCCGTCAGGAGGCGGCGGTTCGGCGAGCGGCGAGAGCGACGGGGACGGAAGCGCGGCGGGCGGCACGAAGGTCGGTACCGGCGCCCTCGTCGTCGTGGCGATCGCGGCGGTCGCCGTCTTCGGCGGCCTCCGGCTGCGCCGACGGGGGTGAGCGCCCCGCCGCACGGGCGAGGCGCGGGCGGTGCGTGAGAGGACCCGCGAGGCGGGGGAGTGAGCGCGCCTCGGGAAGACCGGTGCCGGTTCCGGTGAGCACGGCGTGCCCGGAAGCGCCGGTGGGCGGCCCCAGTCCCGCTCCCACGGCGTCGACGGCCGGTGCGGCGGCCCGGAAGGCACCGGCCGGTACGGCGGACCCAAGGCACCGGTCGTACGGCGAACCCCGGAGGTACCGGTCGTACGGCGGACCCAAGGCACCGGTCGTACGGCGAACCCCGGAGGTACCGGTCGTACGGCGGACGCGGAGGCGACGTCGTGCGGCGGACCTGGAGGTGGCGCTCGGCAGGGCGAACCCCGAGGCACCCGTCGTACGGCGAACCCGAAGGCACAGGCCGGTATGGCGGACCCGGGGGCGCCCGCCGGTACGGCGGGACGCTTCCGCACGCTGCACGGCCCCGCACGGGCCGACGGGCCGTCAGGCCGGGGTGCCGCCGCGCCGGGCGTAGGCGCGGGCGGCGCGGGCGCGGTCGCCGCAGCGCGTGGAGCACCAGTGGCGCCGGCCGTGGGTCCGCAGGAGGAAGCGGTCGCAGGGGGGCGAGCCGCAGGCGGCCAGCAGGTCCGCGTCCGGGCCGGTGAGCAGGTCGGCGGCGTCGGCGGCCAGGGTCGCCAGCGCGTGGTTGACGGCCTGGTCGGTGGGATGGGCCCGGACGCGGCGCAGTCCCCGGGCCCCGTCCCGGGCGAGCAGCGGCGCGGTGGGCAGCGCCGTGAGGGCCTCGTTCACCGCCACCAGGGACTCCTCGGGCGGAGGGGCGTCGCCGACGCGGGCCGCGAAGAGGGTCCGTACGTGTACCCGCAGGGTGCGCATGCGCTGGGCGCACATCTCGTACAGCCGCACGTCCGGCGTGGCCAGGCCGCCGTCGACGAGCCAGCGCCTCGCGGACTCGGGGGTGGCGAGCAGGTCGTAGCCCTGGTCGCCGGGCAGGTTCGCCGTGGTGTCGGCGAAGTCCAGGCTGCGGTACCGATCGGTGCCCGGAGCAGGGGGCAGGGTCGCCTGCGGGATCTCGGGCGCCGGGGGTTTCTGCATGGTTCTCATGGTAGTGCTTGTGTTTTTCCGTGACACCGGCCTAGTCTTCATCACGGAAACCATTGAAGTTATCCGTGAGAAACGAGGGTGTGGACATGTCCCGGCAGAACACCGCGCAGTTCCCGGTCCGTACGTTCGGCGGCCCGACCGCCCTGTTCGAGTACGGCGGCCTGCGCTTCCTGACCGACCCGACCTTCGACGGCGCCGGTGACCACCCCTCCCAGGGGCCGACCCTGGTGAAGACGGCCCCCTCCACCGCCGACCCCGCCGACCTGGGCCCCGTCGACGTGGTCCTGCTCTCGCACGACGAGCACGCCGACAACCTGGACAGGTCCGGCCGGGCCTTCCTCGCCGAGGTCCCCCTCACGCTCACCACGACCGGTGGCGGCGAGCGCCTCGGGGACGGGGCCAGGGGCCTGGCCGACTTCGAGTCGGTCGAGCTGGAGCGGCCGGGTGGCGGCACGGTCACCGTCACGGGTGTCCCGGCGATCCACGGCCCCGGCAAGCGCGAGGACGTCGAACCCCTCAGCGGCCAGGTCATCGGCTTCGTGCTGACCGGCGAGGGCCTGCCGACCGTCTACGTGAGCGGCGACAACGCCTCGCTCGACGCCGTCCGGGACATCGCCGAGCGCTTCGCCCCGGTCGACACCGCCATCCTGTTCGCCGGCGCCCCGCGCCTCCCCATGCTCTACGGCGGCGGGCTGCTCGTCCTGGACAGCGTGCAGGCCGCCGAGGCCGCCCGCATGCTCGACGCCGGGCGCGTCGTGCCCGTCCACCACGACAGCTGGGCGCACTTCACCGAGGGCCGCGAGGAACTGGAGGCCGCCTTCGCCGCCGCGGGCCTGGCCGACCGCCTGGACGCGGACTGGACGCAGCGCGCCTGACCTACGGGCGAGGCGGGGCCGGTGCGCGGGCGCAGGGCGCCGGTCCCGGAACGACCGGCGGCGGTCCGGCCGCCCCGGAAAGGCGAAGGGCGCCCGGTGACCACCGGGCGCCCTTCGTCGTCGTACGGAGAACGGTTACAGCTTCTCGATGACGTAGTCGACGCACTTCGTCAGCGCCTCGACGTCCGCCGGGTCGATCGCCGGGAACATGGCGACGCGCAGCTGGTTGCGGCCGAGCTTGCGGTAGGGCTCGGTGTCCACGATGCCGTTGGCGCGCAGCACCTTGGCGACGGCGGCCGCGTCGATCTCGTCCACGAAGTCGATCGTGCCGATGACCTGCGAGCGCTTGGCCGGGTCGGTGACGAACGGCGTGGCGTACTTGGAGTCGTCGGCCCAGCCGTACAGCCGGCCGGAGGAGTCCTTCGTACGGGCCGTCGACCAGTCCAGGCCGCCCTGGCCGTTGATCCACTCGAGCTGCTCGTTCAGCAGGAACAGGGTGGTCAGCGCCGGGGTGTTGTACGTCTGGTTCTTGCGGGAGTTGTCGATCGCGGTGGGCAGGGAGAAGAACTCCGGCACGTGCCGCCCGCTCGCGTGGACGCGCTCGGCGCGCTCGATCGCGGCGGGGGAGAAGACGCCGATCCACAGGCCGCCGTCGGAGGCGAAGGACTTCTGCGGGGCGAAGTAGTAGACGTCGGTCTCGGTGATGTCGACGGGCAGGCCGCCGGCGCCGCTCGTCGCGTCCACCAGCACCAGGGAGCCCTCGTCGGCGCCGGCGACCCGCTTGACGGGCGCGGCGACACCGGTGGAGGTCTCGTTGTGGGTGAACGCGTAGACGTCCACGCCCGCTTCGGCGGACGGCTCGGGGTGCGTGCCCGGGTCGCTCGTGATCACGGTGGGCTCGGCCAGCCAGGGGGCGAGCTTCGCGGCCTTGGCGAACTTCGACGAGAACTCGCCGAAGCTCAGGTGCTGCGACTTGTTCTCGATCAGGCCGTGCGTCGCGACGTCCCAGAACGCGGTGGAGCCGCCGTTGCCGAGGACGACCTCGTAGCCCTCGGGCAGCGAGAACAGCGCGCTCACGCCCTCGCGGACCTTGCCGACCAGGTTCTTGACCGGAGCCTGGCGGTGGGAGGTGCCCAGCAGGGAGCTGCCGGTGGCGGCCAGGGCGTCCAGCGCCTCTGTCCGCACCTTGGAGGGACCCGCGCCGAAACGGCCGTCGGCGGGCTTGATGTCGGAAGGAATCTGGATCTCAGCCACGACGGGGAGCCTAGCGTTCACGGAAACCCGGGTGAAACGTCGTCCGTCGGGTGAGACGCGGGCCGAACCGCCGGATCCCCGCCCCCTCCGCCCCTTCCCGTCCCGCCTCGCGGGGGCCGCGCCCGCGTGTCCCCGTGTCCCGGGTCCCCATGTCCCCGCGTGTCGCGCTGAGGCGCTCGCCGTCGTACGCCGGACGGGGTGGAGCGCCCGTCCGGCGTACGGCAGGAGGCGGTGTCAGTGCGCGCGCAGGCGCACCGGCAGGGCGAACAGGTCGTTCTGCGTGACCACCGGCTTGTTGCGGAGTTCGCCCGCCGGGACCGCCAGGTCCAGGTCGGGGAACCGCTCGTACAGGGCTGGCAGCGCGACGCCCGCCTCCAGGCGGGAGAGCGCGGCGCCCGGGCACACGTGCGGACCGTGCCCGAAGGAGATGTGCCGGTTCGCGGACGTGCGGGTGATGTCGAACTCGCCCGCGGTGGGCCCGTGCGCCCGCTCGTCGCGGCCGATGGCGCCGTAGGACACGATGAGCGCGTCGCCCGCCGGGATCACCTTGTCGCCCACCGGCACGTCCTCCGTCGCGAACCGGATCAGGACGTGCGAGGTCGGCGTCGAGTGGCGCAGGGTCTCCTCGACCACGGCGGACCAGTCGGCCTCACCGGACAGGACGAGCGCGCGCTGCTCCGGGTGGGCGGACAGGTTCACCACCGCGTTGACGATCAGGGAGATCGTCGTCTCGTGACCGGCGGCGACCATCAGCTGGAGGGTGGAGACGATCTCCTCGTCGGTGAGGTGGTCGCCGTCCTCCGAGGCGAGGATCAGCGCGCTGGTCAGGTCGTCGCCCGGGTCGGCCCGCTTCGCGGCGACGGTCTGCGCCATGATCCCGGCCAGCTCGGTCAGCGTGGCGATGACCTCGGCCGGCGGGGTCTGCGTGGAGAAGAACTTCTCGAACAGCACCTTCAGCCGCGGCAGTTCGGCCTCGTCGATGCCCATCAGGTCGGCGATCACGTACATGGGCAGCGGGTAGGCGAACGCGGCCTTCAGGTCGACGGTCCCGTCGCCGGCGGCGGCCAGTCCGTCGAGGAGCCCCTCCGTCAGCTCGGCGATCCGCCCGCGCATCCGCTCCACCCGGCGGGGCGTCAGGGCCTGCGCGACCAGCGTGCGCATCCGCCGGTGCTCGGCGCCGTCCACGGTGAGCATGGAGCGGCCGGGGTTGGCGAGCCCGATGAGCGGCCAGTCCGGGGCTATCTCGCCGCGCTGCCAGGCACCCCAGACGTTGATGTCCTTCACCAGCCGCGGGTCCGTGAGCAGCGCGCGGGCCTCGGCGTGGTGGGTGACCGCCCACACCGGGACGCCGCCGGGCAGCTCCACGGCGGCCAGCGGCCCCGCCTCGCGCAGCCGGGCGCTCTCCGCGTCGAGGTCGGTGACGAAGGGGTCCAGGGCGATCCGCGTGGTCTCGGCGTCGGCCGGACTCGTCTGGGTGGTCATGCGGGCGTGCCTCCAAGGGCCGGGGTCGGGGTGAACCGCACGGGCAGCTCGGTGAGACCGCGCAGCCAGGGCGAGGGGCGGCGCGCGAGCGCGTCGGCGGGGACGGCGAGGTCGATGTCCGGCAGCCGGTCCAGGACGACCTCGATGCCGGTCCGCGCGATGACCTCGGCGACCTCCTGGGCCGGGAACGGACAGCGGTGCTCGCCGTGGCCGAAGGAGAAGTGGGCGTTGTTGCCGCCGGTCAGCGCGGAACCGTCGGTGCGCACCTGCGGGTCGGAGTTGGCGCCCTGAAGGCCGAGCAGCAGCAGGTCGCCGGCGCGGACGCGCCGCCCGCCGAGCTGGGTGTCGCGCGACGCCCAGCGGCCCGCCACGTTCTGGGTGGGCGTGTCCTCCCACAGGACCTCGTTCATGGCCTCGGCGACGCTGTTGCGGCCGCCGAAGAGGGAGGCGGCGAAGCGCTCGTCGGTCAGCATCAGGCGCAGCGAGTTGCCGATCCAGTCCGCGGTCGGCTGGTGGCCCGCGGCCATCATGACCATCAGGTCCTGCATGATCTCCTCGTCCGTGAACCCGGAGGGGTCCGCGAGCATGCGGGAGACCACGTCGTGCGCGGGCTCGGCCTTGCGCTCGGCGAGCAGCCGGGCCATGGAGGAGGCGAGGTGCCGCTGTCCCTCCAGCGCGCCCTCCCGTCCGTTGATCATGTCGTTGAGGGCGGTGACCAGGCCCGGGCCCTCCTCGTCGGAGAAGCCGTACAGCCGGGCCAGTACGCGCACCGGCAGCAGGGCCGCGTAGTCGCCGATGATGTCCGTCTCGCCCTTGGCGCAGACCGCGTCGATCAGTTCGTCGGCGAACTTCTCGGCGTGGGCGCGCAGTTCGAAGGGGTCGACGCCCTCCAGCGCGTTGCTGATCATCGCGGCGCGCTCGCGGTGGCGCTCGCCGACGGTGTAGAGGATCGAGGGCTGCTTGCGCCCGATCATCGGCAGCAGCGGCCAGTCGTCGGGGACGCGGTCCCACTGGTTCCACAGGTCGGAGTCCCGGCTGAACAGCGCCGGATCGCCGGTGACCTGGTGCAGTTCGCGGTAGCCGAGCACCAGCCACGCCGGTATGTCCCCGTCGAGGACCACCGGGGTCACGGCGCCGTGCTCGCGCCGCATCTCCCGGTACAGCGCCGCGGGGTCGGTCTGGAACCTGGGCCCGCTCAGGGGCACGGGGGCGGAGGTCACAGGGCCAACTCCGGGGATTGCAGGGTGTCGCCGGGGGTCCGGGCGGCGGGGACGGTGCCGCCGGCCGGCCGGGACGCGTACAGGGTCTGGACGTGCTCGACGAGGGTGATCAGCACGTGCTTGCTGGACGCGCGGGAGCGGGCGTCGCAGTCGAGCAGCGGGACGTGCGGGTCGAGGTCGAGGGCCTCGCGGATCTGGGCGGGGGTGTGGGCCGGGCCGCCGAAGTCGTTGCAGGCGACGATGAACGGCGTGCCGTGGTGCTCCAGGCGGTCGATGGCGTACCAGGAGTCGTCGATGCGCCGCGTGTCGACGAGGACGACCGCGCCGAGGGTGCCGGCGAACAGCCGGTCCCACAGGAACCAGAAGCGCTCCTGGCCGGGCGCGCCGAACAGGTAGAGCACGTTGTGCGCGTCCAGGGTGATCCGGCCGAAGTCGAAGGCGACGGTGGTCGCGGTCTTGCCGCGCACCTCGCTGATGTCGTCGACGGCCTCGCCGGCCTGGGTCATCGTCTCCTCGGTGTTGAGGGGACGGATCTCGCTGACCGAGCGGACCAGGGTCGTCTTGCCGACGCCGAAGCCGCCCACGACCACGATCTTGAGGCCGTTGTCGGCGGTGGCCCCGAGGGGGGTCCGCGCGTCAGAGGTTACGGAGTCCAACGAGCACCTGCTCCAGGATGTCGGGATCGGGAAGAGCGTCCTTCTGCGGGTGGCGGGCGCTGATGCGGCCCGCCGCGAGGAGGTCGGAGAGCAGGATGCGGGTGATGCTCACCGGCAGCCGCAGCTCGGCCGCGACCTCCACGACCGCCGTGGGGCTTCCGGTCAGCCGCAGGATCGCGGCGTGCTCGGACTGCATGCCCGGCACCGGATCGCACTCGGCGACCACCAGCGTCACCAGGTCGAACGGGGTGTCGGGCCCGGACCGGGTGCGCCCTCCGGTGAGGGTGTAGAGCCGGTCGGGGGCGTCGTCCCTGCCGGGGCGGCTCATGACGTACGCGGCTGCGCGCTCAGGTGTTCGCCGAGTTGCTCCACGAGTTCGCTCATGTTGTGCCCGACGAGCCCGGCGTCGGCGTCCTCACCGGTGACCACGGCGAGGTGGGCGCCCTCGCCGGCCTCCACGATGAACAGGACGCCGCCGTAGAACTCGGCCATGGCCGAGCGCACGCCGCCGCTGCCGTCGCCGAACTCGACAGAGGCGCCGTGGGACAGCGACTGGATGCCCGCGGCGATCGCGGCGAGCTGGTCGGCCTGGTCGACGGAGAGCTCCGGCGTACGGCACAGCTTCAGGCCGTCGCGGGAGAGCACGAGCGCGTGCCGGGTGCCCGGGGTGCGCTCCAGCAGGCCCTCGATGAGCCAGGTGAGCTTCTCGTCGGCGGTGGTGGTGCCGGTCATGGGGTGGTGTCGCCTTCCGGGTGCGAGGGGGAGTGCGCGTGTGAGGGGCTGGCGGGGGCGTCGGCCGGTGCGGGCGCGGAGTCCCGTACGGCCTCGTCGGGGGCGGTGGGGGCGGAGCCGGCCGGGTCGGGGCGGGTGGTCGCGGTGGTGTCCCCGCGGTCGTTCCGGGCGCGGTCGGCGTCCTCGGCGTTGTGTCCGGCGCGTGCGGTGTCCGGCGCGGTCTCCGGGGCTGCGGCCGTGCCGCGGACGGCCTGGCGGAAGCTGCCGAAGCGGGCGACGCGCGCCCTGGTGTCGTCGGCGGACGGGGTCTCGCGGTCGGTCCTGCCGTGGCCGTGGGCACCCTGGGCGCGGCGCTCGGCGGCGGCGAGGGTGCGGCCCCGGCGGCGCTTGGGCAGTCCCCCGGTGGCGCTCGCGCCGGTGTCCTGTCCGGCCCGGGGCGACTCGTGGGTGGGCAGCGGGTCCGGGTCGAGGTCGGCGCCGGCGCGGGCGGCGGCGTACGACACCGGGGGCCGGGCCGCTGTGGGCTGCTCCGGGGACCCGGGGCCGGTGGCGGTCTCGGGGGCGGTGGCGGACGCGGCCGGCGTGGCGGACGGGGTGAGGGCCGGGGCCGTCGCCGGGGCGTCCTGCGCGGGGGACCCGGCGAGGGGGGCGGGGCGGGTGGCGGCGGGGGCCGCCTGGGGCGTCAGGAGGTCCTGGGGGACGAGCACCAGGACGCCGGTGCCGCCGCGCGCGGACGGCCGGAAGGACACCTTGAGGCCGTGCTTGCGGGCCAGCCGGCCGACCACCGCGAGTCCGAGCCGGGTGCCGGTGAGCCCGCCCAGTCCGGCGATCTCGCCGGACACGGCGCTCTCGGCGCGGCGCAGCTGGACGTCGCCCATCACCAGGCCGCTGTCCTCGACGGAGACGATGACCCCGGCGGGCACCTCTTCGACGTAGACGTGCACCTCGGCGGTCGGCGGCGAGAAGTTGGCCGCGTTGTCGAGGAGTTCGGCGAGCGCGTGCATCACGCCCTCGGCGGCGTGCCCGGAGACGGCGGCCTCGCTTGCGGAGTGCACGCGCACGCGCTGGTAGCCGCTGATGCGGCCCATCGCGCCGCGCAGGATGGACTCCATCGGGATCGGGCGGGCCCAGCGGCGGCCGGAGCGGGCGCCCGCGAGGACCGCGACGGAGTCGGCGAGACGGCCCGCCTGCGCGGTGCGGTGGTCGAGGTGCAGCAGGTCGGTGAGGACCTCCTCGTCGGAGTGCCGCTCCTCCATGGCCCGCAGGTCGGCGAGCATGCCGGTGGCCAGGGCCTGCATCCGCCCGGCCGCGTTGGCGGTGGCGGAGACGGCGGCGTCCCGGGCGTTCTCGGCCTGCCGGGCGCGCTCCGCCAGCCGGGCGTTCTCGTCGGCGAGCCGGGCCCGGTCCTCGGTGAGCCGCCGGCGCTCGCGGTCGGACTCCTCGGTGAGCCGCGCGCGTTCCTGCGCGAACTCCTCGGTCAGGCGTACCCGTTCGCGTGCCGCGTCCTCGGCGAGCCGGGCCCGGTCCTGGGCGAGTTCGCCGGCCAGTCGTCCGCGCTCCCGCGCGAACTCCTCGGCCTGCCGGGCCCGTTCGTGCAGCAGCCGGCCGGTGTCCGCCGTCACGGCGTCGAGCCGGCGGCGCAGCACCTTGGCCGTCTGCGCGGCGCGGGTGGCCACGGTGACGGCCGCGCACAGCAGGACGGCGCCCGCGCCGGCGCCCCAGGCGAGGGGCGCGCGCACGGACTGCGGGGCGAGGACGACCGAGCCGACGACCACGAGGGCGGCCAGCGCGGCGGTGAGCAGCGGGGCGGGCGCGACCGTGCGGAAGGTGGGCCGATCGCCTGGGGGGAGGGGCGCGGTCATGAATCGTGTCCTCGGTCGGGGCCTCGGTCGTGTTCTGGGCGAGAGTCTTGTTCTGCGCGTGAAGCGACACCTGATGCCCAACAGCCGGTCACTATATGAGAGTTCGTGATCGAATTGGGAAGGTTCCGTTTCTGGTCTCGGAATCCGGCCGCATTTCGCCGTGTTCGTGGCATGCGCGTACGGGCACGCGGCGCGCGAGGGCGGCCCCACGGCGCGCGGCGGCGGGCCGGCGGCCGTGTCCGGAGGCATCCTGGAGGCATGACGGAGCTCGGGCGGCAGGGCGCGAAGGGTCCCGCGGGACCGGGGACGGACGGCCCCGGCGGACCGGACGCGGCGGACCCCGGAGAACTGCGGCAGGCGCTGGCCTCGGCCGTGCGCGGCGAGGTCTCCTTCGACACCACGGCACGCGCGCTGAACACGATGGACGCGTCCAACTACCGGCGCGTACCGCTCGGCGTCGTCGCCCCCAGGGACGCCGACGACGTGGCGGCGGCCCTGGCCGTGTGCCGGGCGCACGGCGTGCCCGTCGTGCCCCGGGGCGGCGGCACGTCGATCGCCGGGCAGGCGACCGGCACCGGCGTCGTCCTCGACTTCACCCGGCACATGAACCGCCTCCTCGCCCTGGACCCCGGGGCCCGCACGGCCGTGGTCCAGCCGGGCCTGGTCCTCGACCGGCTCCAGGCGGCGGCGGCCCCGCACGGCCTCCGCTTCGGCCCGGACCCCTCGACCCACAGCCGGTGCACGCTCGGCGGCATGATCGGGAACAACTCGTGCGGCGCGCACTCGGTCGCCTGGGGCACGACGGCGGACAACGTGCGCGAACTGTCCGTCCTCACGGCCCGCGGCCTGGCGCTGCGCCCCGCCGGGGACTGGGCGGGCGCTCCCGACGGACTGCGCCCGCTCGTGGAGGCGGAGCCGGCGCGGCTGCGCACCGGCTTCCCGGACCTGCCGCGCCGCATCTCCGGCTACGCGCTGGACGCGCTGCTCCCCGAGCGGGGCGCGGACGTCGCCCGCTCCTTCTGCGGCTCCGAGGGCACGCTCGGCGTCCTGACGGAAGCGGTCGTCGGCCTGGTGGAGGCCCCGCGCTTCCGTGCCCTCGCCGTCCTGGCGTACACGGACGAGAGCGCGGCCGCGGAGGCCGCCGCGGGCCTGCTGCCGTACGGGCCGCTGACCGTGGAGGGCATGGCGGCGGACCTGGTGCCGTCCGCCGCGGGGCTGCCCCGCGGCGGGGCCTGGCTGTTCGTCGAGACCGGCGGCGACGACCCGCGCGAGGCCCGCTCGCGCGCCGACGCGATCGTGCGGGCCGCGGACGTCCTGGACGCCCTCGTGGTCACCGACCCGGCCGGGCAGCGCGCCCTCTGGCGCATCCGTGAGGACGCGAGCGGCACGGCCACCCGGACGGCGGGCGGCGGCGAGGCCTGGCCCGGCTGGGAGGACTGCGCGGTGCCGCCGGCCCGGCTCGGCGCGTACCTGCGGGACTTCCGCGGCCTGCTCGCGGCCCACGGTCTGCGGGGCACGCCCTACGGCCACTTCGGCGACGGCTGCATCCACGTCCGCGTCGACTTCGACCTGTTGACGAGCGCCGGGGTGGCCCGCTTCCGGCGCTTCTCCGAGGAGGTGGCGGAGCTGGTCGTGTCCCACGGCGGCTCGCTGTCGGGCGAGCACGGGGACGGGCAGGCGCGGGCGGAGCTGCTGCCCAGGATGTACGGCCACGAGATGGTCGCCCTGTTCGAGCGGACCAAGGCGGTCTGGGACCCGGACGGCCTGCTCAACCCGGGGATGCTGGTGCGCCCCCGCCCGCTGGACGGCAACCTGCGCTTCGCGGTGCTGCCGCGCGAGCCGGTGGACGTGGCCTTCGGGTACCCGGCGGACGGCGGAGACTTCCGGGCGGCCGTGCGGCGCTGCGTGGGCGTCGCCAAGTGCCGCGCGCAGGAACCCGGCCCGGGGGTGATGTGCCCCTCGTACCGGGTGACCGGCCAGGAGGAGCACTCCACGCGCGGGCGGGCCAGGCTGCTGCACGAGATGCTGGCCGGCGAGGTCGTGACGGACGGCTGGCGCTCGACGGAGGTCAGGGACGCGCTGGACCTCTGCCTGTCCTGCCGCGGATGCCGGAGCGACTGCCCCGTCGGCGTCGACATGGCCACGTACAAGGCGGAGTTCCTCCACCACCACTACGAGGGGCGCAGGCGTCCCGCCGCGCACTACACGATGGGCCGGCTGCCGGTATGGCTGGAACTCGTCGCCCGGACCCGCACGGCCCGCCTGGTCAACTTCCTCGCCGCCGTACGCCCGTTCGCGGCCCTGGCCAAGCGGCTCGCCGGCATCGCGTCCGAACGGCGGCTGCCGCGACTGGCCCCCGTGCCGTTCAGCCGGTGGTGGTCACGCCGCCTCCGGGACCGGGCGCGGCGTCTCGTCCGTGGGGGGCGCGAGCCGCTGCCCGGCGCCGGGCGGGACACCGTCGTCCTGTGGCCCGACACCTTCACCGAGCACCTCTCGCCCGCCGTGGGCCGGGCCGCCGTACGCGTCCTGGAGGCGGCCGGACTCACCGTCCTGCTGCCGCCCGGGTCCAGACCGAAGGCGTCACCGGTCGGGGACGGGACGACACGGGGGCCGATCCGCCCCGGCACCCTCGCCGGGCGCCGCCGGGCACGGGTGTGCTGCGGCCTGACCTACGTCTCCACCGGCCAGCTCGACCGCGCCAGGGCGGTGCAGCGCCACACCCTGGACCTGATGGAGCCGCTCCTGGACAGCGGGCTGCCCGTCGTCGTCCTGGAACCGAGCTGCGCCGCCGCCCTGCGCACCGATTTGCCGGAGCTGCTGCACGACGACCCCCGCGCCCCGCGGCTGGCGGCGGCCGTGGTCACCTTCGCCGAGGCCCTGGAACGGCACGCGCCGCACTGGACCCCGCCCCGCGTCGGCCGTCCGGCCGTCGGCCAGACCCACTGCCACCAGCACGCCGTCCTGGGCGACGCGGCGGAGCGGCGGCTGCGCGAGGCGGCCGGGCTGACCGGCGCCCTGACGGGCGGCTGCTGCGGCCTGGCCGGCAACTTCGGCTTCGAGAAGGGCCACTACGAGGTGTCGGCGGCCTGTGCGGAGGAGCGGCTGCTGCCCGCCGTGCGGTCGGCTCCCGAGGACGCGGTGGTCCTCGCGGACGGCTACTCCTGCCGCACCCAGCTCGACCAGCTCGCGGGGCGCCGGGGCCGGCACCTGGCGGAGGTGCTGGCCGAGGCCCTGGACGCCGCACCGGACACCCCGGACGCCGCACCGGACACACCGGACGCCGACCCGAACACCCCGGACGACCGGCCGGAGGCGCCACCCATGACCCGCTGACCGACTCGCCGGAGGCGCCACCCGGGACCCGCTGACCGACGCGCCGGACGCGCCACCCGGGGCCCGCTCACGTGCGCGCGGGGGGACGCGCCGGACGCCGGGCCGGGGCCGGGCCGGGCCGCCGGGACTGGACCCGCCGGCCCACGGGTGCCGTCGCCCCGGGGGGCCGTCCGACGGTCGGTCTCCGGTGGTGCCGCTTCCGCGGGGTCACCCCGGTCGTCCGACCGCCGGTCCATCGGTGCCGGCGCCCCCGGGCAGCCGCTGACCGTCCCGGCTCCTGGACGGTGGCCACCTCCGCGTTGTACGGAGGTGACGTGTCGCAGGGCGTCGTAAGCTGCAAAAGAGGTTCACAACCCTGACGGAGTCCATTACTCTGGACTTGAAAGTTCAGCGTGATGCACGCTCATCGATCGACCCCCTTGGACGGCCCCCGTGACTCTCCCCAGCGCCGACCGGCCTCCCGTGGTCGCCGCAGCCGCGACGGCGAGCGAGCCGTCCCTGGCCGCGGCGGCCGGGTCCGCGACCGAGGGCGGCAGCCGGGGCCGCGGCGCCCTCGGTCCCGTCGGCCTGGTCCTCGCGGGCGGGATCTCCGTCCAGTTCGGCGGCGCCCTCGCGGTGAGCCTGATGCCGCGCGTCGGCGCGCTCGGTGTCGTGACCCTGAGGCTGGTCGTGGCCGCGATCGTGCTGCTCGCGGTGTGCCGGCCGAAACTGCGCGGGCACTCGCGCGCGGACTGGGGCACCGTCGCGGTCTTCGGCGTCGCCATGGCCGCCATGAACGGGCTGTTCTACCAGTCGGTCGCCCGCATCCCGCTCGGCCCCGCCGTGACCCTGGAGGTGCTCGGCCCGCTCGCCCTGTCCGTGATCACCTCCCGCCGCGCGGTGAACCTGGTCTGGGCCGGTCTCGCCCTCGCCGGCGTCTTCCTGCTCGGCGGCGGAGGCTTCACCAGCCTGGACCCGGTCGGCGTCGCCTTCGCGCTGGGCGCGGGCGCCATGTGGGCCGCGTACATCGTCTTCAGCGCGCGCACCGGCCGCCGCTTCCCGCAGGCCGACGGGCTGGCGCTCGCCATGGTCGTCGCGGCGGTGCTGTTCCTGCCGCTGGGCGTCGCCGAGTCCGGCGCCGACCTGCTGGTGCCGTCCACCGTCGCGCTGGGCGCGGCCGTGGCGATGCTGTCCTCCGTCCTGCCGTACACCCTCGAACTGCTCGCGCTGCGCCGCCTGCCCGCCTCCACCTTCGCGATCCTGATGAGCCTCGAACCGGCCATCGCGGCCACCGCCGGGTTCCTCGTCCTGGACCAGGCGCTCTCCCTCTTCGAGACACTCGCCATCGCCCTCGTCATCGCCGCGAGCATGGGCGCGGTACGGACCCAGGTGGGCCGGGGCAGGGCCAAGGGCCTGGATTCCTGACCGCCCCCTGTGGCCGCTGGGCCCTGGGCCCTGAGCCCTGAATCGCCGCACGCCCGCGCCCCCGCCGCTCCTCCCCGCCACGGAGGGGAGGCGGGGGCGCAACCGTTCCCGAGCCGCCGCCGCGCACGCACCGCATGAATTAATGCAAGCACGCTTGATTGTTTCTGGCGCCGCTGCCATGCTCCCTGCACGCCGTCGTCCCCGAGGGGAGCGCATCGTGTCCGATCCGTCGTCCGTGATTGACGATCTGCACCGGGAGAGCGAGGAACTCGACCGGCTGGTGGGGGAGTTGGACGCGGGCCAGTGGGCCCTGGCCACGCCCGCCGCCGGCTGGAGCGTCGCCCACCAGATCGCGCATCTCTCCTGGACGGACCACTCCGCCCTGCTGGCCGTGACCGACGCGACGGCCTTCGCGGCCGAGGTCGAGAAGGCGCTGGCCGCCCCCGCCGGCTTCGTGGACGAGGGCGCGGACGCGGGAGCCGCACTGCCGCCCGGCCGGCTGCTCGCCCAGTGGCGGCAAGGACGCGCGGCGCTCGAAGAGGCGCTGCGCGCGGCGCCCGCCGGCACCCGCTTCCCCTGGTACGGGCCCCCGATGTCGGCCGCGTCCATGGCCACCGGCCGCCTCATGGAGACCTGGGCGCACGGACAGGACGTCGCGGACGCGCTGGGCGTGGTCCGCGCCCCCACGGACCGGCTGCGTCACGTGGTCCGGATCGGCGTGCGGGCGCGGGACTTCGCCTTCGGGGTCCGCGGACTGGCCGTGCCGCCTGAGGAGTTCCGCGTCGAGGTCGTCGCGCCGTCCGGGGAGCTGTGGACGTACGGGCCGCAGGACGCCCGCCAGCGGGTGACCGGGCCCGCGCTCGACTTCTGCCTGCTGGTGACCCAGCGGGCCCACCGCGCCGACCTCGCCGTACGCGCCGAGGGCGCCGACGCCGAGCGCTGGCTCGACATCGCGCAGGCCTTCGCGGGACCGCCCGGCGGCGGACGCCCGGCCAGGGGCGCGACCCCGTGACCGCACCGCCCGCCCCCCTGCGGATCGGCAACGCCTCCGGCTTCTACGGCGACCGCTTCGGCGCCCTGCGCGAGATGCTCACCGGCGGCCCGCTGGACGTCCTGACCGGCGACTACCTCGCCGAGCTGACCATGCTCATCCTGGGCCGCGACCGGCTGCGCGACCCCTCGCTCGGGTACGCCAGGACGTTCCTGCGGCAGCTGGAGGAGTGCCTGGGACTGGCGCACGACAAGGGCGTACGGATCGTCGCCAACGCGGGCGGCCTGAACCCGGCCGGGCTCGCCTCCGCCGTACGGGAGCTGGCCGCGCGGCTCGGCGTCCCCGTCCGGGTCGCGCACGTCGAGGGCGACGACCTCGCCGCGAGCCACCCGGGGAGCCTGGCCGCGCACGCCTACCTCGGCGGCGCCGGGATCGCCGTCTGCCTGCGCGAGGGCGCCGACGTCGTGGTCACCGGCCGGGTGACCGACGCGGCGCTCGTCACCGGGCCCGCCGTCGCGCACTTCGGATGGGCGCAGGACGACCACGACCGGCTCGCGGGCGCCGTCGTCGCCGGGCACGTCCTGGAGTGCGGCGCGCAGGCGACCGGCGGCAACTACGCGTTCTTCACCGACCACGACCCGGCCGAGCTCCGCCACCCCGGCTTCCCGCTCGCCGAGCTGCACGCGGACGGCACCGCCGTGATCACCAAGCACGACGGCACCGGCGGGGTCGTGGACGTCGGCACGGTCACCGCGCAGCTGCTCTACGAGACCTCCGGCGCCCGGTACGCGGGACCCGACGTCACCGCCCGGCTCGACACCGTCCGGCTGACCCAGGACGGCCCGGACCGGGTGCGGATCGACGGCGTGCGCGGAGAGGCGCCGCCGCCCGATCTCAAGGTCGGACTGAACCGGCTCGGCGGGTTCCGCAACGAGGTGGTGTTCGTGCTGACCGGCCTCGACGTCGAGCGGAAGGCGGCGCTCGTCCGGGACCAGCTGGAGGCCGCGCTGGACGCCGCGAAGTCCCGTCCCGCCGAGGTCCGCTGGGACCTGGCCCGGACCGACCGCCCCGACGCGGCGACCGAGGAGACCGCGAGCGCCCTGCTCCGGCTCGTCGTACGGGACCCGGGACAGGACGCCGTGGGACGGACGCTCGGCGCGGCGGCCGTGGAACTGGCACTGGCCAGCTACCCCGGCTTCCACGTCCTGGCCCCGCCGGGAAAGGGCGCGCCGTACGGGGTCTTCGAGGACGTGTACGTCGACCGGGCGGCCGTGGACCACGTGGCCGTCCTCGACGACGGACGCCGGATCCCGGTGGCGCCGCCCGCGGCCACCCGCCCCCTGGAGACACCGCCCGAGCCGCCCCTGCCGGACCCGCCCCCGGCGGGCGCCCCGAGCCGCCGCGCCCCGCTCGGCCTGGTCGCCGGAGCCCGCAGCGGGGACAAGGGGGCGCACGCCAACATCGGGGTGTGGGCGCGCGACGAGGCCGCCTGGCCGTGGCTCGCGCACACCCTCACCGCCGGCCGGCTGCGCGCACTCCTGCCGGAGACAGCGCCGTTGACCGTCGTACGCCACGTACTGCCGAACCTGCGCGCCCTCAACTTCGTCGTCGAGGGGATCCTCGGCGAGGGCGTCGCCTCGCAGGCCCGCTTCGACCCGCAGGCCAAGGGCCTCGGCGAATGGCTGCGCGCCCGCCACCTGGACATACCGGAGGCCCTGCTGTGACGGTCATCCCGTCCGCCCTGGACAGCACCGACCCCGACCACCGGGCGAACCGCGCGGCCATGCTCGCCCGGCTCGCCGCACTGGACACCGAGCACGCCAAGGCCCTCGCGGGCGGCGGCGAGAAGTACGTGGCCCGGCACCGGGGACGCGGCAAGCTGCTCGCCCGGGAGCGCATCGAGCTGCTGATCGACCCGGACACGCCGTTCCTGGAGCTGTCGCCGCTGGCGGCCTGGGGCAGCGACTACGCGGTGGGCGCCTCGCTCGTCACCGGGATCGGGGTCGTCGAGGGCGTCGAGTGCCTGATCACCGCGAACGACCCGACCGTGCGCGGCGGGGCCAGCAACCCGTGGAGCCTGAAGAAGGCGCTGCGGGCGAACGACATCGCGCTCGCCAACCGGCTGCCCTGCGTCAGCCTGGTGGAGTCCGGCGGCGCCGACCTGCCGTCGCAGAAGGAGATCTTCATCCCCGGAGGTGCGATCTTCCGCGACCTCACGCGGCTCTCCGCGGCCGGCATCCCGACGGTCGCCGTCGTCTTCGGCAACTCCACCGCGGGCGGCGCGTACGTCCCGGGCATGTCCGACCACGTGATCATGGTCAAGGAGCGGGCGAAGGTGTTCCTCGGCGGGCCGCCCCTGGTCAAGATGGCCACCGGCGAGGAGAGCGACGACGAGTCGCTCGGGGGCGCCGAGATGCACGCGCGCGTGTCCGGCCTCGCGGACCACTTCGCCGTCGACGAGCGGGACGCGCTGCGGCAGGCCCGGCGCGTGGTCGCCCGCCTCAACCACCGCAAGGCGTACCCCGATCCGGGCCCGGCCGCCCCGCCGAAGTACGACCCGGAGGAGCTGCTCGGCATCGTCCCCGGCGACCTCAGGCACCCCTTCGACCCGCGCGAGGTCATCGCCCGTGTCGTCGACGGCTCCGACTTCGACGAGTTCAAGCCGCTGTACGGGACCAGCCTGACGACCGGCTGGGCGAGCCTGCACGGCTATCCCGTCGGGGTGCTGGCCAACGCCCAGGGAGTGCTGTTCAGCGCCGAGTCGCAGAAGGCCGCCCAGTTCATCCAGCTCGCCAACCAGCGCGACATCCCGCTGCTGTTCCTGCACAACACCACCGGCTACATGGTCGGCAAGGAGTACGAGCAGGGCGGCATCATCAAGCACGGCGCGATGATGATCAACGCCGTCTCCAACAGCCGCGTCCCGCACCTGTCCGTGCTGATGGGCGCCTCGTACGGGGCCGGGCACTACGGGATGTGCGGGCGGGCGTACGACCCGCGCTTCCTGTTCGCCTGGCCCAGCGCCAAGTCCGCCGTCATGGGCCCCCAGCAGCTCGCCGGCGTGCTGTCGATCGTCGCCCGGCAGTCGGCGGCGGCGAAGGGGCAGCCGTACGACGACGACGCGGACGCGGCGCTGCGCGCGATGGTGGAGCAGCAGATCGAGTCGGAGTCCCTGCCGATGTTCCTGTCCGGGCGGCTGTACGACGACGGGGTCATCGACCCACGCGACACCCGCACCGTGCTCGGCCTGTGCCTGTCCGCGATCCACACGGCGCCCTACGAGGGCGCGCGCGGCGGCTTCGGCGTCTTCCGGATGTGACGGCCATGACGGATGTGAGGTCCCCCCGAGTGATCACTTCAGTCCTCGTCGCCAACCGCGGCGAGATCGCCTGCCGGGTCTTCCGCACCTGCCGGGAGCTGGGCGTCCGGACCGTCGCGGTGCACTCCGACGCCGACGCGGACGCCCTGCACGTACGCGTGGCGGACGCCGCGGTACGGCTGCCGGGCGCGGCGCCCGCGGACACGTACCTGCGCGGCGACCTGATCGTGAAGGCCGCCCTGGACGCCGGTGCGGACGCCGTGCACCCCGGATACGGCTTCCTGTCCGAGAACGCGGACTTCGCGCGGGCGGTGACCGGCGCGGGTCTGGTGTGGATCGGCCCACCGCCCGGGGCGATCGAGGCGATGGCGTCCAAGACGCGCGCCAGGAAGCTGATGGGCCTCGAACCCCTGGAGCGGGTCACCGAGGACGACCTGCCGGTGCTCGTGAAGGCTGCGGCGGGCGGCGGCGGACGCGGCATGCGCGTCGTCCGCGAACTCGCGCACCTGGACGCCGAGCTGACGGCCGCGCGCGCCGAGGCCCTGAGCGCCTTCGGGGACGGCGAGGTGTTCGTGGAGCCGTACCTGGAGGGCGGCCGCCACGTCGAGGTGCAGATCCTGGCCGACACGCACGGCACGGTGTGGGCGCTGGGCACCCGGGACTGCTCCCTCCAGCGGCGCCACCAGAAGGTCGTCGAGGAGGCCCCCGCTCCCGGGCTGAGCGCCGAACTCGTCTCCGAACTAAACGAGTCGGCCGTACGCGCGGCCCGCGCGGTCGACTACACCGGCGCCGGCACGGTCGAGTTCCTGGTCGCGGACGGCCGGGCGCACTTCCTGGAGATGAACACCCGCCTCCAGGTCGAACACCCGGTGACCGAGGCCGTGTTCGGCGTCGACCTGGTCGCCCTGCAGATCCAGGTCGCCGAGGGCGCCGCCCTGGACGGCGACCCGCCCGCCGCCCGCGGCCACGCCGTCGAGGCGCGCCTCTACGCCGAGGACCCGGCCCGCGACTGGGCCCCGCAGACCGGCACCCTGCACCGCCTCGCCGTCCCGGACGGCGTCCGCCTGGACACCGGCTACACCGACGGCGACGCGATCGGCGTCCACTACGACTCGATGCTCGCCAAGGTGATCGCCCACGCGCCCACCCGCGCGGAGGCGGTCCGCAGGCTCGCCGGCGCGCTGGAACGGGCCGTGGTGCACGGCCCGGTCACCAACCGCGACCTGCTCGTCCGGTCCCTGCGGCACCCCGAGTTCACCGGCGCGCGCATGGACACCGGGTTCTTCGGGCGGCACCTCGACGGCCTCACCGCGGCCGTCCCGGACCCGTACGCGCCGCTGGCCGCCGCGCTCGCCGACGCCCACGGCCGCTCCCGCTTCGGCGGCTGGCGCAACCTCCCCTCGCAGCCGCAGACCAGGCGGTACCTCATGGAGGGCGCCGAGCACGAGGTCCGCTACCGGCACACCCGCGACGGCCTGACCGCCGAGGGCGTGCGCGTCGTCCACGCCGACGCCGCCCTCGTCGT
Source organism: Streptomyces sp. NPDC054842 (assembly GCF_053611025.1). Taxonomy (NCBI): domain Bacteria; kingdom Bacillati; phylum Actinomycetota; class Actinomycetes; order Kitasatosporales; family Streptomycetaceae; genus Streptomyces; species Streptomyces sp. NPDC054842. The sequence continues at coordinate 50,992 of NZ_JBSGZN010000001.1, forward strand.
CCTGGAGATCGACGGCGTACGGCGCAAGTTCCCCGTCGCCCGGTACGGCGACCGCGTCCACGTCGGCGCCACCGCGCTCACCGCCCTGCCCCGCTTCCCCGACCCGGTCGCGGACCGCGCACCCGGGTCCCTGCTGGCCCCGATGCCCGGGACCGTCGTCCGCGTGGCCGAGGGCCTCGCGGAGGGCTCCGCCGTCGAGGCCGGACAGCCGCTGCTGTGGCTGGAGGCGATGAAGATGGAGCACCGCGTCTCGGCACCCGTCTCGGGCACGCTCACCGCCCTGCACGCCGTCCCCGGCCGCCAGGTCGAGGTCGGCGCCCTGCTCGCCGTCGTCCAGGAGGAACAGACCGCATGAGCGTCACCCTCGAAACCGATGAGCACCGTGCCCTGCGCTCCGCCGTCGCCGCCCTCGGGAGGCGCTACGGCCGCGCGTACCTCACCCGCACCCTCGCCGAGGGGAACCACCCCGTCGAACTCTGGGCCGAGGCGGGCAAACTCGGCTACCTCGGCGTCAACCTCCCCGAGGAGTACGGCGGCGGAGGGGGCGGCATGGCCGAACTCTCCATCGTCCTGGAAGAACTCGGCGCGGCGGGCTGCCCGTTGCTGATGCTGGTCGTCTCGCCCGCCATCTGCGGCACGGTGATCGCCCGCTTCGGCACCGACGCGCAGAAGCGGGAATGGCTCCCCGGCCTGGCGGACGGCACCCGCACGATGGCGTTCGGCATCACCGAGCCCGACGCCGGCTCCAACTCGCACCGGATCACCACCACCGCCCGCCGGGACGGTGCCGACTGGCTCCTGACCGGCCGCAAGGTGTTCATCTCCGGCGTCGACATCGCCGACGCCACGCTCATCGTCGGGCGCACCGAGGACTCCCGCACCGGCCGCCTCAAGCCCTGCCTGTTCATCGTCCCGCGGGACGCCGAGGGCTTCGGGCGGCGGCGCATCGACATGGAACTCCAGAGCGCGGAGAAGCAGTTCGAGCTGACCCTCGACGACGTGCGGCTGCCGGCCGAGGCGCTGGTCGGCGATGAGGACGCCGGGCTGCTCCAGCTCTTCGCCGGGCTCAACCCCGAACGCGTCATGACGGCCGCCTTCGCGCTCGGCATGGGCCGCTTCGCGCTGACCCGGGCCGTCGAGTACGCCCGCGAGCGCACCGTCTGGAAGCAGCCCATCGGCGCCCACCAGGCCGTCGCCCACCCCCTCGCGCAGGCCCACATCGAGATCGAGCTCGCCCGCCTGATGATGCAGAAGGCGGCCCGGCTGTACGACGCCGGGGACGACATCGGCGCCGGGGAGGCCGCCAACATGGCCAAGTACGCGGCGGCCGAAGCGTGTGTGAAGGCCGTCGACCAGGCCGTGCACACCCTCGGCGGCAACGGCCTCACACGCGAGTTCGGCCTCGCCTCGCTCATCACGGCCTCACGCGTGGCACGTATCGCGCCGGTCAGCAGGGAGATGATCCTGAACTACGTCTCGCACCAGACCCTCGGCCTGCCCAAGTCGTACTAGGAGGAACCATGTTCCGCAGCGAGTACGCAGACGTCCCGGCCGTCGAACTCCCCATCCACGACGCCGTACTGGGCCGGGCCGCCGAGCGCGGTGACACCCCCGCACTCGTCGACGGCGTGGACGGCACCACCCTCACCTACGAGCAGGTCGACCGCCTCCACCGCAGGCTCGCCGCGGCGTTCGCCGAGGCGGGCGTCACCAAGGGCGACGTGCTGGCCCTGCACAGCCCGAACACCGTCGCCTTCCCGACCGCCTTCTACGCCGCCACGCGCGCCGGCGCCTCGGTCACCACCGTCCACCCGCTCGCCACGGCGGGGGAGTTCGCCAAGCAGCTGCGGGACTGCGGGGCCCGCTGGATCGTCACCGTGTCGCCCCTCCTGGAGACGGCCCGCGCGGCGGCCGCGGAGGCGGGCGGGGTGCGCGAGATCTTCGTCTGCGACAGCGCGCCCGGCCACCGCTCGCTGATCGACATGCTCGGCACCGCCGCGCCGGAACCACGGATCGGCATCGACCCGGCCGAGGACGTCGCGGCGCTCCCGTACTCCTCGGGCACCACCGGCGTCCCCAAGGGCGTGATGCTCACCCACCGGTCCATCGCCACCAACCTCGCGCAGCTCGCGCCGACCCTGCCGATGGGCCCCGGCGACCGCATCCTCGCCGTGCTGCCGTTCTTCCACATCTACGGGCTGACCGCGCTCATGAACGCGCCGCTGCGGCAGGGCGCCACCGTCGTCGTGCTGCCCCGCTTCGAGCTCGACACCTTCCTCGCGGCCATCCAGGAGCACCGCATCACCGGCCTGTACGTGGCCCCGCCGATCGTCCTCGCCCTGGCCAAGCACCCGGCGGTCGCCCGGTACGACCTGTCGTCGCTGCGCTACGTCATCTGCTCGGCGGCGCCCCTGGACGCCGCCCTCGCGGCCGCCTGCTCCCGGCGCCTCGGACTCCCGCCGGTCGGCCAGGCCTACGGCATGACGGAGCTGTCGCCCGGCACCCACGTCGTCCCCCTGGACGCCGCTGACCCGCCCCCGGGGACGGTCGGCAAGCTCATCGCCGGCACCGAGATGCGGATCCTGTCCCTGGACGACCCGGGCAAGGACCTCGGCGTCGGCGAAGCGGGCGAGATCGCCATCCGCGGCCCCCAGGTGATGAAGGGCTACCTCGGTCAACCCGACGCCACCGCCGCGATGATCGACGCGGACGGCTGGCTGCACACCGGCGACGTGGGCCGCGTGGACGGCGACGGCTGGCTGTTCGTCGTGGACCGGGTCAAGGAACTCATCAAGTACAAGGGCTTCCAGGTCGCCCCCGCCGAACTGGAGGCGCTGCTGCTGACCCACCCCGGCATAGCCGACGCCGCCGTCATCGGGGTCTACGACGACGACCACAACGAGGTCCCGCACGCTCACGTGGTGCGCCAGCCCACCGCCGCGGACCTCTCCGCGGGCGAGGTCATGATGTACGTCGCCGAGCGCGTCGCCCCCTACAAGCGGGTGCGCGGGGTGACCTTCGTCGAGGCCGTGCCGCGGGCCGCCTCCGGCAAGATCCTGCGCCGGGAACTGCGGGCGATGCGGGGAGAGTCGTGACGCCGGTCGTCCGCACCGACGAGCGGGGCGTCGCGACCCTCGCCCTGGACTCGCCGGGCAACCGCAACGCGCTGTCCGCCGCCCTGGTCGCCGGCCTCGCCGACGCCCTGACCGCCTGCGGCGAGGACCCCGCCGTACGGGCCGTCGTCCTCACCCACACCGGGAACACCTTCAGCGCCGGCGCCGACCTCAGGCAGCCGCCGGACCCCGCCGCGTTCGTCGCGCTGCTGCGGCGGATCGTGGAGCTGCCCAGGCCCGTCGTCGCCCGCGTCACCGGCCACGTACGCGCCGGCGGGCTCGGCCTGGTGGGCGCCTGCGACATCGCGGTCGCCGGACCCGAGGCGAGCTTCGCCTTCTCGGAGGTGCGCATCGGGGTCGCGCCCGCCGTCATCTCCATGCCGCTGCTGCCCCGCCTGGACCCGCGCGCCGCCGCCCGCCACTACCTCACCGGCGAGCGGTTCGGCGCGGCCGAGGCGGCGCGCGGCGGCCTGCTCACGGAGGCCGCGCAGGACGTCGACGAGGCCCTCGCACCGATCCTGGACGGTCTGCGCAGGGCGTCGCCCGAGGCCCTGGCCGAGACGAAACGGCTGCTCACGGCTAGGGTGCTGGAGACCTTCGACCGGGACACCGCCGCGCTCACCGCGCTCTCGGCACGGCTGTTCGCCTCCGCCGGCGCCCGCGAGGGGATGACGGCCTTTCTGGAACGACGGGATCCCGCATGGGTGCTGTGACCGCGACGACCGGCGCCGACCGCGCCCCGAGGCGGGCGCCGTGACCGCGACCGGCGTCGACCGCGCCCCCAAGCAGGACCGCAGCCGCGCCACCCGGCAGCGGCTCCTGGCGGCCGCCGTGGCCTGCCTCGCCGAACGCGGCTGGGCGGGCTCCACGGTCTCCGTCGTCGCCGAGCGCGCCGGTGTCTCCCGCGGCGCGGCCCAGCACCACTTCCCCACCCGCGAGGACCTGTTCACCGCCGCCGTCGAGTACGTCGCCGAGGAGCGCTCCACGGCTCTGCGCGCCCTCTTCCCGGAGGGCGCCGCCGACCGCCGTGCCGTCGTCTCGGCCCTCGTCGACCTCTACACCGGCCCCCTCTTCCGCGCCGCCCTGCACCTGTGGGTCGCCGCCTCCGACGAGGAGCAGCTGCGCCCCCGCGTCACCGAGCTGGAGGGCCGCGTCGGCCGCGAGACCCACCGCATCGCCGTCGACCTGCTCGGCGCGGACGAGTCCCGCCCCGGCGTCCGCGAGACCGTCCAGGGACTGCTCGACATGGCCCGCGGACTGGGCCTCGCGAACCTGCTCACGGACGACGGAGCGCGCCGCGAGCGGGTCGTCGCGCAGTGGGCGGCGCTCCTCGACGAGGCACTCGGCTGACGGCGCGGACGGCCCCGCCCCGCCCGGGCCGGGTCACGGGCTGAGCCGCTCCACCCGCCAGCCGCCGTCCGGCTCCGCCACGTACCGCAGCCGGTCGTGCAGCCGGTTCTCCCGGCCCTGCCAGAACTCCACCGACTGCGGGGCGACCCGGAAACCGCCCCAGTGCGGTGGCACCGGCACCCGCTCGCCCTCCGGATAGCGGGCGCTCAACTCCTCGTACGAGGCGTCGAGTTCCTCCCGCGAGGCGATCACCGAGGACTGCGCGCTGGCCCAGGCGCCGAGCTGGGAGCCGTGCGGGCGGGTGCGGAAGTACGCCGCCGTCTCGTCGCGCCCGGTGCGCCGCGCCACGCCCCGCACGATCACCTGGCGGGCCATCGGATGCCAGGGGAACAGCAGCGAGACGTAGGGGTTCTCGGCCAGCTCGCGCGCCTTGCGGGAGTCGTAGTTGGTGTAGAAGACGAAGCCCTGCTCGTCGTACTGCTTCAGCAGCACCGTGCGCGAACTGGGGCGGCCCTCCGCGTCGGCCGTGGAGACGACCATCGCGTTCGGCTCGTACACCATGCCCTGGACGGCGGCCTGGGCCGCCTGCCCGAACCAGCGGGCGAACTGGTCCATCGGGTGGGGCGCGAGGTCCGGCTCGGCGAGGCCCTCCGCGCGGTAGTGCGCGCGCATCGCGGCCGGGTCGGGGGCCGGGTCCCCGGCGACGGGCTCGGCGGCCCGTGCCGCGCGCTGGACGAGGGGCTCGGCGGCGGATTCATCCGGGAGGCGGTCGGTCACGCGGCCATCCTGCCGTATGCGCCCGCGCTCACGGCGGGGTGCGCTTCGTCACTGTGTGGCACTGAGTGCCGCACACCCTCCCCAAAGGTGGCACCCGGGGATATCGTGCTGCTGCCGTTCCGGTTGGATGACCGCCGACCGCACGGGGCATCACCGGGGTGACCGCTTCGGACCGCGAGCCGCCGCAGACTTTCGGGCAGTCCTGCACGAGTCTTCGGTACACGGACGTGGAACCGGACCGGACGCACCCCGCCGTCCGGCACCCGGTCGCCGAACCCCGCACACCGTCTGTCGCACCCATCACGAGGAGCCGCCTGATGTCCGACTTCGTACCCGGGCTCGAGGGAGTCGTCGCTTTCGAGACGGAGATCGCCGAACCGGACAAGGAGGGCGGCGCACTCCGGTACCGGGGCGTCGACATCGAGGACCTGGTCGGGCACGTCTCCTTCGGGAACGTCTGGGGCCTCCTCGTCGACGGCGCCTTCAACCCCGGACTGCCGCCCGCCGAGCCCTTCCCGATCCCCGTCCACTCCGGCGACATCCGCGTCGACGTGCAGTCCGCGCTCGCCATGCTCGCCCCCGTCTGGGGCCTCAAACCGCTCCTGGACATCGACGAGCGGCAGGCCCGCGACGACCTCGCGCGGGCCGCCGTGATGGCCCTGTCGTACGTCGCCCAGTCCGCCCGCGGCCAGGGCCTGCCGATGGTTCCGCAGAGCGAGATCGACAAGGCCGGGTCCGTGGTCGAGCGGTTCATGATCCGCTGGCGCGGCGAGCCCGACCCCAAGCACGTGGCCGCCGTCGACGCCTACTGGACCTCCGCCGCCGAGCACGGCATGAACGCCTCCACCTTCACCGCCCGCGTCATCGCCTCCACCGGCGCGGACGTCGCCGCGGCGCTCTCCGGCGCGGTCGGCGCGATGTCGGGACCGCTGCACGGCGGCGCCCCCTCCCGCGTCCTCGGCATGATCGAGGAGATCGAGCGCACCGGCGACGCCGAGGCCTTCGTCAAGCGGTCCCTCGACAAGGGCGAGCGCCTGATGGGCTTCGGCCACCGCGTCTACCGCGCCGAGGACCCCCGCGCCCGCGTCCTGCGCCGCACCGCCCGCGAACTGGGCGCCCCCCGCTTCGAGATCGCCGAGGCCCTGGAGAAGGCCGCCCTCGCCGAGCTGCACGCCCGCCGCCCCGACCGGGTGCTGGCCACCAACGTCGAGTTCTGGGCGGCCATCGTCCTGGACTTCGCCGAGGTGCCGGCGCACATGTTCACCTCGATGTTCACGTGCGCCCGCACCGCGGGCTGGTCGGCGCACATCCTGGAGCAGAAGCGCACCGGACGCCTCGTCCGCCCGTCGGCGCGCTACGTGGGCCCCGGCTCGCGCGGCCCGCAGGAGATCGCCGGCTACGGGGACATCGGGTCCTGACCGGGGCCGTGGACGCCGGCCGCCGTCACGCGGGCACCAGCAGGTCCGCGTGGTGGCGGGCGGCGACCAGCGGATGCGCCCGGAGCTTGCCCTTCAGCTCGTTGCGCCCGTACTCCGCGAAGAGCGGGTTGGCCGGGTCGCTCGTGACGCCCGGCGCGGCGGACGCGTGCGGGAACGGCAGCGGCTCCACCCGCGCGTCCAGCCGCGGGTTGTAGAAGAACGGCACGGAGAACCGCTCGGTGGCCCCGGGCGGGCTCACCACCCGGTGGTTCGTCGCCACCAGGTACCCGTTCGTCGCCACCTCCAGCAGCTCCCCGAGGTTGACGACGAAGGCTCCCGGGATCGGCGGCACGTCGTGGAACAGCCCGTCCCCGCGCTGCACCTGGAGCCCGCCCACCTCGTCCTGGAGCAGCAGGGTGAGGAACCCGTAGTCCTTGTGCGCGCCGACCCCCTGGCCGGCGCCGTCGCCCGCACTGCCCGGGTACCGCACGAGCTTCAGGTGCGGATGGGCCCGCTCCCCGAAGACGGGGTCGTAGAAGTCGCCGGGCGCCCCGATGGCGGTCAGCAGCTCGCGCAGGAGCCGCGCCGCGACGGACGAGAGCCGGTCGATCCAGGCGAGCGCCGCGGTGCGCAGTTCGGGCAGCGCGGCCGGCCACTGGTTGGGGCCCTCCAGCCACCAGTAGGCGGGCTCGCCCGGCCCGGGCGCGCGGGCGGGCCGCTCGGACCCGATGTCGAGCTGGTCGCGCCAGTCACGGCTGCCGCCCGTCCGCTCGTCCCCGGTGCGGGTGTAGCCCCGGAAGTGGGGCGAGTTGACGTTGTCGAGGGCCAGCCGGTCGGCCTCCGGGAGGGCGAAGAACCGGCGCATGGCGCCGAGCAGCGCGGCGGTCTCGGCCTCCGTCACCCCGTGCCCGACGAGCTGGAAGAAGCCCACGTCGTGGGCGGCGCTGTGCAGCTGCGCGTGGAGCAGCGCACGGGCCTGGGGGCCGCGGCCGGCGGCCGAGAGATCGATGATCGGGAGCTGCTGGTACGACGGGTTCGTCGCGGCGTTCGTCATGGGATGTCCGCAGGGGTCTACGGGTCCCCGGGCACCGCCGGGGGTGTGGCGGGACCGCGGGTGCCGGGTGGGCGAGGAGGAGAAGAGGCGCGCGGTCCCGGGAAGCGAACCGGGGAACGACGCGGGGCCGGGGTCAGAAGGACCGTCGACAGCCCGTGCTCGTGACGCGGACGTAGTCCACGTGGCGGCGTCGTACGAGCGGAACCATGGGCCCAGCGTACTGCGCGCGGCCCGGTCCGGACGTGACGCGGGTCACTCCCGCCGTCCGGTCGCGAGGCGCCCGGACCGCGTACACGCGGCTCACTCCGGCCGTCCCGTCGCGCGGCACCCGGACCCGTACACGCAGGCGACCCGCGGGCTCTGGTCCCCTCGCGCCTGGCGAGGAGGCCGGCCGGACGTACCGGCGAGCCCGCGGGTCGGGTGACTGCGTGGAAATTCGGCCGGCTGCACGCTGAGTTCACGCGCTGGTCCGGCACCGCACTGCATGGGGTGGCGGGCCGCTAGCCCGCAGCCACCTCGCTCGTCCGGGTTCCATACATCTGCCGGATCACCTCCTTTCTCAGCGTGGCTCCAGCCTAGAAACCCGCCGGACGGGGTTCAACCGCTTTTTTTCACCACGCCTGCGGTTGGGCATCGGGGGAACGCGAGGGACCATGGAAAGCGGCCGGCACGGTGCCGCCGAGGACCAGGGAGACGGAGATTCGCCCTACAACGATTTCGTCCGAACTTCGGGGAACGTGATGTGGGCTGAGTCACGTTCCAGTTGAATGATGACGAGTGAGCGAACCGACGCGCCGTACGTGCGGACGCAGCCTGCAGGGGGTTCAGGTGAGTGCTTCCCGGCGTAGTGGGACCACCGACGAGCTGGGGCCGGAGGAGCCCGAGCACGACGGTTCGGACCTTCTTGCCGCGCTGCTGGACGGGATGGACGCGGCGCTGTGCGCCTTCGACGCCGACGGCGTCGTCACGCACTGGAACCGCGAGGCCGAGCGCATCCTCGGCTGGACCGCGGCCGAGGCCGTCGGCCGTCGCGGGTTCGCCGGCTGGGCCGTGCGGACCGCGGACGCGGCGGAGGTCGAGGAACGGCTGATGTCCGCGATGGAGGCCCCGGGCCGCCAGGTCCACGAGTTCGCCCTGGTCACCAAGGACGGCGGCCGGGTCCTCGTACGAACGCAGTCCGCGGCCGTCCGCGGGCCCGACGGCAAGCCCGCCGGCGTCTACTGCGCCTTCAGCGAGGTGCACACCCAGATCGACCTGGAGCGCTCCATCGCGCTGAGCGAGGCCCTCTTCGACGACGCCAGCTGGGGTGTCGTGCTCGTGGACGCCGACCTGCGTCCCGCCGTGGTCAACTCCCACGCCGCCCGGGCCCTCGGCATCGGGCGCACCTCCGTCCTCGGCCGGCCCCTCGGGGAACTGCTCGCCCAGGGCGTCGAGGAGCTGGAGAGCGCGCTGACGCACGTGCTCGCGGAGGGCGCCCCGCCCGCGCCCGCCGAGATGTGGGTGAGCGTGCGGACCGCGGAGGGCGAGAAGCGGCGCTGCTGGCGCAGCGGGTTCCTGCGGCTCGCCTCGCCGCTCACCGAGGAGCCCGTCCCGCTCGGGGTCGGCTGGCTCTTCCAGGACGTCACCGAGGCCAAGCAGACGGAGCAGGAGGCCGCCCAGTTGCGGTTCCGCGCCAACCAGCTGCACCGGGCCGGGCGGGCCGCCGCGGAGTGCGAGGACCCCGCCGAGGCGGCCACCGTCCATCTGGACTTCGCCCTCGCCGGGTTCGCCGACCACGCGCTCATCGACCGGGTCGCCGGCGGACCGGTGGCCGACGGCGAGGGTCCGGTGCGGCTCGTGCGGGACGCGGCGACGCCCTCCGGGGCGCCCGGGCCGAGCCTGCCCGCCGGGAAGGCCGGCATCCCCGTCCGGTACGCGGAGAGTCATCCGGCGCTGCAGTGCGTGGAGCGCTCCGGGTCCGTGCGGGCCAGCGCCGGGGCCGCCGCACCGGAGAAGGCCCGCGACTGGGCCGTGGGCCGGCAGTGGCCCGCGGACGCCGTCCACGCCCTATGCGCGGTGCTGCGCAGCCGGGGCCGCACGCTGGGCGTCGTCACGTTCCTGCGGGGCGCCGGGCGCAGCCAGTTCGAGCGCGCCGACGCGACGTACGCCGAGGACGTGGCCGTCCGCATCGCCGCGCTGCTGGACCTCGCGGACCTGCTGGACGCCCCGTAGGCCGGGTCCGGCCCGGAGCCGTCCGGCGGCCGCCCCTCAGTGCCGGTAGAAGATCCGGTCCCCGTACTCGCTCAGCACGCGGCCGTTCCACTCGTGGCCGCCGTCGACGTTGCCCGAGCGGAGCAGCGGGGGTTCGATGCCGCGCTCGGCCAGGGCGCCGGCCGCCGTCGCCATCACCGCCTGGAGCAGCGCGGAGGTGACCACCGTCGAGGCGGGGGCGAAGGGCGCCGGGATGGCGTCCACCGTCAGCTCCGCGTCGCCGACCGCGATCTTCGAGTCGAGCACGATGTCGCAGTGGTCCTTGAGGTACGTCCCCGAGACGTGCCGCGACCTGGTCTCGGAGGCGTAGGCGACCGACGTGACGCCGACGACCTTGAGGCCGAGGGCGCGGGCGTTCATCGCCATCTCGACGGGGAGCGCGTTGCGTCCGGACAGGGAGACGATCACCAGGAGGTCGCCGGAGCGCGCCGGGCTGGAGTCCAGGACGGCGCTCGCGAGGCCGTCGACCCGCTCCAGCGCGGAACCGAGCGTGGCGGGCATGACGTCGACCCCGACGACCCCGGGCACCGCCAGCAGGTTCATCAGGGCGAGACCGCCCGCGCGGTAGACGACGTCCTGCGCGGCGAGCGAGGAGTGCCCGGCGCCGAAGGCGAACAGCCGGCCTCCCGCGGCGACGGTGTCGGCGACGAGCGTGCCGGCCGCGGCGACGGCGTCGGCCTCCTCGTCCCGCACCCGCTGCAGCAGGCCGATGGCGGCGTCGAAGAACTGCCCGGCCAGCTTGCTCTCGCTCATCGGCGAAGCCCCTTCGATTCGCGTCGGTGGCGGCACGGCCGGTGCGGCGGCCGCCGGGGACCGGGTGGACCGGAGGCCCGGCAGGACCGCTCCCGTCGTGTCGCGGATCACGTTGCGGTCTGGACCAGTGCCCTGTCAATACGGCCCCCGCACCCGGCGCCGGGGCGGGCGCGGGGGCGCCGGCCGGTACGCGGTTCTCCCGGCGCGGCACGGTTGTCAGCGCGATGCGTCAGAATTGGGTCCAGGGCCAGCGCACGCGCCGGAGAGCGGTCCAGTTCCCGGCAGAGCAATCAAGGGGCACGTATGTCCGGACTGATCGACACCACGGAGATGTATCTCCGCACCATCCTCGAGCTGGAGGAGGAAGGTGTGGTCCCCATGCGCGCCCGGATCGCCGAGCGGCTCGACCAGAGCGGACCGACGGTCAGCCAGACGGTGGCGCGGATGGAGCGCGACGGCCTGGTGGCCGTGGCCAGCGACCGGCACCTGGAGCTCACCGAGGAGGGCCGGCGCCTCGCCACCCGCGTGATGCGCAAGCACCGGCTCGCGGAGTGCCTGCTCGTCGACGTGATCGGTCTGGAGTGGGAGCAGGTGCACGCCGAGGCCTGCCGCTGGGAGCACGTGATGAGCGAGGCGGTCGAGCGCCGCGTCCTGGAGCTGCTCCGCCACCCCACGGAGTCGCCGTACGGGAACCCGATCCCAGGGCTGGAGGAGCTGGGCGAGAAGGACGGCGCCGACCCGTTCCTGGACGCCGGCATGGTGTCGCTGGCCGACCTCGACCCGGGCGCGGACGGCAAGACGGTCGTCGTCCGGCGGATCGGCGAGCCCATCCAGACCGACGCGCAGCTGATGTACACGCTGCGGCGGGCGGGCGTGCAGCCCGGTTCGGTCGTGAGCGTCACGGAGTCGCCCGGCGGTGTCCTGGTGGGCAGCGGCGGTGAGGCCGCGGAGCTGGAGGCGGACGTGGCGTCCCACGTGTTCGTCGCCAAGCGCTGACCTCCCCTGAGCCGGCGCGCGGCGCCGGTCGGTTGTCAACTCCCGCGACGGCAGAGGCAGTTGTGGCACGGCGTCGATCCCGTCGATTTCCAGATCCAGTGCGCCGAATCGCAGCGCCGCGACCGTTTGCGTGCGACGCTGTCGCGTGAGGCATATGACCGAGGGGCTCTTGGCCGTCGTCCGACAGCGATGTCACGCGGGCCGGGGAGGGAGCGGGAGATGTGCCGCAGATGTGGAGAGGGCCCCGGCGCCGAGTGGCGCCGGGGCCTGTCCTCCCCTGTGCTGACCCGGAGCCCCGAGCTCCCAGGGTCATCCCCTCCGGACCTTTTCCCCGAGCGGTCCGTTCCCCGATGGAGATCTCCCCTCGGCAGCGGCGGCCAATCCCTGAGAGAGGTCACTCGAACGAGGGGTGTTGGCGCCCGGGCCCGTATTTTCGAATCCGTATTCGATAGCGTGGGGGTGACGATCTCTCGGTGACGCGCGCTGTACGAGCGGGTGTGCGATCACGACGTGGAACAGCGCGCGACGGCAGGACCCAGCAGGAGCAGCGGGACGACCAGCGGTACCGGAGTGGACCGGCGGGAGCGAGCGGTCCGAGCGAGCCAGGGGGGTGCCAGGACCTATGGTGCGGCGCATCGACGTGACCGGAGCAGGCGGCGTACGGCTCGCGGCCTGGGAGTTCGGCGACCCTCCCAAGGGTGATCCGGCGCGGGCCGCCGAGCCCGCCCGGACCGTGCCCGCGCAGGGCGGGCCGGGGCGGGCGCCGGGCGAGCGCCCCGAGCAGGGCCCCGGCGTCCTGTTACTGCACGGCCTGATGGGCCGGGCCTCGCACTGGGCGTCGACCGCCCGCTGGCTCTCCGAGCGGCACCGCGCCGTGGCGCTCGACCAGCGCGGCCACGGACAGAGCGACAAGCCGCCGGAGGGCTTCTACACCCGCGAGGCCTACGTCGACGACGCCGAGGCGGCCCTCGAACAGCTCGGCCTCGCCCCGGCCGTCGTCATCGGCCACGCCATGGGAGCCCTCACCGCCTGGCAGCTCGCCGCCCGACGCCCCGACCTGGTCTGCGGACTGGTGATCTGCGACATGCGGGCCTCGGCCCTGGGCGGCGCCTCGCAGCGGGAGTGGGAGGACTGGTTCAAGGCCTGGCCCGTCCCGTTCGCCACGCTCGCCGACGTCCGCAAGTGGTTCGGTGAGGACGACCCCTGGGTGGAGCGCCCGAACCCGGCCCGCGGGGAGTTCTACGCCGAGGTGATGTCCGAGTCGGAGGACGGCTGGCGCCCCGTCTTCGAACCGGAGCAGATGCTCAAGTCCCGGGAGACCTGGGTGTACGACGCGCACTGGGAGGAGCTGACGCAGGTGCGGTGCCCCGCCCTGGTCGTCCGCGGCCTCGACGGCGAGCTGGGCCGCGCGGAGTCGCAGGAGATGGTCCGCGTCCTGCCCCGCGGCCAGTACGCGGAGGTCGCCGACGCCGGGCACCTCGTGCACTACGACCAGCCGGACGCCTGGCGCGCCGCGATCGAGCCGTTCATGGACGGCGTCCTGGCCAAATGAGCGGCCCCCGGGAGCGGCCGCCCCGCCCCGGGCCCGAGCATCCGGCCCCGTCCCGCCCCGCGGCCTGCCGCCTGTCCTACCCCGCGCCGGGTGGTGGCCCTGAGGTCGGGACGCACCGTCGCCCGCCCTCCTACGCAGGGTGGTGGCCCTGAGGTCGGGACGCACCGTCGCCCGCCCTCCCACGCAGGGGAGGTGGCCCCGATACCGGGACGGGCCACCGCCCGTCCTCGCTCGCCCGGGGTGGCCCCGAGGCCGGGACGCGCCGCCGCCCGTCCTTGCTCGCCGGGTGGTGGCCCTGAGGTCGGGGACGCACCGTCGCCCGCCCTCCTGCGCAGGGTGGTGGCCCCGAGGCCGGGACGCGCCGCCGCCCGTCCCGGCCGGGTGCTCAGCCCTTGCTCACCGCCGTCAGGATCTCCGGCAGCCGCCGTGCGACGCGCGGTGCCGCCAGACGCAGGCCGAGCAGCGTGATCAGCGCCCCGTACCCCGTGCCCACCGGCAGCAGCAGCCACGTCCACCCGTCGCCGTCGGCCGCCACGTGCAGCCAGATCGTCAGGGCGATGACCGGGGCGCACAGCAGCGCGGCGGCGACCATCCCGCCGAAGATCGAGATCCAGGCCAGCCCCGCCTGGCCCGGGACCACGTTCTTGTAGCCCTCCTGCGGGATCGAGTAGGGGAACCGCGCCGACGACCAGGCGCCGGTCGCCAGCATCGACCCGAGCAGCGCGAAGGACAGCCCGAGCACCTCCGGCAGCCGGGGCCAGTCGTCGAGCAGCGCGGTGGTCAGGACGGTCACCAGGGTCGCGTAGGGCAGCGTGATCACCAGCAGCGCCAGTGCCCGCCCCCGCAGCTCCGCGTACGCGTCCCGGGAGGACGAGACCGTCATCGCGACCATCCAGAACGCGGACGTGTCCTGCCCGAACTGGTTGTACATCAGAATGCCGAGCATCCCGGCCGCGAAGCACGCGAAGTACACCGAGCCGGTGCCCTGGAGGGCGTTGAACACCGGCACGATCAGCCCGATGGCGAGCGAGGTCACCCAGGCCGCCTTGGTCTTCGGGTCCCGCCACACGTAGCGCAGGCTCCGCTCCGTGACCGTCCCGGTGCGCCCGGCGGGGAGCAGCCGCAGCGGCCCGTTCGACCGGCGCCCCCGGGCGGCGGGCTCGGCCGCCTGGAGCGTCGAGCCGTCCGGCGAGGTCATCAGCCGGGTCAGGCTCCGCGACCAGAAGGCCAGCAGCCCCGCCAGCGCGGCCCCGCCGAGCGCCAGCCGCACGGCCGCGACGCCGTACGACCCCTCGCTCACAGCGTCCACCGCGCCGATCGCCGAGGCGGGCGGCACCCAGGCCAGCACGTCGCCCGCCGGGTCCAGGGCGGAGAGCCCGCCCGCCGAACCGAGCCGCTGCGCGCCGAAGTTGACGAGCTGGGCCCCGACGGCGACGACGAGCCCGCTCAGTACCGCGAGGTCGCGTCCCCGGCGGCTGGTCAGCAGCCGGATGTTGGCGGCCGCGACGGTCCGGGCGAGGGCCACACAGACGAGCAGGGCCAGCGGCACGGCGACCACCGCGGTGACGCACGCCACCGGGCCGTGCGCGACCGCGATCACCGAGCCGACGAGCAGGCAGAGCGTGAACAGCGGCCCGATGCCGACCAGGGAGGCCGCGAGCAGGGCCCGCACCAGGGGCCGCGGGCGCAGCGGCAGCATCACCAGCCGGGTGGGGTCGAGGGTCTCGTCGCCGCTGGGGAAGAACAGCGGCATGACGGCCCAGCCGAGCGCGAGGACGGCGGTCAGCACCACGGTGACGGTGGCGGCGTGGGCGTCCCCGCGCAGCACGATCAGGCCGATCAGCTGGAGCGCCGCGAAGAGGAGCACGAGGACGGTCGAGGCGACGTACGCGGCCCGCCGTCCGGCGGACTGCCGCAGCCCGTTGCGCAGCAGCGACAGCTTGAGGCGGACGAAGACGGCGGTGACGGGGACGGCGGGCGCGCCGCCGGCCGTGGAGCCCGCGGCCGGTGCGGAGGCGGTCGTGCTCATCGCGCGCCGCCGCCCAGCCAGTCGAGGTCGGCCCCGGCGTCCCGGCCGTGCGCGCCGACGAGTTCGAGGAAGGCGTGCTGGAGCGAGGGGGCGTCGCCGCGGACCTCGGCGAGCGGGCCGTGCGCGCGGATGCGGCCGGCCGCCAGGACCGCCACCCAGTCGCACAGCGACTCGACGAGCTCCATGACGTGGGAGGAGAAGACGACGGTGGCGCCGGAGGCGGTGTAGCGCTCCAGGACGCCCCGGATGATCTGCGCGGACACCGGGTCGACGCCCTCGAACGGCTCGTCCAGGAACAGCACTTCGGGGTTGTGCAGCAGGGCGCAGGCCAGGCCGATCTTCTTGCGCATGCCCGTCGAGTAGTCGACGACGAGCTTGTGCTGGGCGCCCGCCAGGTCCAGGACGTCCAGCAGCTGGGTGGCCCGCTTGTCCACCTCGGCGCCGGGCAGCCCGCGCAACCGGCCGGTGTACGCGAGGAGTTCGCGCCCGGAGAGCCGCTCGAAGAGCCTGAGCCCCTCGGGCAGCACCCCGATGCGGGCCTTCACCTCCACCGGGTCGCGCCACACGTCGTGGCCGACGACCTCGACGGTGCCCTGGTCGGGTCTGAGCAGCCCCGTCACCATCGAGAGGGTGGTCGTCTTGCCCGCACCGTTCGGTCCGACGAGCCCGATGAACCGCCCGGCGGGCAGCTCCAGATCGATCCCGGCGACGGCGATCTGCTCCCCGAACCGCTTCCAGAGCCCCCGTACGCGTACGGCGGCCGCCTGCGCCCCTGCTGCCTCGGTCATGGCAGCACCCTATGGCCGAACGCGCCCGCGGCGAGGGGGTGCCGGCGACTCCGCGATCACCGGCGGACGGCAGGGGCGGCGTGGACGGCGAGCCGTCTAGCGGCGCCCCTCCCGCCCGCAGGCGTAGGCGAGCGGGGAGATCAGTTCCTCCGCGTCCGGCAGCCAGCGGTTCGCCGGGGTCGGCCGGCAGGCCCACTGCACGGCGCCCCGGGACCCGTAACGCGTGGGCGGGGCCGCCACATAGGTGCCCTCGCCGAGCGCGACCAGGTCGAGCGAGGCGGGCGGCCAGCCGAGCTTGCGGATCAGGTCCGGGAGCTTGGCCGCGGCCCCCGGGAGGACGAAGAACTGCATCCGCCGGTCCGGCGTGCAGGTCACCGGGCCGAGGGCCAGCTCCATCCGCTCCATGCGGGCGAGGGCGAGGAACCCGGCCGTCTCGGGCACGTCGATGGCGTCGAAGGTGCGCCCGGTGGGCAGCAGGACCGAGGCGGTGGGCTGCTTCGACCACATCCGGCGGGCGACGGTCGCGCTGCCCGTCGCCTGGGTCGCCCAGTCCTCGCGCGCCGGGTGTGCGCCGGGCAGGGCGCACGCGGGCTCGCCGCAGGAGCAGCGCTGCGTCCCGTCGACGGCCTCCAGCCAGGTGCCGGGGAAGACGTCCCAGTGGCGCTCCTCGGCGTAGCGCACGGCGGTGTCCAGCAGCGCTTCGCCGCGCTGGACGGGGATCTGAGCGGTCTCGGTGCCTGCGATGGTCTCGTCCACGGTGAACTCAACTCCCGCACCCACCTCGGGTTACGGGCGACGCGCGCGCGGGGGAGGAGCATCGATCCCGCATCCGGGGCGCATGGGTGCACGGGCGGGGGCGCGCACGGGCAGCGGCAGCGGGGGGTGGGTAACCACCTGTGGGGTCGGGCAATCGGCTTTACCCCGGCAATCCTCACATGCCTCGCATCTTCCGTATCTCGACGGGGCATTGATCTTCCTGGCCGGGATCCCTCGCCGGAGCCGGCCACCGAGGACACGTCAACCCGGTGCGTGGGCAGGCACCGCAGCAGGGCGACGAGCCGAAGGGGCACCCCGGAGGCGAGCGGACGACCAGGGCCCGTTTCCGGGTCCGGCGGTCTCCCGTTCGCCCGCTACCCGGGCGCCCCGGCGGGGGAGTTGCCGGAAAGCAGGGGGTACGCCATGGCCGCAAGGCCTCTCGTCGCACGGCAGCCGAACGAACGACTGCAGGCGCTCATCCAGGAAGCCGGCTGCTCGAACGCAGGACTGGCCCGCCGGGTCAACATGTGCGGCGCGGAACACGGACTGGACCTGCGCTACGACAAGACGTCCGTCGCGCGCTGGCTGCGCGGTCAGCAGCCGCGGGGACGGGCGCCGGCGATCATCGCGGAGGCGCTGGGCCGCAAGCTGGGGCGCACGGTCACCATCGACGAGATCGGCATGGCCAACGGCAAGAACCTCGCGTCCGGAGTCGGTCTCCAGTTCTCGCCGACGGTGCTGGGGGCCATCGAGCAGGTCTGCGAGCTGTGGCGCAGCGACGTGGGGCGCCGGGACTTCCTGTCCGGCTCGTCCGTCGCCGCCTCCGCGCTCGTGGAGCCGAGCCGCGACTGGCTGATCTCCGCGCCGGACTCGCAGGTCGC
The DNA here is from genome assembly GCF_053611025.1 of Streptomyces sp. NPDC054842. Classification (NCBI taxonomy): domain Bacteria; kingdom Bacillati; phylum Actinomycetota; class Actinomycetes; order Kitasatosporales; family Streptomycetaceae; genus Streptomyces; species Streptomyces sp. NPDC054842. Next base: position 68,709 of record NZ_JBSGZN010000001.1, read on the forward strand.
GCGCGCGGCGGGCCCCCGCGTCGGGCTGTCGGACGTGGCGGCGGTCCGGGCGATGACCCAGGCGCTCGTACAGCTGGACCACCAGTACGGCAGCGGCCACGTACGGCCCGTCGTCGTGCACTACCTGAACAGCGTGGTCTCCGGGCTGCTCGCGGGCTCCTACCGGGAGGCGGTCGGGCGCGAGCTGTTCGCCGCCGTCTCGCGGCTGACCGAACTCGCCGGGTACATGGCGGTCGACACCGGGCAGCCGGGGCTCGCGCAGCGGTACTACATCCAGGCGCTGCGGCTCGCGCAGGCGGCGGGCGACCGCGGATACGGCGGCTACGTGCTGGCCGCGTCCATGAGCCACCTGGCGGCGCAGCTCGGGAACCCGCGCGAGATCGCGCAGTTGGCGCGCGCCGCCCAGGAGGGGGCCCGCGGCCGGGTGACCCCGCGCGCGGAGTCGATGTTCCACGCGGCCGAGGCGCGCGGGCACGCGCTCATGGGCGACGCCCGGGCCGCCCAGCTGGCGTCGGGGCGGGCGGTCACCGCCCTGGAGTCGGCGGACCCGGAATCCGGGGACGACCCGACGTGGATCGCGCACTTCGACGGGGCCTACCTGGCCGACGAGCTGGCGCACTGCCACCGGGACCTGGGCCAGGCCGAGGCGGCGGCGCGGTGCGCGGAGGAGTCCCTCGCCGGGCACCCGGAGTCGCGGGCGCGGCGCCGGGCGATCGGGTTCGTGCTGCTGGCCACCGCGCAGGTGCAGCAGCGCGAGATCGAGCAGGCCTGCCACACCGGCCTGCGCGCCGTCGAACTCCTCGGCACCCTGCGGTCCAACCGCGGGGCGGAGTACCTGGAGGACTTCCAGCAGCGGCTGGAGCCGTACCGGGACGAGCCCGTGGTAAGGGAGTTCGGGGCCCGGATGGACCTCCAGGCGGCGGCCTGAGCGGGCGGACACCGGCGGGTGCGGGGGGCCGGCGCGCACGCGGTGAACGGACGGGGTGCGTGGGCGTGAACAGGGGGGAAACCGGGATGCGCGCCCCGGAGGGAGGCGTACGGGGCGCGCCGGCGGCCGGTTCGGGCGTCCCGTCCGCCGGGGCGGGGGCCGGGTCACGTGCTGCGTGGCACCGGGTCGGCGTAACCCGGTAGCGTGAGCCGACGATTCCGAAGGTCCCCCATTCGTAGGAGTCCCGGTGACGCAGAGTGGACAGGGCGATCAGCCCTCGGCGCGGCCCCCGCGCGAAGGCATCGTGCTGCCCTCCGACGGCGGTGAACCTCTTCTTCCGGGCACGACGGGCGACCGGACGGCCCCCGCCGGCGGTCAGGCCTGGAACCGGTCGTGGGGGCCCGAGGCCCCGGCGGAACAGGGCCCGGGCCGGGACGCGGCCCCGGACGGCGGGCACGGACAGCAGCCCGGCCACGGCTGGGGGGCAACCGGGTCCGGAGCTGACGGCGCCTCCTTGCCCCCGGCCTGGAGCGCCTCCGAGCCGCCCCCGCCCGCCCCGGACTGGGGCGCCTCCTCCGGCAACGCCGGGAACTGGCAGGCGTCCGGCACGGGCGGCCAGGGCCGGCAGGAGCCCCACGGGGCGCAGGGCGGCTACGAGCCGGGCGTGCCCCGGGGCCGGCACGCGTCGGCCTCCGGGCAGGGCTGGGACGGTGCTCCCGCCCAGCCGCAGCCGCTGCCGCCCGAGGGCGGGCGGCCGGACCCGTACGCCACCGGCGCCCACGCGTCCCGGCAGGGGCCCGGCCACAGGGCGCCCCTGCCCCCGCAGGCCACCGACGGCCGTCACGCGCCCTCGTACCGCGCCGGGGCCGCCTCGCCGCTGCCGCCGGCCGACGAGGGCGCCACCCAGTACCTGCCGCCCGTGCCGCCCGCCGCGGCGCACCCCGACGAGGGCGCGACCCAGTACCTTCCGCCCGTCCCGGCGGCACCGGACGAGGGCGCCACGCAGTTCCTGCCGCCGGTGGGCCCCGGAGCGGGCCCGGCGGGCCCGGGCGCGCTGCCGCCCGAGATGCCCGCCGACGCGACGCGCTACCTGGGCCGGGTGCCCCGGGGCGGGGCCGGCCCGCTGCCGTCCGCCGCCGACCCCGACGCCCAGGCCACCCAGTACATCGCCCCCGTTCCCGCGGACCCGGCCGGAGCGCCGTACGGGACACCGCCGGGAGGCTCCGAGGGGCGCACGCCTCCCGCGGAGTTCGACAACCTCTTCCGCAGCGAGCCGGAGGGCCCCGCGTCCACCCAGCAGCTGCCCCGCGTCGATCCGCGGCAGGCGGGCCCCGGTGCCCCGGGCGGCCGGGCCGCCGCGCGGCGCGGTGCCGCCGACGACGGGGGCGGGCGCCGCCGCACCGGTTCGCGCGTCCCGCTGATCGCCGCCGTCGGCGTCGGCATCGCCATCCTCGGCATCGGGGCCGGCGCCCTGCTCAGCACCGGTTCGGACGGCGACGGCGAGACCGACGGGAAGCCGGTCTCGGCGGCGGCCACCACCGGATCGCAGCCGGCCTCCGCGTCCGCCGACCCGGCGAAGGAGCAGGCCGTCGCGCTCGACAAGCTCCTGGCGGACAGCAACGACAGCCGCGCCTCCGTGATCGCGGCCGTCGGCAACGTACGGGCCTGCAACAACCTCGGTCAGGCGGCCACCGATCTGCGGGCGGCCGCCAAGCAGCGGAACAACCTCGTCACCCGGCTCTCCGGGCTGAAGGTCGACAAGCTGCCGGACAACGCCGACCTGACCACCGCGCTGACCAATGCCTGGAAGGCGTCCGCGTCCGCCGACAGCCACTACGCGGCCTGGGCCGACCAGACCGCGGCCCGGCACGGCTGCCGCAAGCACCGGGCCCGCACCACCGCGCAGTCCCAGGCCGGTGACCGCGCGAGCGTGACCGCCAGCGCCCAGAAGACCAAGGCCGCGCGGCTGTGGAACTCCATCGCGTCCACCTACGGACTGACGCAGCGTCAGCCGACCCAGCTCTGACGGAGAACGCCCGTGCGGGCGGACCCGGACCCCGGGGCCGCCCGCACGGGCGCCGCTGTCAGCGGGAGTTGGAGGCCGCGTTCTCCAGCGTCTTCGACACGTTGACGAACCCGCGCCGCGAGGTGACCAGTTGGCCTCCGCGCACGACCTGGAAGGTCACGTCGGCGTTGACCAGGCGCGGGAAGTCGACCGCCGCGAGCAGGTCCCCGAAACGCCAGCTCAGCGTGGGCGTGAGCCGGCCGGTGTCGATCTTCAGGCCGTTGTCGAGCGCGCGCCGGATGGCGCGGGCGCTCACCTCGCCGTCACCGAGGGACTCGACGACCTGCCGCAGGACGGTGTAGGCGATCCAGGTGGTCTGCACCCCGGCGTCCGCGGGGTCGATGCGGTTGTCGCCGAAGGCCTGTGCGCGGATGACCGACTTCATGTCCTTCCACCGGGCGTCCTTGGACGCCGGGTACCAGCCGCTGACGTACGCGTCCTCGTACGGGCCCGACTTGCCGCCGGTGGCGTCGATCACCGTCTGGTCGACGCTGCCGAGCACGGAGGCCGTGCGCACCTTCGGGTAGTCCTCCCGGCGGTGGCGGAAGGTGTCCATGAAGGCGTCCGTGCGGTCCCCGAGCGCCGTCACCACGCATCCCCGCTCGGCGGGGTCGGAGGACGCCCGCTCCAGAGCCTGCGTGACCTGCGCCGAGTAGTCGGTGGCGTCCTCGGCGGCGCGCACGTCCGTGGCGACGGCGTGCCCCTCGCGCTCCAGACCCGCGCCGAGGAGCAGCGGCAGCTCGTCACCGGCGATGGTGTCGGGGCGGACGAGCGCCACCGGGCCGCAGGTCCTGCCGAGCTCCTCGCCGAGGCCGGCGAGCAGCGCTGGCTGGCCGCCGTTGACGGGGTAGGAGAGCGGGCTCCGGAACTCGTCGTCGGTCAGGCCGTACCCGCCGATGTACGGGATGCCGGCGCCCTGGAGCGGGGAGAGAAAGGAGTCGCCGTGCTGGCTGTAGGAGCCCACGACGGCCACCGCGTCCTCCTTGGCCGCGCGCCGGGCGCACTTCGCGGCGTCCACGGAGTCGTTGTGGTCGTTGCAGGTGAGTACCCGGAGTTCGCGGCCGTTGATGCCGCCCCGGGAGTTGACCCAGCGGGCGTAGGCCTGTGCCATGGCGGGCATGCCGGGCTTGTTCGTCGCCGGGGTCTCCTCGGGAGCCCAGGTCATGACGGTGATGGAGTCGCCCCCGGAACCCCCTGTGACACCGGGGACGACCCCACAGCCGACGGCGATCGACGCACACACCGCCAGAGCACCCGCCGACAGCAGCGTGGCCTTGAGTGGGCGGGACAGTGCGGAGGGGGAGGAGCTGCGTGTGCGTCGCCTGCCGGTCATGTCCCCACACGCTTCCGTCACACGGCCAACCGGGGAGTGACCGCGGGTCAACCGGCGGTGACGCACAGGTGAACAACGGGGGGCGGTCGGCGGTCCCGGACGGGGAACGTACGATCGATGACCGTGCAAGGTTCGGAGAAGTCTTCCCGTCGCGGGCACCGCTCATCCACCATGGGCGGCATGCCACTGAACGACATGCCGTGGTGGCGCTGGCGCAGCAATGTGCGCTCCGCGCTGCACATGCTCTCCGACCCCGGGTTCCAGCGGGACGTCTGGCTCGCCGGCGTGGACGGGTACGGCGACGTCACCGACGCCGTCTACCGCCTGGTCGAGGACACCTGGCTGGACAACTGGTCCGCCGAGAAGTACGTCGGCACGATCTTCCGCGACGCGCAGGAGGCGGCGCTCGTCGACAGCGCCGTGCTGCGGGTGCTGCGGATCATGCACCAGGTCGGCCCGGACGCGCCCGTCTCCGCCTACCTCGACCACCAGGCGTGGCCGGAGGCCGTCCGCGCCGCCCGCGACGCCCACGTCCTGCTGGCGACGAGCGACGGGGACGATCCCGACGTGCCGCCCCGCACGCTCGAGGTGCTCAGGATCCTGACCCGGTCCGCCTAGCGGGACGCCCGCCCGGCGCGGGCGTCATGTATGGGACCCTGGCGGGCATGAACGAGCAGTCCGTCGGCGCCGCCGCACCCGCCGAGCAGTACGTCCTGACCCTCTCCTGCCCGGACAAGCAGGGGATCGTGCACGCCGTGTCGAGCTACCTGTTCATGACCGGCTGCAACATCGAGGACAGCCAGCAGTTCGGCGACCACGACACGGGCCTGTTCTTCATGCGGGTCCACTTCTCGGCCGAGGCGCCGGTGACGGTGGACAAGCTCCGCGCGAGCTTCACGGCGATCGGCGACGCCTTCCACATGGACTGGCAGATCCACCGCGCCGAGGACCGCATGCGGGTCGTCCTGATGGTCAGCAGGTTCGGGCACTGCCTGAACGACCTGCTGTTCCGCGCCCGGATCGGCGCACTGCCCGTCGACATCGCCGCCGTGGTCTCCAACCACACCGACTTCGCCGAACTCGTGGCGTCGTACGACATCCCCTTCCACCACATCCCGGTGACGAGGGACACCAAGGCGGAGGCCGAGGCGCGGCTCCTGGAGCTGGTGCGCGCCGAGGACGTGGAGCTGGTCGTCCTGGCCCGCTACATGCAGGTCCTCTCGGACGACCTGTGCAAGCAGCTGAGCGGCCGGATCATCAACATCCACCACTCCTTCCTGCCGAGCTTCAAGGGCGCCAAGCCGTACCACCAGGCGCACGCCCGGGGTGTGAAGCTGATCGGCGCCACCGCGCACTACGTGACGGCGGACCTCGACGAGGGGCCGATCATCGAGCAGGAGGTCGAGCGGGTCGGCCACGACGTGACCCCCGACCAGCTCGTCGCCATCGGCCGCGACGTGGAGTGCCAGGCCCTCGCCCGCGCGGTGAAGTGGCACGCGGAGCGCCGCATCCTGCTGAACGGCCGCCGCACGGTCGTCTTCGCGTAGCGAACGAACGCGGCCCGGCGCCGGGAAGGCTCCCGGGCCCCGAAGTGGACCCAAGGGCGCCGGAGAAGGCACGGTGCACCGGCACGCCGATCGGGACACGCACCGTTCCAGGCGGGCGTTCCTGGGGGCGCTGGAGGCCCGCACCGCGCACGCCGCGGGCGCGACAGGCACCGTTCCGTGGCAGACGCAGCGACGTAGCCGGAGGCGCCGGACGGCGGCACCACGCACCGCCGCCAAACGGGTCGCGGGCGCGCCCCGCCGGGGAGTGCCCGCGGTCGGACACCCCGCGCGCGGGTGCCTACATCCGGCTCAGGGACGCCGCCGCCATCAGGACGTCCCGGATCGCCTCCCGGTCCCCGTCCTGACCGGCGGCCGCCTCCTCCGGCGACACGTGCCCGGCCGCCAGCCGGCAGAACTCCACGCCGTCCAGGGCCACATGGGCGACCTCCCACTCGGTGGACGCGACCGCTCCGGGCGAGTCGAGCGGAATGAGCCACTCCCCGCCGCCGGACCCCTCGATCTCCAGCCGCAGGCTGCGGCCGGGCGTGCCGGCCGCGACGAGGTGCCGGGGCGGCGGGGACGACAGGCCCGCGCGCCGCCGCTCGGCGAGCGAGGCGGGCAGCATCCGGGCCGCCAGGTCGATCATCCGGTGCAGATGGCGCGGGGCGGGCGGCTCGTACGGGTAGTCCACCGCTTCCGCTATGTCCCCCGCGTGCACCCAGCACTCGAAGGCCCGGTCCAGCATCGAGTCGCGCAGCGGCAGTTCGAAACCGCCGTACGGCACCGGCAGCAGCCCCGAGCCGCCGCCCGCGAACGACACCGTCCGCACCAGGTTGTGGCTCTGCTCCCGCCACGGACCGCGCAGCGCACGGGTCGGCGGGAAGTGCGACGCGGCCCAGAACGCCTCGGTCCGCCCCGCCGGCGACCCCTCGTCGGCGCGGGTCCCGCCGAGCGGGTCGTCCAGGCCCAGCGCGACGGCGACCAGCCCGTCCACGGTGAGCAGATGGGCGATCACCCCGGCGACGGTCGTACGGCGGCTCACGGGCCCCTGTCCGTCGAACCAGCGCAGCCGCACGGGCGCGTGCCACTCGGCGCCGCCGATGTCCTGGAGGAGCGCGTCGAGCCGCGCGGTCTCGGCGTCGTACGGGGCCGCCCAGTCGGGCACCGGGATGCGCGGCGGGCGCCGGTCGAGGCAGCCCTCCAGGACCCGGGTGCGCAGCGTCGGGTCGAGGTCGAGGCTCTCGGCCGGGTGCAGCAGCCCGACGGCCTCGCGCAGCCGGCGGGCCTCGTCCGCGCAGGCGCCGCACTCGCCCAGGTGGTCCTCGACGGCCAGCGTCTCGTCCGCCGAGCACGCGGCGAGCGCCCAGGCACCGAGCAGCGACTTCAGAACGGGGTGCTCCAGGACGAGCGGCGCGGCGACCGGGCCCGGTCCGGGGAGCGGGCGTCCGGTGTCCTCCACGGAGGGCCGCGGCAGCGGTATGCGCGGCGGCCGTCCGGACGCCTCCCCGGAGCCCACGTGCCCGGCGTCCGCCCCGCCCGGTCCGCCGAAGCCGTCCCCGTTCCCGCCCTCGGCGTCCTCCCGGTCGTCCTCCTTGTGGCTGCCGGTCACGTCCGGTCCGCCGCCGTGACCGGTCCCGCCGGAGCCGTCCCCGTACGTGGCCTCGGCGTCCTCCGGTACGTCCTTCCGGTGGCTGCCGGCCGCCTCCTGCGGGCTCGTGGGGCCGAGGTCCCCGGAGCTGCGGTCCGCGTCCCCGCTCACCGGGCGAGCCCGGGTTCGGGCGGCGTCCCGGAGGGGCCGTCGTGAGCCGTGGACAGCAGCTGGAGGCCGAGGCGCAGCCGGCGGCGCGCCTCGTCCTCGGTGATGCCGAGGTCCACGGCGGTCTGGCGGTAGTCCCGGCGCTGGAAGTAGGCGCGCTCCAGGGCGGCCCGCAGCGGCGTGGGCATGGAGGTGACGATGTAGTCCGCGCGGGCGGCCACCGAGGCGCGGCGCACCCGGCGCTCCAGCTCCTCCGTGCCGCCCCGGCCACCGGACTCCAGCGCGGCGGTCTCGGTGGCGCGCAGGCGCTGCACGGCGAGCCGGTGGGTCAGCGTGGCGACCCAGGAACGCAGCGGGCCCTGCTTGGGGTCGTACGCGTCGGGGTGCTCCCAGACGTGGACGAACACCTCGCGGGTGATGCGGTCGGCCGCGTCCTCGTCCCCGAGCACGCGGTGGGCGAGGCCGTGCACGAGCGAGGCGAACCGGTCGTACAGCTCGCCGAGCGCCGCCGCCTCCCCGCGGGCGAGCCGCTGCTGCATCTTGCGGTCCCAGCGGGGCGGTGCGTCCTTCTTCGCCATAAGGCCCTTCACCCCTGCCGTTCCCGAGTGCCTGTCCGCTGTCCAGCCTGTGTGCATCGCTGTCTCGAATGTAGTCGGCACGTCCGACAGCGCACGCCCCTTTGCGGCAATGTGCGCCCCTTGACGAGCGGTGGATGGTAGTGAACCGCCGTCGGCGCGGCGCCTACCCGAACCTGCCCCGATCAGGCCCGATCGGGGCAGACCGGCCATGACTTATTTGGCTCGACAGGAGCGGGCTTTCGGTCGCGTGCAGGTGTTTCATGGAAACGCCTGCCGGGCAGCCGCGCAGGAGAACCGAGGGAGCGTATTCCGTTTCCGGAGGGCGACGAGAGGCGTGGCGTGACGCTCAAGGTGACCGACGGGGAGCGAGGCGACTGGGCCGTGCTCCAGGTGGCGGGCGAGATGGACCTGGTGACGTCGCCGGTGGTCCGCCAGCGGGTGCACGACGCGGTGGCGGACGGCCGCCACAGTCTGGTCCTCGACCTGTCCGACGTCTTCTTCTGCGACTCCAGCGGGGTCGGCGTGCTCATCGCGACCCGCCGGCTCCTCCGCTCCTGCCAGGGGCGCCTGCGGCTGATACTGCCCGCCGAGGGCGCCGAGGACGGCTCGCACGTCAACCGGGTGCTCGCCGCGCTCGGGGTGCGCCGTCTCTTCGACGTCTTCCCTGATCTCGTCACCGCACTCGACGAGGAATCCCGCCCGCTGTCCGCGTGACGCGGATCACAGGGTGGGCGCCGGGGTGCCACACAGTTGTCCCGGAATTCCCGCGGTCTTGGTACAAGCGACGTTTTCCGGCTCCCGCGGGGCCCTCGGCGTCGTACGCTCCCTGCCAGATGAACCCGCAGTCCGGCCGAGTCCGGTGGAGAGGTAAGGCGGTCCGAACACCATGGTCAGCACCGAGTACGAGCGGCGGATCGCCGCCCGGTTCGCCACCTTCGACCAGGACGGCAACGGTTACATCGACCGGGAGGACTTCAACGCTGCGGCGAAGGCGGTCCTCGCCCACTTCGGTACGGCGGCCCGGTCGGACAAGGGCCAGGCCCTCTACAGCGGGGCCGAGGCCTTCTGGCAGGGCATGGCGGGCATAGCGGACCGGGACGGCGACCAGCGCATCACGCGCGAGGAGTTCGTCAACGGCGCGGTCAAGCGGCTCCGCGACAACCCCGACCGCTTCGCCGAGATCGCCCGCCCCTTCCTGCACGCGGCGCTCGCCGTGGCGGACACCGACGGGGACGGCGCGGCCACGGTCGAGGAGACCGCGGGCGTCCTGCGGGCGCTCGGCGCGAGCGAGGACGTCGCCGCCTTCGCGGCCGGCGCCCTCGACACGGACACGGACGGCCGTATCGGCGAGACGGAGGTCGTCACCGCGTTCGCCCGCTACTTCACGGTCCCCGAGTGAGGCCCACGGCGGTGGCACGCCGGGGGTTCACGCCGAGAACCGCTCCCTGAGCCGGTACTTGAGCACCTTGCGCAGGGTCTCGTTGCGGGGGAGGGCGTCCACCAATTCGAGCTGTTCCGGCAGCTTGTGCACGGACAGCCCTTCCCCGCGCAGATACGCGGTCACCGCCGCCAGCGTCAACGGCGGTGCGCCCGGCGGCTGTTCGACCACCGCGCAGACCCGCTCGCCGCGCTCGGCGTCGGGCAGGCCGATCACCGCGACGTCCCCGACACCGGGATGCCGGTGCAGCAGGTCCTCGATCTCCCTGGCCGAGATGTTCTCGCCCTTGCGGATGATCACGTCCTTGAGGCGGCCGGTCAGCACCAGGTGACCGCTGTCCGTCAGCCGTCCCAGGTCGCCGGTGCGCAGGAACCCCTCCTCGTCGAAGGCCGCCGCCGTCTGCGCGGGGTCCAGATACCCCTGGCAGACGGCCTCGCCGCGCAGCCGCACCTCCCCGTCCACGATCCGGACCCGCATGCCCTCGGGGGGCCGCCCCTCCGTCGTCGCCAGGTTCCCGGCCGTGTCGTCGGGTGAGCCCATCGTGATCATCGGGACCTCGGTCATCCCGTACCCGTGGGTGAGCTGGACGCCCATCTCGCGGACGACGTCGTGGTACAGCTCGGGCGGTTTCGGCGCCCCGCCGCCCGCGAGCAGCCGCAGCGTCGGGATCACCTTCCGCCCCGGCCGGCGGCGCTGCTCGGCGAGGAACATCGAGTAGAACGCCGTGGACCCGCCGGCCACCGTCACCCCGTGCCGCCGGTACTCCGCCAGGGCGCCGGGCAGCGCGAAGTGCTCGAACAGCACCGCCGGGAAGCCGTGGAGGAGCAGCATCACCGTGTAGTCGGGCCCGGCGATGTGCGCGTAGGGGAAGGCCATCGAGCCCACGTCGGCGGCCGTCGGACGCAGCGCGTGCGCCAGGCAGGAGCCGCCCGCGATCAGCGAACGGTCGGTGTGCAGCACGCCCTTGGGGTCGGAGGTGGTGCCCGAGGTCCAGTAGATCCAGCGCACGGAGGTGCCGTCGGCGGGCGGCGCGGGCAGCACGGACGGATCGCCGTCCGGCAGGCCGTCGTACGCCTCGAAGACGCCCTTCGCGCCGAGCCCGTGCGCCATCGCGGTGTGGTCGAAGCCGCGCCACACCCCGGGGACGGCGAAGAACTCGGCCTTGGACTCCCGCAGGGCGAAGCCGACCTCGCGGTCCCGGTAGAAGGGGATCACCGGTGACTGCACGGCGCCGAGGCGGGCCAGCGCGAAGGACAGCAGGGCGGTCTCGATCCGTGTGGGGAGCTGCCAGGCGACCACCGTGCCGGGGCGTACGCCCATGCCGTACAGGCCCGCGGCGACCCGCTCCGCGCGCGTGTGCAGCTCGCCGAAGGTGAGGGAGCGCTCGCCCTGGAGGAAGACGGGCCGGCCGGGGGTCAGCGCGGCGCGGCGGCGCGCCAGGTCCCAGAGGGTGGGCGACGCGGCGAGTGCGTGTGCGGTGTCGTTCACGGCGGTCCCCTCGCTGCCGGCGGCGCCCCGGCCCGTGGCTCCGGACGCGCGACGATCCCCCAACTGACGGAGTGTCAGATGTTGGGCAGAGCGTAGGGCGCACCGCCTTGTCGGTCCAGGGGTGCGGGGCTAGCCTGCTATCTGACGGGTCATCAGATCCGTTGGCGGACATGCACCCCACGGTGGAGGGGACACATGACGGAACTGCCGCGGATCGTCAGCGTCGACGACCACGTGATCGAGCCCGCGCACCTCTTCGAGACCTGGCTGCCGCTGAAGTACCGGGACCGTGGACCCCGGCCGCTCACCGCCGGCATCGGCGAACTCGCCTACGTCGCCGGCAGATACCAGATCACGATGGACCCCGACGGGCCGCCGACCGACTGGTGGATCTACGAGGACCTCAAGTTCCCCTACAAACGCAACATCGCCGCCGTCGGCTTCGACCGCGACGAGATGACGCTGGAGGGCATCACCCGCGCGGAGATGCGGCGCGGCTGCTGGGATCCCGCCGAGCGGCTCAAGGACATGGACCTCAACCACGTCGAGGCCAGCCTCTGCTTCCCGACCTTCCCCCGCTTCTGCGGGCAGACCTTCGCCGAGGCGCACGACAAGGAGGTCGCCCTGGCCTGCGTGCGCGCCTACAACGACTGGATGGTCGAGGAGTGGTGCGGCGACAGCGGCGGCCGGCTGATCCCGCTGTGCCTGATCCCGCTGTGGGACATCGGCCTGGCCGTCGCCGAGATCCAGCGCAACGCCGCCCGGGGCGTGAAGGCCGTGACCTTCTCCGAGATCCCCACCCACCTGGGGCTCCCCTCGATCCACTCCGGCTACTGGGACCCCTTCTTCGCGGCCTGCCAGGAGACCGGCACCGTCGTGAACATGCACATCGGGTCCAGCTCCCAGATGCCCGCCGCGTCCCCGGACGCGCCGCCCGCCGTGCAGGCCGCGCTCAGCTTCAACAACGCCATGGCCTCGATGATGGACTTCCTCTTCTCCGGCGTGCTCGTCCGGTTCCCCCGCCTCAAACTCGCCTACTCCGAGGGGCAGATGGGCTGGATCCCGTACGCCCTGGAGCGCGCCGACGACGTCTGGGAGGAGCACCGCGCCTGGGGCGGGGTCCGGGACCTGGTCCCGGAACCGCCCTCGACGTACTACTACCGGCAGATCTTCTGCTGCTTCTTCCGCGACAAGCACGGCGTGGCCTCCCTGGACGCGGTCGGCCGCGACAACGCCACCTTCGAGACCGACTACCCGCACGTCGACTCGACCTTCCCGCACACCAAGGAGGTCGCCCTCGACCACGTGAAGGGCCTGGACGACGAGACCGTCCACAAGCTGATGCGCGGCAACGCGATCCGGATGCTGGACCTGGACCTCGACACCTGATGGACCTCGCCTGCACCCCGGAGGAGGAGGACTTCCGCGCCCGGCTGCGCGCCTGGCTCCACGAGACGCTGCCCTGCCTGCCCCCGAAGCCGTCGCCCGACGACTGGCCCGCACGGCGCGCCTACGACCTCGGCTGGCAGCGCAGGCTCCACGACGCCGGGTACGCGGGCCTGCACTGGCCCGTCGACGCGGGCGGCCAAGGAGCCACCCCGACCCAGCACCTGATCTTCCTGGAGGAGACCGAGAAAGCGGGTGCCCCCTACGTCGGCGCCAACTTCGTCGGGCTGCTGCACGCGGGACCCACGATCGCCGTCGAGGGCACCGCCGAACAGCGGGCGCGCTGGCTGCCGCCCGTCCTGCGCGGCGAGGAGGTCTGGTGCCAGGGGTTCTCCGAACCCGACGCGGGATCGGACCTGGCCTCGCTGCGCACGCGCGCGCGGCGCGACGGCGACCACTACGTGGTCAGCGGGTCCAAGCTCTGGACCTCGCACGCCGAGGTCGCGGACTGGTGCGAACTGCTCGTGCGCACCGATCCGGACGCCCCCCAGCACCGTGGCATCTCGTGGCTGGCCCTGCCCATGGACGCGCCGGGTGTCACGGTGCGCCCGCTGCGCACCCTCGCGGGCTCGGCCGAGTTCGCACAGGTGTTCCTCGACGAGGTGCGCGTCCCGGTGGCCAACCGGGTCGGCGCCGAGAACGACGGCTGGCGCGTGACCATGGTGACGCTCTCCTTCGAACGCGGCACGGCCTTCGTCGGCGAGGTCGTCGCCTGCCGGCGGGTGCTCGGCGAACTCGCCCGCGCCGCCCGCGCCGACGGCCGCTGGGACGACGCCGTGCTGCGCCGCCGCCTCGGCCGGCTGAACGCCGAGTTCCGGGCGCTGTGGCGGCTGACGCAGTGGAACGTGAGCGAGGCGCAGCACACCGGCGGGGTGCCCGGCACCGGCGGCTCCGTCTTCAAGCTCCGGTACTCGCACGCGCGGCAGGAGCTGTACGACGCGGCGGCCGAGGTCCTCGGACCCGTCGCCCTGGACCTCGGGCACGAGTGGACCCTCGACCGGCTGTCCTCGCTGGCGTACACCATCGCGGCCGGCACCTCGCAGATCCAGCGGAACATCGTGGCCGAGCGCATCCTCGGCCTTCCGAAGGGACGGTGACGGCCTCCCGTGCACTTCCAACTCACCGACGACCAGCAGGCGTTGCGGGCGGGCGTGCGCGCGCTGCTCGAAGGGCGCCTCGGCCAAGGGTCGCTGCGCGCGGCGGTGGACGGCGGCGGCCTCGACCGCGCGCTCTGGCGCGAGCTGGGGGCGGCGGGCTTCTTCGCGCTGCGGCTGCCGGAGGCCGAGGGCGGGGTCGGCCTCGGCCTCCCGGAGGCGGTGCTCGCCTTCGAGGAGGCCGGGCGCGCGCTGCTGCCGGGGCCGCTCGTGGCGACGCATCTGGCGGCCGGGACCGTGCCGGGGGCGGCCACCGGCGAGACGGTGGTGACCGCCCCGTACGGCGGCCTCGTGGAGTGGCTGGACGAGGCGGACGCCGTCCGCGGCCCGGGGCCGCCGGAGGCCGGGGACCCGGTGGCCGGTGCCGTGCCGCTGAGGTCCGTCGACCCGCTGACCCCGCTGCACCGGCTGCCGGTCCCGGCGGCGCCCGATCCCCTCGTCGTCCTGCTCACCGCCGCCGAACAACTGGGCGGCGCGGGCCGCACCTGCGAGCTGGCGGTGCAACACGCCCGGGCACGCGAGCAGTTCGGCCGGCCCGTCGGGGCCTTCCAGGCGGTCAAGCATCTGTGCGCCCGGATGCTGGTCCGGGTGGAGACCGCGCGCGCGGCCGTGTACGCGGCCGCCGTGACCGCCGACCCGCTGGACATCGCCGCCGCCCGGCTGCTCGCCGACGAGGCCGCGGTGCGCGGCGCCCGGGACTGCCTCCAGGTGCACGGCGGCATGGGCTTCACCTGGGAGTCCGACGTCCATCTGCACCTGAAGCGGGCCTGGGTCCGCACCCGGCGTGCGGGGGACGCTACGGAGAGTGAGGAGATGCTGGCCGGGAATCTGCTGTCCGGATCGGCGTAATGCGGCCCTGTGCAGCGCCAGGCGCGCGAGACCGTCGGCGAATGTCGCGGAACGTGGCACACCGGAATCACGGAGCGTCGAGACCGGGTTGTGTCCTACGCGTGACTCGTCACGGCCTGGAGTCACAGCCGTGCTCCGGTACCTTGTGTGGGATGCGAGTGGTTCTGAGGCCGGACCATACCGGTGCTGCCCCCGAGGTGGCGCCGGACCGGGCGATGCGCGCCGCTCGCAGGGCGGGACGGACCGTCGTCCCCGCCTGTTCGACTCCCCGCTACGAGCGTCGCACAGTATGCCGTATGCGTACTCCTTCGCGCTGGAATATGCCCGAAGCGCTTGTTGGGGTGACTGTACGTCAACCATGCTGTCTCTCAAGGGAATCACGTTCCGTGACCCTGGTTCTGGCCATGCAGGCGATGGCCACGATCGTGGCCCTGGTGAGGCGCGAGGCGATGTGTCCGCCGGTTCGGATGGTGTGAGCGGTGCAGGTGCTTCAAGTGCAGCTGGAGATCCGGCCCGACCCCGCGGAGGTGGGGCGCGCCCGGAGATGGGCACGGTCGCGGCTCGCCGTGTCCGGCATAGAGGCCGACGAGCCGCTCGCCGAGACGCTGATCCTGCTCGTCTCGGAGCTCGTCACCAACGCGGTGGTGCACACCGGCTGTCCGGCCGTGCTGCGCCTCCAGTTGCAGGGGGTCCGCGGCGAACCCTCCGGCGCGCCCGCCGGAACGGTCCGCCTGGAGGTGGCCGACTCCAGCGCCTGCCCCCCGGCCCCGCGCCACGCGCAGGGCGATGACACCAACGGCCGCGGTCTGGAACTCGTCGACGGTCTCGCCGACCGCTGGGGCTGGAGCCCCGAAGGCGCCGGTAAGCGGATCTGGTGCGAGGTGGACCGCTGCGCTCCCGGCGTCAGGAGGGCCGTCGCGTACCCCTCGTACGAGGATTTCGCGTACGAGGCCGTGTAGCGCGCGGGCACCGGACCGGTGGCCCACCGTGCTGAACGTGCATACATGCACGCCTGCGGCGTCCGCAGGGGTGGTCCACGGCTGAATGCGCCGGGCAGTGCTTCCGCACGCGCTGTCACAAATGGGGTGCTCCGTGATGAATCCCCGTACGGGTGTTGACGTGGCGTGTCCGTTTGATCACGCTTGTGGTCAGCGATTCGCTGCGAGGGGACGACGAGGGTTTCGGTGACGGAAGCCCTCGGCGAGTGCGGATCGCGATTCGGCGTCGACTCCTCGAGGGCCAAGAGGGAGCAGGGCGGGAACGCCGGAGCCGGATGGCGGCGCGCGGTGCCGTGCTCGGGGCGGGCAGCGCCGCGCCGCCAGCCGACACCCCCGCCGCCGGTCGGCGCCCTTCACGAGCGGCCCGTGCCCCTTCCCTTCCGTCGCCTTTGTCCCCCTTGTCCTCCGTCCCGTCGCCGCTACAGCACGGCCACCGGTGCCACCGGGGAGCCCGTGCCGCCGACGAAGGGCTCGGGGGTCGCCGACAGCAGGAAGGTGTGGCGCCGTTCTTGTCCACAGGCTGTGGACAACTCTTCGAGATTCCAGTTCTGGCCCTGCAGCATCCCCATCTCCACGAGGTGGAGCGCGTGCACGGGCAGCCACAGATCCTCTATCTCGGGAGGAAATATCTCAAAGGTGAGGGTGTCGTTGGCGACCGCGGCGACGTCGCGGGCGTGGAACCACTCCGGGGTGCGGACCGACAGCCCCGGGGACGGGTAGCCGTACGCCTCCCGGTCGCCCGCCAGATAGACCTGGACCTGGCCGGTGCGCACCAGGACGATGTCGCCCGCCCGCACCCGGGTGCCCGCGAACTCCTCGGCGGCGTCCAGGTCCTCGGGGGTCACGGCGTGACCGCCCGCCAGCCGCTCCTCGCCGCGCGCCCGGGCGACGTCGAGCAGGACGCCCCGCGAGACGATGTGCCGCGGCTTGTCGATGCCCCCGAACGCGGCCCCGCCGTGCGCGGTGACCGTCTCCGCGGGGCGGCCGTTGTAGAGCCGCCCCGAATGGGAGACGTGGGGCAGCGCGTCCCAGTGGGTGGCCGCCTGGAGCCCCATGGTCACGACGTCGTCGCTGCACGCGACCGTGCCCGGGCCGAACAGCTCCTGGTTGATCTGCACCATCACGTGCAGGGGGTTGACCCGGCCCGGGATCATGCCGGTCTGCACCCCGTCCTGCCGGAGGGGGAGCGCGAGCGGTATCCGGCGGCCCGTGCGCACCTCCGCCGCCGCGTCCCGCACCACCTCGTCGGTGACGAGGTTCAGCGTCCCGATCTCGTCGTCGGCGCCCCAGCGGCCCCAGTTGTTGACGCGCTCGGCGAGGTCGTGGAACGCCGGGTGCGGTGTCGTCGCTGACATCGGTCCTCCGCGGGGCTTGTCTCGGGGCATCTGACGGGTCGTAAAATCTAACGGTCCGTCAGAAACCGCGGGAAGGGGCCGGGCGTGGGGAACTTCTTGGCAGGCAAGGTCGTCGCCGTGACCGGCGCGGGCCGTGGGATAGGCCGCGCCGTCGCGCTCGCCTCGGCGGCCGAGGGGGCGCGCGTCGTCGTCAACGACCACGGCGTCTCCGTCGAGGGCGCCTCCCCGACGAGCGCGGTGGCCGAGGCGGTGGTCAAGGAGATCGAGGCGGCGGGCGGTGACGCCGTCGCGGTGGCCGACGACGTCTCCACCATGGCGGGCGGCCGGCGGGTCGTCGACGCGGCCCTGACGACGTACGGGCGTCTCGACGGCGTCGTGTGCGTGGCGGGGATCCTGCGCGAGCGGATGCTCTTCAACATGACCGAGGAGGAGTGGGACCCGGTGGTCGCCACCCACCTGAAGGGCACGTTCACCGTCTTCCGCGCCGCCTCCGCGGTGATGCGCGCGCAAGGGTCCGGGACGCTGATCGGCTTCACCAGCGGCAACCACCAGGGCTCCGTCGCCCAGGCCAACTACAGCGCGGCGAAGGGCGGGATCATCTCGCTCGTGCGCAGCGCCGCCCTCGGCCTGCACAAGTACGGGGTCACGGCGAACGCGGTCGCCCCCGTCGCCCGGACCCGGATGTCGGCGAACGTCCCCATGGAACTGGCCGAGATCGGCGAACCCGAGGACGTGGCCGCCCTCGTCGTCTACCTGCTCTCCGACCGCGCCCGCGAGGAGCGGATCACCGGGCAGGTCTACACGATCGCCGGTCCCAAGATCGCGGTCTGGGCGCAGCCGCGGGAGCTGCGGGCCGGCTACGCCGAGGGCTCCTGGACCCCCGAGCGGATCGCCGACTTCCTGCCCGGGACGGTGGGCGTGGACCCGATGCCGCTGCTGGAACGGGTCGAGGCGATGGCCCGGGCCGCCGCCGCGAAGCAACGCCCGAACGCGTGACCGGCCGTGCGCGCGGCCGGCACGAGGCGGTGACCGTGGAGTTCGGATCCGGCCCGCAGGACGACACCTTCCGCCGTGAGGCGCGGACCTGGCTGGCGGAGCACCTCCCGGCCGGGGCGGGGCGCCGGGACTGGGAGCGGCAGCTCGGCGCGGCCGGCTGGATCGGCCTCGCCTGGAGCGAGGACGGCTACGGCAACCGGACCGCGACGCTGACCCAACAGGTGGCCTGGGCCGAGGAGTACGCCCGCGCGAACGCGCCCGCCCGCTCGGGCCACATCGGGGAGAAACTGCTCGCCCCCACCCTCATCGCCCACGGCACACCGGAGCAGAAGGCCCGCTTCCTGCCACCGGTCGCCCGCGGCGAGGAACTGTGGTGCCAGGGCTACAGCGAGCCGGGCGCCGGTTCGGACCTGGCGGGCGTGCGCACCGCCGCCGTACGGGAGGGGGACACGTACCGCGTCACCGGCCAGAAGATCTGGACGTCCCTCGCCCACGAGGCCGACTGGTGCTTCGTCCTGGCCCGTACGCGGCCCGGTTCGGTCCGCCACCACGGACTGTCGTTCCTGCTCGTCCCCATGGACCAGCCCGGTCGTGTCGAGGTGCGGCCGATCCGCCAGCTCACCGGGACGAGCGAGTTCAACGAGGTCTTCTTCGACGGGGCGGTGGCGCGCGCCGAGCACCTCGTCGGCGGTGAGGGCGACGGCTGGCGCGTGGCGATGAGCCTGCTCGGCTTCGAGCGGGGCGTGTCGACCCTGGCCCAGCAGATCGGCTTCGCACGGGAGTTGGGCACCGTGATCCGGACCGCCGTCGCCACCGGGGCCGCCGACGACCCCGTGGTCCGGGACCGGCTCGTGGCCCAGTGGGCGCAGTTGTGCGCGATGCGCTGGAACGCCCTGCGCACGCTGGGCAGTTCGGACGCCGAGGCCCCGGGAGCGCCGAGCGTGGCCAAGCTGCTCTGGGGCCGCTGGCACCAGCGGCTCGGCGAGCTGGCGATGCAGGTGCGGGGCGCCGAGGCGGCGGTGGGGCCCGCCGACTGGTCACCGGGGGCGCCGTACCGGATCGACGAGCTCCAGCACCTGTTCCTGTTCGGCCGGGCCGACACCGTCTACGGCGGCTCCGACGAGATCCAGCGCACGATCATCGCCGAGCGCGTGCTCGGCCTGCCGAAGGAACCCCGGGGATGAACCCGGGCGGAGGGGAGCCGGTGCGATGCGAGGCGTGATCTTCGACGGGAAGCGGACCCGGGTCGTGGACGATCTGGAGGTGCGCGATCCGGGACCGGGCGAGGTGCGGGTCGCGATCTCGGCGGCCGGGCTCTGCCACAGCGACCTGTCCGTGGTGGACGGGACGATCCCCTTCCCCGTCCCCGTGGTGCTGGGACACGAGGGCGCGGGCGTCGTCGAGGCGGTGGGCGCCGGCGTCACGCACGTACGGCCCGGCACGCACGTGGCGCTGTCCACGCTCGCCAACTGCGGCGCCTGCGCCGAGTGCGACCGGGGACGGCCGACCATGTGCCGTACGGCGATCGGGATGCCGAGGCAGCCGTTCACGCGTGGCGGCCGGCCGCTCTTCCAGTTCGCCTCCAACTCGGCCTTCGCGGAACGCACGCTGGTCAAGGCGGTGCAGGCGGTGCCCGTCCCCGAGGACATCCCCATGCCGTCCGCCGCGCTGATCGGGTGCGGGGTGCTGACCGGTGTCGGGGCCGTGCTGAACCGGGCGCGGGTGCAGCACGGCGACACCGTCCTCGTCATCGGCACGGGCGGCGTCGGGCTCAACGTCATCCAGGGGGCCCGGCTCGCCGGTGCCGTGCGGATCGTGGCGGTGGACGCCAACCCGGCCAAGGAGACGGCGGCCCGCCGGTTCGGCGCCACGGACTTCCTGACCTCGACGCGGGGCGTGCGGGACCTGCTGCCCACCGGCGCCGACCACGCCTTCGAGTGCGTCGGCCGGGTCGAACTCGTCCGTGAGGCCGTCGATCTGCTCGACCGGCACGGCCAGGCGATCCTCCTCGGCGTCCCGCCGGCGACCGCCGAGGCGTCCTTCCTCGTCTCGTCGATGTACCTGGACAAGTCGATCCTCGGCTGCCGGTACGGTTCCTCGCGGCCCCAGCGCGACATCGCCCGGTACGCCGAGCTGTACCGCGCCGGGCGGTTGCTGCTGGACGAACTGGTGACCGCGGCCTACCCGGTCGAGGACTTCGAGAAGGCGGTGGACGACGCCCACCAGGGCAGGGTGGCGCGGGCGGTACTGACGTTCTGAGGCGTGCTGATGGGTGCGCTGGAGGACGTTCCGGCGGTCGCCCGACGGGGCGGGCGGCGCGGCGTCGGGTGAAGGGGGCGGGCGGACCTTCGTGGCGCATCCTGGCGGACGTGGGCGGTCGTGCGGCCGGTGGGCCCGGTGGTGCTGCCGCGGCGGGGCTGCCGTACGCCGGTGCCGCGCACGGGTCCGGACGTCCGGCGGGCGGGCCGGGTGGTGGGGGGTGCGGGGTTGTTCCGCCGGCTCCCGGCGGCCACCCGGGCCGGTCGCGGCGACGGCGCTCGGTCCGGCGGGCGCGTGGCGGTGCGCGACCGGGTATGCGGCCGGTTCGCCGCCCGCGGTCCCGGGCCCGGGGCCCGACGTCCGGCGGGCGGACCGGTGACGGTGGCGCGGCTGGGCCGCCGCAGGCGGCTTCACGCACGGCGCGCGGTGGTGGCCGGAGTTGTCCACAGGTGGTTGTCCACAGGGCGGGGATATTCCGTGGGCGGTGTCGGCGCGGTCGCCTAACGTCGTCGCATGAGCTATCGCGACGTCGCCTCCCGCCCGGTCCTGGCCTGGGCCGTCGTGGCCGTCGCCGCCCGGCTGCCGGTGGCCATGGCCCCGCTCGCGCTGGTCTTCCTGGTCCGCGAGCGCCCCGGGGGTTACGCCCTGGGCGCGGTCCTCGCGGCGGCCTACGTGGCCGGGGAGATCACCGGCGCACCCCTGCTCGGCACGCGGATGCGCCCGGACAGCGCCCGCCGCCAGCTGGCCGCGGGCCTGGCGGCCGGTGCGCTCGGCTTCGCGTGCCTCGGCGCGTTCCCGCAGGCGCACGCGGGGATACTCGCGGCGTTCGCGTTCCTCGCCGGAGCCGCCCCCGCCGCGGCCCCCGGCGGTCTGCGCACCCTGCTCACCGGCCTCGTCCCCAAGGGCGCCGTCGCGCAGGCCCTGTCGGCCGAGTCGATGCTGATGTCCGGCATCTGGGCGCTGTCCCCCGCCGCGGTCACCGGCCTCGCGCTGGGCGTCTCCCCCGCCGTTCCCCTGCTGCTGGCCGCCGCGCTGATGGCGGCGTCCGTCGCGGGGCTGTGGCTGCTGCCCGCGGGCTGGGAGGCCGACGCGGCGGACCGGGACGGCGTCTCACTGCCCCGCCTGCTGGCCCGCGCCTGGCCGGTGTACGTGACGGGCGCGGCGAGCCTGTCCCTGCTCGCCCTCGCCGAACTCGTCCTGCCCGCGCTCCTGGAACAGCGCGCCGTCGGCGTGGGCTGGTCGGGCCCGCTGCTCACGGGCTTCGCGCTCGGGTCGGGCGTGGGGGCCTTCGTGTACGGGCTGCGGTCCTGGCCGGGGGACCTGCGGTCCCGGAGCGTGGTGCTCATGGCGGGGGTCTCCGCCTGCGTGGCGCTGGTCGCGGTGGTGCCGGCCGCCGGCTGGATGGCCGCCGCCCTCGCCGTCGCGGGCGTGCTCCAGGCGGGCGCGATGCTCACCCGGAACCTGTCGCTGCGCGAGGTGCTCCCGCCGAGCGCGCTGGCCGCCGGCTACTCGGTGATGTACGCGGCGATCGGCGCGGGATACGCGGCGACCGGTTCCCTGGCGGGCGCCCTGCTGCACTTCGTCGCTCCGTCGACGGCGATCCTGGCCGGCGTCGCGCTGACGCTCACGCTCACCGCGGTCGGCGCGGTGGGTGAGGGCCGCGGACGCCGGGCGCCCGCAGCGACGGCACCGTCAACCGGCGTTCCGGACATGGCCGTTGCCGCTTCCCCGGCCGCCGGTCCTGTCACCGGTCCCGCCGCCGGTCCTGTCACCGTTGCCGGCGCGGAAGGTGCGGCGATAGGTCGTGGGGGTGACCCCGAGGGCGGCCTGTAGGTGCTGGCGCATCGACTGGGCCGTGCCGAAGCCGGCGTCCCGGGCCACCTGGTCGATCGACAGGTCGCTGGACTCCAGGAGATGGCGGGCCCGTTCGACGCGCTGCCGGGTGAGCCACTGCCCGGGACTGATGCCGGCCTCCTCGCGGAAGCGGCGCGTGAAGGTGCGGACGGACATGTTCTCCTGCTCCGCCATGTCGCGCAGCTGGATCGGCTCGTGGAGGCGGCCGAGGGCCCAGGCGCGGGCGGCCGTGGTGGTCGCCACCTGGGGCTCGGGGACGGGCCGGTGGATGTACTGCGCCTGGCCGCCGTCCCGGTGCGGCGGTACGACGGTGCGGCGGGCCACCTCGTTGGCGACGGCGGTGCCGTGGTCGCGGCGCACGAGGTGGATGCAGAGGTCGATCCCGGCGGCGACACCGGCGGAGGTGAGGATGTCGCCGTCGTCGATGAACAGGACGTCCGCGTCCACCTTGACCTTCGGGAAGAGCCGCTGGAAGTGCTCGGCGGAGGCCCAGTGCGTGGTGGCGGGGCGGCCGTCGAGCAGACCGGCGGCGGCCAGCACGTATCCGCCGGTGCAGATGGAGACGAGGCGGGTGCCCGGCCGGACGTGGGCCAGCGCGGCGGCCAGTTCGGGCGTCAGGACGCCTTCCTCGTGGACCGGGCCCAGCTCGTAGGAGGCGGGGACGACGACGGTGTCGGCGGTGGCCAGCGCCTCCGGCCCGTTCTCCACGAGCACGGCGAAGTCGGCGTCCGTGTCGACGGGCCCGGGCGCGCGGACGGAGCAGGTGACGACCTCGTACAGCGCGCGTCCTCCCGCGTCCCTGGCGCGCCCGAAGATCCGCTGGGGGATGCCGAGTTCGAAGGGCAGTAGCCCGTCCAGCGCGAGGACGACGACACGGTGCGGCCGCCCCGGGGCACGCCCGTCGGCACCCTTCGGAAGGGCCCACGACGCCCTGAGCGCGTCCGGACGACGGCCGGGGCCTGCGACGCCGTCCACCTGCTCGGACGCGCTTCCCGGGCCCGGGATGGTGGCCGGGCCGGCGGCGCTCGGCGGGGGCGCGGTGGTGGGGTCCGCGGCGCTTGTGGGGGCCGTGGCGGCCGGGGCGGGGGCGTTGTCCCGGTGGCCGGGACGGGTGAGGGCCATGGCCCGATCCTAGCGAACCATGTCCTTCGGGCCACTCGTTCGCCGGGAGCGCGACCCGGAAGCTCTATGACGTGACCCAGACATCCGCAGCCACCGCCGAAGGGGCGGGCGCGGGAACCGCCCGCACCGCCCGCCCTCCCCGTCGTACGCGTGTCCACCGCGCGTGGTTCGTCGCCGCCGTGACCTTCGTGACGATCATCGGCGCGGCGGCCTTCCGCTCACTGCCCGGCCTGCTCATCGACCCGCTGCACGAGGACTTCGGCTGGTCGCGCGGCACGATCGGCGCCGCGGTGTCGGTCAACCTGGCGCTGTACGGGCTGACGGCGCCGTTCGCCGCCGCGCTGATGGACCGCTTCGGCATCCGCCGGGTGGTGGCGGTCGCCCTGATGGTGATCGCCGTCGGCGCCGGAGCCACCGTGTGGATGACGGCGCCCTGGCAGCTGATGCTGTGCTGGGGACTCCTGGTCGGTCTCGGTTCCGGGTCGATGGCGCTCGCCTTCGCGGCGACGGTCACCAACCGCTGGTTCACGCGGCGCCGGGGCCTGGTCACCGGCATCCTCACCGCCGCCTCGGCCTCGGGCCAGCTGATCTTCCTCCCGTTGCTGTCCTGGATCATCACGGAGTACGACTGGCGCCCGGCGGCCGTCACGGTCTCCCTGGCCGCCCTCGTGGTGGTCCCCTTCGTCTGGCTGCTGCTGCGGGACCACCCGGCGGACGTGGGCCTGACGCCGTACGGCGCGACGGAGTTCGTGGAGAAGCCGCCGGCGGTGCCGGGCGCGGCGCGCAGGGCGGTGACGGTGCTGTTCTCGGCGGCCAGGACGGGCCCGTTCTGGCTGCTGGCCGGGACCTTCGCGATCTGCGGCGCCTCGACCAACGGGCTCATCCAGACCCACTTCGTGCCCGCGGCCCACGACCACGGCATGCCGATCACGGCGGCGGCCTCGCTGCTCGCGGTCATCGGCGTGTTCGACGTGATCGGCACGATCGCCTCCGGCTGGTTCACCGACCGCTTCGAACCGCGCAGGCTGCTGGCCGTGTACTACGCGCTGCGGGGCGTCTCGCTGCTGTTCCTGCCCCTGCTCCTGGCGCCGAGCGTGCACCCGCCGATGGTCTTCTTCATCGTCTTCTACGGCCTCGACTGGGTCGCCACCGTGCCGCCCACGCTGGCCCTGTGCCGTGAGCAGTACGGCGAGGACAGCGCGATCGTCTTCGGCTGGGTCCTCGCCTCCCACCAGGTGGGCGCCGCCCTCGTCGCCTTCCTGGGCGGCGTGGCACGGGACGCCTTCGGCTCGTACGACGTCGTCTGGCAGGCGTCCGGAGCGCTGTGCGCGGCTGCGGCGCTGATGGCGCTGGTGATCCGGCGGCGGCCGGAGCCCTCGGCGGTCAAAGTCGCCTGAGCGCCCGGCGGTCGAAGTCCCCTGAGCGCACGCCGGGGCGGTGAGCCGCCCCGGGGTGGGGCTCAGAGGAAGCGGCCGCGGTGGAACAGCAGCGGCGGCCGGTCGCCGTCGGCCGCGCCGAGCGCGGTGACCCGTCCCACCACCACGAGGTGGTCCCCGCCCGTGTGGACCGCGTGGATCGTGCAGTCGATCCACGCGAGGGCGTCCGTGAGGCGCGGGGAGCCGGAGACGGGGGCGGCGTCGTACCCGACGCCGGCGAACTTGTCCGCGCCGCTCACCGCGAACCCGCGGCACAGCTCGCCCTGGTGGGCGCCCAGGACGTTGACGCAGAAGGCACCGGCGCGGGCGATGCGGGGCCAGGTCGCCGACGTCCGCCCGACCATGAAGGCGACCAGCGGCGGGTCCAGCGAGAGGGCCGAGAAGGACTGGCAGGCGAAACCTGCGGGGCCGCCCTCGCCGTCGGCGGCGGGCGCCGTCACCACGGTGACGCCGGTCGCGAAGTTCCCGAGGACGCGCCGGTACTCGGACGGGTCGAACGGCGCCCGTTCGTCGTCGCCGACCGCGCGCAAACGCGGCAGCGCCTCCACGGGCTCCGCGACGGTGGGAGCCCCGGCCGACCTGAGATACCGGACGGCGGCGGCCGCCATCCCTGCGTGTCCCATCACACCGCCCATTAGAGCTGACGGATCGTCAGATAGGAAGGGGCGAGGTGGGGTTGCCTTCCGGCTTCGTGGAGAGGGGATTCCCCGCCGGAGCCGGCCGCAGCCCTACGGAAGCAGGGGGTGCCGCCCGGTCGGCCGGCCTGGTCGGACCCCCTCCGCAGGGGCTCACGGGGGCCGCGTATCTTCACCGCCATGGGGTGGGGGCAGACGGCGCAGGCGGGTGCGCGAACACGTAGAGAAGGGCCGGGTGACGAGGTCACCGCGGCCGCGATGTTCGGCGCGGCGCAGCTTCCCGCGGCCGGGATCATCGCGTGGCTGGCGTCCTACGGTGGCGACGACTACGGCAGCGGCATCGCGCCACTGGGCTTTCTCTGCGTGGCCGTCGCCGCCCCGCCGCTCGCCCTCCTCGGGGGATGGCTGCACGCCTACGCTCTCACCGTGCCCGCCGCCGGCCTCGCCCGGCGGGTGCTCCGGCGGCGGGGCGGCCCCGAGTGGGCCCGGCATCTCGCGCTCGTCGCGGTCCTCGGGGCGCTCTGGGCGGTCCCGTTCGCCGTGCTCGGCCCCACCGCGTACCTGTACGCGGCCGTGTTCCTGGCGGTGTCGGGCGTGCTGCCCGTGCTCGGCGTCGCGCACGTCCGCCGGCGGGCGCGGACTCCAGGGCGCGCGCTGCGGACGAGGGGCATCCGGTGGCGGGCCGCCGGGGCGTCGCTCGGCCTCTTCGTGGCGGCGCTGGCGGGCGGCGTCGTCGCCGACGTCATGGGGCTGGTCGAGCCGTACGAGCCGCCGGTGCTGTCCGCCCGCGAGCTGACCGGGGTCTGGCGGGACGGCGACGGCGCCGAACTGCGGCTGCGCCCCGGCGGCGGCGCCGAGCTGACCCACCTGCCGGCCGAGCCCGACTCCGCGGACTTCGAGCGCGAGGACCTCACCACCTGCGACGGGACCGGGACCTGGCTCCTGGACCGGGACGGCCGCCACGACTTCTCTCCCGGGGACGGGCCGGAAGAGCGGGACGGCGTGCTGGTCCACGTCCGCGGCGGGTGCGGGGACGACACGTTCTGGACCATCGGCGGCACCGAGGCCGAACCCGAGCTGTTCGTACGGTTCGGCGACCCCGACGCGGGCGACCTGCGGATCCTGAAGCGCCACGGGTACGCCTGAGCGGGATCCGCTCAGCGACCCCGGTACCGGGGGGTCCGCCGTTCCACGAAGCTCGCTACGCCCTCCCGTGCGTCCGCCGTCGTCATGTTGATCTCCTGCGCCGCCGCCTCCGCCGCGAACGCCGTGGTCCGGTCGACGTCCAGGGAGGCGTTGACGAGCTGCTTGGTGAGGGCGAGGGCGCGGGTCGGGCCCGCGGCGATCCGCTCCGACCAGGTGCGGGCCGTCTGCTCCAGATCGGCCGCGGGGACGACGCGGTTGACGAGCCCGAGCCGTTCGGCGTCCGCGGCGGTGAGCGCGTCGCCGAGGAACATCAGCTCCTTCGCCCGCTGCGGCCCGATGAGGCGCGGCAGCAGATAGGCGCCGCCGCCGTCGGGGACGAGCCCTCGGCGCACGAACACCTCGACGAACGTGGCGCAGTCCGCCGCGAGGACCAGGTCGCAGGCGAACGCGAGATGGGCGCCGAGACCGGCGGCGGTGCCGTTCACGGCCGCGATCACCGGCTTCTCGCAGTCCAGGACGGCGGCGACGAGGCGCTGCGCGCCGAGCCGCAGGGTGCGGGCCACGTCGCCCGGCACGCGGTCGCCGCCGGACGGCGTGCCCCGCAGATCGGCGCCCGCGCAGAAACCGCGTCCGGTGGCGGTGAGGACGACGGCGCGGACACCGGGGTCGGCGGACGCCTCGGCGAGCAGCGCGATGACGCGTTCGCGCTGGTCCCAGGTGACGGCGTTCAGCGCCTCGGGCCGGTTGAGGGTGATCCACACGACGGCGTTGTCAGTGGCGTGCAGTACCAATGAGTCGAGGGCTTTCTCCGCGCCGTCGGGTCCTTGGGGGCCAGCAGTTCCCCGGGGTTCGCCGGGTCCCTGGGGTTCTTCAGGTCCTGCGGGGCCGTGGGGCCGGTGGCGTGGGAGGGGGCCGGGGGACGACGCGTCGGGGGAGGACGCCATGGGGGAGCTCCGTTTCGTACGACGGGTCGCGGAGGTGGTGGGGCGGCTCGCCCGGGGGCGTGCGGAAGCACGGGCGGGGGCCCGGTCGCCGGGGTGCTCAGTGGCAGACCGCCAGCGCGTCCAGGGCCACGGCGCCCTGCCCGCGCGGCAGCACCATCAGCGGGTTGATGTCCAGCTCCGCGATGTCGTCCCCCAGCTCCAGCGCCATCCGCTGCACCCGCAGGATCACCTCGACGAGGGCGTCGACGTCCACGGGAGGACCGCCGCGTACGCCGTCGAGGAGCGCCCGCCCCCGCAGCTCCGCCAGCATGGTCCGCGCCTGGTCCTCGCCGAACGGCGGCACCCGCACCGCCGTGTCCCGCAGCACCTCCACGAGGACGCCGCCGAGGCCCACGGTGACGGTCGGTCCGAAGAGCGGGTCGTGTGCGACGCCCACGACCATCTCGACGCCCCGCTCGACCATCTGGCAGACCAGCACGCCGTCCAGCGGGATGCCCTCGTAGCGGGCGATGTCGGTCAGCTCCCGGTAGGCGTCCCTGACCTGGCTCGCGGAGGTCAGATCGACCTTCACCAGGCCGAGTTCGGTCTTGTGGGCGATCTGCGCGCCGGACGCCTTCATGACGACGGGGTAGCCGACCAGGCCCGCCGCCCGCACCGAGGCCGCCGCACTGGTCACCAGTTGCTCGCGCGGCACGCGTATGCCGTACGCCCGCAGCAGCTGCTTGGCCGCGTGCTCGCTCAGTTGCTGCCCCGGGCGCATCAGTGCCTGCGCCTTGCGGAAGGAGGGCGAGGGCGTGCGGGGCGCCTCGTCGAACGGCGAGCGGTACGCGGCGGCGAACCGGTGGTGCTCCAGATGGGCGCGGACGGCGGTGATGCAGTTCGCGAACGTGCGGAAGGTGGCGACCCGCGACGACCCGAGGAGCGTCTCGCGGTACGCGGCCTCCGTGCCGACCGGCGACCCCCACACCACGCACACCAGCTTGTCCGTCCGCTCCGCCGCGTCCACCAGGTCCTGGGCCAGCTTGTCGCTCATCGGCGGGAAGGGCCCGGTGATGGGGCAGATGAGCACACCGACCGACGGGTCGGCGAGGAGGGCGTCGATGATCTTCCGGCCGCGCGAGTCGCCCACGGGATGGCCGCCGTTGTCGACGGGGTTGGCGACGTTCAGGTACTCCGGTATCCACGTGTGCAGTTCCGCCTGCTTGGCGGCGGACAGCGTGGGCAGCGAGAGCCCGGCCACGGTCGCGAGGTCCGCGAAGTGCGCCCCGGTGCCGCCCGAGATCGCGTACACGGCGACGCCGTCGGCCCGCGGGGCACGCGCCCGGGCCAGCAGCGCCGCGGTGTCCTGGAGTTCGTCGAGTCCGTCGACGCGGATCACGCCGTACTGCCGCATCGCCGCGTCGACCACCGCGTCCGAGCCGGTCAGTTTGCCGGTGTGGGAGGCGGCGGTGCGGGCGCCGGTCTCGGTGCGGCCCACCTTGACGGCGACGACCGGCACCCCGCGGCGGACGGCGCGGTCGGCGGCGAGCAGGAAGGAGCGGCCGTCCTTCAGCCCTTCGACGTAGCAGGCGATGGCGCCGACCTCGGGCCGTTCGGCGAAGTAGGAGATGAAGTCGGCGGTCTCCAGGTCGGCCTCGTTGCCGGTGGGCGCCCAGTGGGAGAGGCGGATGCCCAGCTCCTGGAGCGCGAAGACGGGGCGGCCCTGGTGTCCGGACTGGGTGATGAGGGCGATCGCCGGTCCTTCGAGGTCGTCGCGGAACCGCTCGAAGGCGTTGAGGTTGGTGTTCGGGCCCAGGAGCCGCAGCCCCGAGCGGGCGACGGCGGCGGCGAGCCGGGACTGCGCCGCCGCGCCCTCCGCCCCGGTCTCCGCGAACCCGGAGGCGAAGGCGACCGCGAACCTGACCTTGGCCTCGGCGAGTTCGTCGAGCACGGAGGTGGGGTCGCGGACCAGGAGCACGGCGAGGTCGACCTGTTCGGGCAGGTCGGCGACGGCGGGGAAGCAGGGGATGCCGAAGACGGCGGGGCGGGTGGGATGCACGGGATACAGGCGGGCGCCGACCCGCTCGGCCCACGCGAGCAGCTGCCGGGTGATCCCGGTGTTCGGCCGGCCCTCGGCGTCGGAGGCGCCGATCACGGCCACCGACTCGGGACGGAAGAAGCGGTCCAGATCGGGTACGGCGGCATACAGCGGCCGGCCGCTGACGTCCAGGTCGTCGGCCTCGGGGGGTCTGCCGTGGACGACCGGTGAGGGTTGCTCGCCGCAGGCGATGACGCGGGCCCGGCGGGAGTCGGTGGTGAGGGTGCCGTGGGTTGATCCAAGCATCGGTCCGCCCGCTCCTGTGTGACAGCCAATTAACTGACGCTGTGTCAGATTACGCAACTGACGCCCTGTCAGGAACAGTCGTGCACGCAAAGGCTGTGCGCAGGCGGGGTGTGGGACGCCCGGTGCGGGGCGGCGTGCGGGGACGCCCGGTGCGGGGCGACGCGCGGAGGGGTCGTACCCGTCGCCCTCCGGTCGGGAACCTGGACGGGGGCGAAGTGGCGCGGAGGCGGCGCTTTGTCGGCTGGGACCCGTCGGGGGGTGCCCTAGTGCGAGTGCGAGTGCGAGTGCGGGTGCGGGTGCGGGGGCGGGTGCCCGGGGCGGGCTCGCTGTCTCGAACGGCGGGGGTGGGCTTGCTGTCTCGGACGGTGGCGGGATCGCCGGTACGGACGGGGGTGGGTTCGTAGCTCCGGACGGGGGTGGAGGCACCGGCTCGACGGCCAGGAAACGCCGGAGGGCTGTGCTCGCGCGGCTGCGGGAGCGGCGGCGGGCTCTCCGCGCCGGGAGGCGAGGCGGCGGGATTCCGGGGTGCGGCGGGGTTGTGCGACTCCGGGGGCGAAGGGGGTGACGTCGTGAGTCGGTTGGGAGTCGTCGGGTCCGGCCGGCCTGCCAGCTGGCCAGTCCGGGTCGGCCGGCCAGCCGCCCAGCCAAGCCAGGCGCCTCCTCAGGCGTCCGCCCGGCCGGTCAGGGCGGGGCCGCCCGTCCGCCTCGGGGCGGCTCGCTTCCCGGGCCGGGGTGTGGCCGGTGCCCTGAGGCGCGGCGGGCAGGGCCCCTGAAGGGGTCGCCCGGCCGGGGGACCTTGCCCGAGGTCGGCCTTGTCGGTGCTGTCGGCCTTATCGGCGGGCGGTGCTTCGGGCTATCGCCTTCGCGATCTTCTGAGCGTCCAGGGCGAGTTCGCGGAACATGCCGCTGATGGGGTTGGTGAACCCGGTGAAGTACAGGCCGGGGGCCTCCCGCGGGGAGCGGGCGCCGTGGACGACCGGTCGGCCGCGCCCGTCGAGCACCCCGAGGTGACCGACGAGCCCCTCCAGCGCGCGCCGGTAACCCGTGGCGGCGATGACGACGTCGGGACCGATGCGGTCGCCGCCCGCGAGGACGACCTTGCCGTCCTCGAAGCTCTCGACGGCGCCGACGATCTCGACCCGACCCTTGCGCACGGCGTCCAGGAGGCCGACATCCTGGACCGGGATCGCCCCTTCCCTCACCCGCGAGTAGAGGCCGGTGTCCGGGCGGGGCAGCCCGTGGGACGACAGGTCGGGCACGCTGACCCGGGCCAGCGGTCCCGCGAGCCGGTCGACCAGCCGGACCGGCAGCCGCCGTACGAGGATGCCGGTGAACTGGGCGGCCCACCCGGCCGTCGAGCGCCGCACGATGTGCGGAGCCGTCCGCACCGCGAGCCGCACCCGCGAGGCACCGCCCTCGACGAGGTCCACGGCGATCTCCGCGCCCGTGTTGCCGATGCCGACGACCAGGACGTCGCGGCCGGCGTAGGGGGCGGCGTTGCGGTACTCGCCGGCGTGCAGGAGTTCGCCGGTGTAGGCGTCGCGGCCGGGCCAGTCGGGCAGGCGGGGCGTGTGGTTGTGGCCGGTGGCGACGACGACCGCGCTGCCGGTGAGGCGGCGCCCGCCGGTGGCGTGCAGCAGCCAGTCGTCCCCCGACCGTTCGATGCGGGAGACCTCGACCCCGGTGACGATCTCCAGTTCGTGGTGCTCGGCGTACTTCTCCAGGTAGCGCACCACGTTGTCACGTGACACCCAGCGCCCGAAGGAGCGCGGCATCGCGAGCCCGGGCAGCGCGGACAGCCTGCGGGTGGTGTGCAGGTGCAGGCGGTCGTAGTGGCGCCGCCAGGAGGCGCCGACGCGGTCGGACCTCTCCAGCACGACGGCCCGCACACCCCGGCTGCGCAGCGCGTACGCCGCGGAGAGTCCACCGGGGCCGCCGCCGATCACGTACACGGGGCGGTCTTCGTGGGACGGCACCGAGCGGGGTGTCGAGGAAGCTGTCGAGTCGGCCATGAGCGCGAGCGTAATCACGTCCTGACTTGATGGGTCTCGGTCAAGGCCGGAATCGGTTGCGAATTGATCACGGCTGTAGGGGGCGTGGGTGGGGCCGGTGGCGTAGGGCGCCCGGTTGTGGGGGTGGCGTGCGGAGAGCGAGGCGGGGCGGGGTTCGGGGGGCGCGCCGTCCGCCGCGCCACCGAACCCCCAGGGGCGCGCCGTCCGCGTGCCGTTCGTCGTGCCGTCGGCGTGCCGTTCGTCGTGCCGTCGGCGCGCCGTCCGCCGTACCGTCGCGTGCGGTCTGCCGCGCCGTCCGTCGAACCGCCGTCGCGCGGTCCGCCGTGCCGTCCGCCCTGTGCGGTGCCTCTTGCGCGGGCGCTCCCGGTGCGCTGAACTGACGTACCGTCAGATACCGAGGCGAAGGCGTGGGTGTCCATGGACGCGATCTGGCTCACCGGTGCGCAATGGCTCGCCGTGCTGCGTATCGGGCTCGGGCTGTGGTGGCTGGAGAGCTGGCGGCACAAGGACAAGAAGGGCTGGTTCCAGCGGGGGACCGGGATCGCGTGGGCGGCGGACGTGGCCTCGAAGCACCGCTGGGAAGCCGTCCGCAGCGGTTTCGACGTGGTCGTCGCGCCCCGGCCGCGGACGATGGCGTACGTCGTCGTCTACGCCGAACTCGCCCTCGGTCTCGGCCTGGTCGCCGGTTTCCTCACCCCGGTCGCGCTGGCCGGCGGCCTGCTGCTCAATCTCCTCTACCTCGTCCTGATGATCCACGACTGGGCCGAGCAGGGGCAGAACGCCATGATGGCGCTCATCTCGCTCGTCGCCCTCTTCGCCGTGTCGTGGCAGACCTGGTCGCTGGACGAGGCGCTCGGGCTGTTCCGGTGACGGGCGGGGCGCCGGGCCGGACGGCAGCGGGAGCAGCGGCGGGCGGCACCGGCGGGGTGCGGTTCGATGTGCCGGAGGCCGACGCGTTCAGCCGGCCGTACTGGGAGGCCGCCGCCGAGGGACGGCTCCTGCTGCGCCACTGCGCCGCCTGCGGACGTACGCACCACTACCCGCGCGAGTTCTGCCCGCACTGCTGGAGCGAGGACGTCGCCTGGCGGCCCGCGAGCGGACGCGCGACGCTCTACACCTGGTCCGTCGTGCACCGCAACGACCTTCCGCCGTTCGGCGCCCGCACGCCGTACGTGGCCGCCGTCGTCGACCTCGCGGAGGGGCCGCGGATGATGACCGAGGTCGTGGAGTGCGAGGAGAGCGCGCTGCGGATCGGGATGGGACTGGAGGTGACCTTCCGGGGATCCGGGACGGACCTCGGGGCGGGGCCCGCGACGGACGTGCGAGTGCCGGTCTTCCGGCCCCGGGAGTGAGCGCCGGGCCGCGGACGGTGACCGCGGACATGGAACCGCGGACGGTGAACCGTGGGCGGTGGACCGCGGGCGGTGGACCGCGGGCGGTGGACCGCGGACGGTGGACCGCGGCAGCCCGAGTGAGCGATGAAGTCGCCGGCCGGGTGGCTGTCGGGCGACCCGGAGGTGAGCGCGGCGCCGGTTCGGGTTTCAATGGCTGGATGGCCGACGTCGACGAGCAGTACACCACCTACCCCTACCGCGAGCTGCACGGCCACGGTCTGCGGCTGCGCGCCTGGAACGCCGCGTCCGACGCCGACGCCGGGGCCTGGCTGCGCGGGCTCTCCGACCCGGAGTTCCAGCGGTGGAACACGCCGCTGAAGGCGATCCGGGACATCGACGGCGCCCGGGAGTCGCTCCGCATGCGGGCCGAGAGCGCCGTGGACGGCACCGGGGTCTCCTTCTGCGTCACGGACGCGGGAAGCGGGGAGATCCTCGGGCACATCGGCGTCAACGAGATCGACCACGTCATGAGCTGCGCCCGCGTCGGGTACTGGGTGCTGCCCGAGGCGCGCGGCCGCCGGGTCGCCTCGCGCGCGCTCGCGGCGGCGGCCGGATTCGCCTTCGCCGAGCTGGGCCTCCACCGCCTGGAACTCGGGCACGCGCTCGGGCACGACGTCTCGTGCCGGGTCGCGGAACGGTGCGGGTTCCGGTACGAGGGGACGCTGCGGGACGCGATGTTCGAGGCGGGGCGGCAGGACGCGTTCCGGGACGTCCACCTGCACGCACGGATCGCGACGGACCCGGAGCCGCGCGCGGACTGACCGGACGGCCCGTCTCCGTGGCCCGCCCGGTCGCGCGGGTCACGCGGGTCACGCGGGTCACGCGGGTCAGGCAGGACGCACAGGGCACGTCGGTCCCGTTCGGTCACGTGAGGCGCGCCGGTCACGCAGGGCGCGCGGGTGCGTAAGCACGCAGAACGCTCAGGCACGCCGGCCCCGTTCAGTCGCCTGTCAGACACGTCACGCCGGTCGTGCCGACCCACAGGGCACCCGGACGTGACTGCCGGGTCGCGTCCCGCTTCCGGTGGCCGCCGCTTCCGGTGGCCGGTCTCCCTGCCCCGGGGGTCCCCGGTGTGCCCGGCGCCCGGGTGTCACGGCCAGAGCAGTTCCTTGCGCCAGCCGCCTTCCGCACGGCGGTAGTTCAGGCGCAGGTGCTGCCGGCGGGCGTCACCCTGGAAGAACTCCGCCTCGTCGGGCCGGAGCCGGTACAGGGTCCAGGTCGGGGCGGGCGCGTCCGGTTCGCGCTCGGCGTGGGCCCAGGCGGCCTCGGAGGCCCGCGCCAACTCCGCGCGTGACGGCAGGACTTCGCTCTGCCGGCCGACCAGGGCGGCGGCCAGCGCGCCGGTGGAGCGGGCGTGCAGATCGGCCTGGCCCTCTTCCGGCGGCGCGGGGGTGACGGGGCCGCGCAGCCGGATCTGGCGGCCCTGCGCCGGCCAGTAGAAGCCGAGGGCGGCGTACGGGCGGGCGGCCAGCTGGCGCCCCTTGCGGCTCGTGGCGTGCGTGGCGAAGGACCAGCCGGCCGCGTCCGCGCCGTGCAGCATCACCGTGCGGACGTCCGGCAGGCCGTCCTCGTCCGCCGTGGCGAGGGACACGGTGTGCGGCTCCGTCTGACCGGCGGCCACGGCCTGCGCGAACCACTCCTCGAACAGCGGCAGCGGGTCCCCGGGCGCGGCGTCCGGATCGAAGGCGGGCAGCTCGGTGTCCCAGACCCGCTGGGACCGCAGCAGGCGGGCGAACTCGGAGGAGGTCTCGGCACTCATGCCCCGATTCTCCCGCGACGCCGCGGCGACCGCCTGCGTGGGCGGGTCCGTACGGCCGCCCGTACGCGGCGTACGGGAGCCCGTCCGGGTACGGCCCCGCATCCCGCGTACGGCAGCGCATCGCACACGCAGTCGTGGCCGACGACGGCACGGGGTGGCGCGCTTACCGGGCAGCGCCACGGCGCTCTGACTTCCGTACGGCACCGCGCCGCACCCGTCGGCGTCGGCGGGCCCCCGAGCAGTGGGGACCGCCCGCGCCCCTGTTCCCCGTTACCCGCCCCGAGACGTCACCTGAGCCCGAACTCGCCTGCCTCACCTGGCGTTTCAGTGTCCCGTCCGAGGGTCACCCCCCGGCCTCGGTAGGGCTGGCCATACCCCAGGTCCGGGAGCCCGCCTCCTCGTGCCGGGGAGCGCGCGACGGCATCGTTGAACCCGGTCGAACCCAGAGGTTCACGGCCCCCGCCGCCCGGAAGGAAACCCCATGAACTCGCTGCTTGCGCCGAAGCCGAAGACGGCGCTCGGAGCGCGGGGTCCCGAGGCGGCGGACGAGGCCCCTACGGACGGCGTACGGAAGGCCCCGGCGGCCGTGGCGGCGCCGGGACCGCTGGCATCCTTCGCCCGGTTCGTCCTGTGCGGCGGGGGTGTCGGAGTCCTCTCCAGCGCCGCGGTGCCGCTGCTCGCCGACGGGCTGGGGTGGCTCCTGGCGAACGCGCTGGTCACCGTCGTCTCGACCCTCCTGTGCACGGAGCTGCACGCACGCTTCACCTTCGGGGCCGGCGGGCGTGCCGGATGGCGCCGGCACTGGCAGTCCGCCGGGTCGGCCACCGCCGCCTACGCCGTGACCTCGGCCGCGATGTTCGTCCTGCACCTGGTGGCGTCCGCGCCCGGCGCGCCGACCGAGCAGGCCGTCTACCTGGGCGCCTCCGGGCTCGCCGGAGCCGGCCGCTTCCTGGTGCTGCGCCTGTACGTCTTCGCCGCGCGCCCCGGCCGACCGGCCCCGGCGGACCGGCGCCCGGTACCCGCCGACGCGACGGTGCCGGCCCCCGGGGAGCTGCACCCCGGCTCCCGGAACACGCGGGGGACTGTGCGACCGGCTCACTCCGGTCCCCGCATCACGCGCGGGGGTGTGCCGCCGGTTCACCCCGCCCTCCGGAAGGCACGGGGGGCTGCGCGGCAGGCTCACCCCGGCCCCCGCAGCACGCGGGGGAGCGTACGGCCGGCGCCCCCGGGACCCCGTGTCACACGTCGGACTGGGGGGCCGGTTCACCCCCGTCCCAGGACCACCGTCCCCGCGGAGCAGAACCAGCCCCCGGTGCCGGAGGCCACCGCGAGGCGCGGCAGCCCGCCGTCGGGGCGCCGGACCTGCCTGCCCTCGCCCGCCTCCCCGCGCAGCTGCCGTACCGCTTCCACGAGCAGGAACAGCCCGCGCATGCCGGGGTGTTGCGCCGACAGCCCGCCCCCGTCGGTGTTGACGGGCAGGTCCCCGCGCAGCGTCAGCCGCCCCTTTTCCACGAAGGCTCCGCCCTCGCCCTTCGCGCAGAACCCGAGGTCCTCCAGCGTCACGAGGGTCATGTAGGTGAAGGCGTCGTAGATCTCGGCGAGGTCCATCTCGTCCGGGCGCAGGCCCGCCCGCCCGAAGGCCAGCCGTCCGCTGACCGCGGCCGGGGAGACCGTGAAGTCGGGCCACTCGGACATCGTGGTGTGCGAGACGTGCTCTCCGGTGCCGAGGATCCACACCGGTGCGGTGCGGCAGTCGCGCACGTACTCCTCGGCGGCGAGCAGGACGGCCGCTCCGCCGTCGGAGCGGATGCAGCAGTGCAGTTTCGTGAAGGGGTCCGCGATCACCGGGCCGGACAGGACGTCGTCGACCGTGACGGGGTCGCGGAACATCGCCTCGGGGTTCGCGGCGGCGTTCGCCCGTGCCTGCACGGCGACCGAGGCGAGCTGTTCGAGGGTGGTGCCGTACTGGTGCATGTGGCGGCGGGCGGCCATCGCGTACTTGGCGACGAGGGTGTGGCCGTAGGGGACCTCGTACTGGAGCGGTCCCCGGGCGCCGAACGAGAGGTCGCCGGTGCGGCGGCCCGCCTTGATGTCGGCGCGGGCGGTGGAGCCGTAGACCAGCAGGACGGCGTTCGCGTGGCCCGCCGCTATGGCGTCCGCCGCGTGGGCGGCCATCACCTCCCAGGTGGAGCCGCCGACCGAGGTGGAGTCGACCCACACGGGCCTGAGGCCCAGGTACTCGGCCACCTCGGCCGGTGCGAGGGTGCCGAGACCGGCGGAGGCGAAGCCGTCGATCACCTCGCGGCCCAGCCCCGAGTCGGCGACGGCACGGCGGGCGGCCTGGGCGTGCAGCGCGTACGCGGTCGTCCCGTCCACCCGGCCGCAGTCGGCGAGGGCGGCCCCGACGACGGCGACCTTGCGTCGTCCCGAGGCGGTGGAAGTCCGGGACGGCCCCGGGGTCCGTGGGGTTGGGGTCACAGATCTGACGGTACATCAGGTTGACTTTCGTCCGGGAGGGGTCCGCCCCCGGGCCCGCCTGCCCCTGCCTTGCCCTTGCCTTTGCCGCGCCCCCGCCCTAGCCCTAGCCCCGCCCCCGTCCCTGCCCTGCCCCTGTCCTTCCGTCGGAAGCCGCCCTAATATGACGGCCCGTCAGATACGTGGTCGGGGACCTGCGCGGGGACAGCCCTCGGCCGGTCGCCGCCCGGGGGGAGGAGCCCCGCTCATGGACGCCCGCTTCACCGCCGAACAGGACGAGATCCGGCGCACCGTAAGGGAGTTGCTGATCAAGCGCTGCGGCTCCGAGGAGCGGCGGGCCGCCGCGCTGGCCCCCGCCGGGCACGACGGCGCGTTGTGGGAGGCGCTCGCGCGGCGGCTCGGACTGCCCGGCCTCGCCCTCCCCGAGACGTACGGCGGGGTGGGCTGCTCGGTCACCGAACTCGCCCTCGCCTGCGAGGAGACGGGGCGTTTCCTCGCCCCCTCGCCGCTGCTCGCCTCGGCCGTGCTGGCCGCCCCGCTGATCCTCGCCCTCGGCACCGCGGCCCAGCGCGCCGCCCTGCTGCCCCCGATCGCGGCCGGGGAGCTGACCGCGGCCCTCGCCGTGCCGGGAGCCGCCCTCGCCACCGCGCTGGGCCTGGTCGGCGACCACCGGGGAGGCTGGGCGGGGGGCGGACGCGCGGGCGGTGTCCAGGCCAGGCGCGTCGACGGACGGTGGCGCCTGTACGGCGAGGCTGCCCAGGTGCTCGACGGGCACAGTGCCGGGCTCCTGGTGGTGCCCGCGCACACCGGAGGGTTCGCCCGGTCACGGACCCTGCTGTTCCTCGTACGGCCCGAGGGGCCCGCCCCGGAACCCGACGGCGGTCTCGTGCGCGTACGGCAGACCGCGCTGGACGTCACACGGCCGCAGGCGCGCGTCGAACTGCGGGACGTGACGGCCGAGTTGCTCGGGAGCGAGGACGCCGACGTTCTGGGACCGCTCGCCGCCGCCGGGGACGGCGCCGCCGCCGTGCTGGCCGCCGAGGCCGTCGGCGCCGCGGACCGCGCGCTGGAGCGGACCGTGGAGTACGTGGGGCAGCGGCACCAGTTCGGGCGGCCCATCGGCTCGTTCCAGGCGGTCAAGCACCGCCTCGCGGACGTCTACGTGCGGGTCCAGGCGGCGCGGTCGGCGGCGTACTACGCGGCCTGGGCGTGCGGCAGCGGAGCCGAGCGGGTGGGCGGGCTGGCGCTCGCACAGGCGCTGGAGGCGCTGCGGTCCGCCGCCGCCGAGGGCATCCAGCTGCACGGCGGCATCGGTTTCACCTGGGAGCACGAGGCCCACCTGTACTTCAAGCGCGCGGCGGGCGACGAGCTGCTGTTCGGGCCCGTGCACCGGCTGCGGGCGCGGGCCGCCGACGCGGCGCGGCTGTTCGACGGGGGAGAGGTGGCGGTCTGATGGCCCGGGGTGTCCGGCTGGTGCAGAAGGTGTCCTCGACCAGGGCCTTCGCCCGGATCGCGCCGCACGTGATCCCGGTCCTCGACCGTGCGGTGCACCGGCTGACGCGGGGCAGGGTGCTGCCGAGCGCGCGGATGCTGCCCGGCGTCGTCCTCACCGTGCGCGGCGCGCGCAGCGGGCTGCCCCGGCGCACGCCGCTGGCCTGCCTGCCGGAGGGCCCCGCCGACGGCGCGCTGCCCGCGGGCGCGCTGCCTGCGGGCTGGCTGCTCGTCGGCTCCAACTTCGGCCGCGCGGGCCATCCCGCCTGGACCGCCAACCTGCTGGCCCACCCGGACGCCGAGATCAGCTGGAAGGGCCGGGACGTGCCCGTCACGGCCCGGCTCCTGGAGGGGGAGGAGCGGGCGGAGGCATGGCGGACGGCGCTGGAGTTCTGGCCGCCGTACGCCGCGTACCAGCGGCGGATCAGCCGCGAGATCCGGCTGTTCCGCATCGTGCCCCGGTGACGGAGGTGACGCAGGTGACGCGGTGGCCCCGAGGTGACGCCGGTGGGGACCGTCGTGAGGGCCCGCCGCATGGGCGCCGCGCCGTGGAGCGGGTGTGCACACAGCACAGCGGGCGGCGGCCCACACCGGTGGACCGCCGCCCGCATGACAGGAAGGGTGTCGAGGAAGAGGAAGAGAGAGGGACGGGAAGTGCAAAAGAGGAAAGGCGGTGGTGCTACTTCGTCGGCTTCTTGCCCGTGACGCCGAGGTGCACCAACATCGCCAGGTTGGGCTTGAGTTCGGCCTGCTTGACGCCCCACGTCTGGAAGCCCCTCTGATGCGAGGCGACCGCCGCGAGCATGGCGACGAGGGAACCCGCCATCGCCGCCGGATTGACGTCCTTGTCGACCTTGCCCTTGGACTGGAGCTCGGTGACCGTGTCCGTAAGGGAGTTGTTCACCGAGTTCAGGATCTTCATCCGGATCTTGTAGAACCGCTTGTCGCCCTCGGCGGCCCCCAGATCGACGACGCGCAGGATCGCGTCGTTCTTCCGCCAGAACTCCAGGAAGCCGTCCACGAGTTCCTGCGCGGTCTGCCAGCCGGCCTTGCCGACCCAGGAGCGGCCTTCGAGCAGCCGGGTCAACCCGGCGCCCTCCGCGGCCATTTGTTCGGCGATCTCCAGGACGGCGCCTTCGACGTCCGGAAAGTACTGGTAGAACGTCGCCGGTGACGTGCCCGCCTTCCGGGCGACATCAATGACTTTGACGTCCCGGTAGGGCGAGGAGCTGAGCATGTCGCTGAGGCAGTCGAGCAGTTTCTGCCTGGTCGCCTGCCCACGCCGCCCGGCCACACGGCCGTCGACGGTACGCACTTGTCCTGTCATGCCGTCAGCTTACCGAGGGGTGATCGGAGCGCGATTCGGCCGACTGCAAATGGGGAGTACGGCCATTTCCGGGGCCCCGGAGGGGGTGCGTCCGCCGTGCGCGGAGCGTGAGCGGCCGTTAGCTTGGCGGCATGGCCGAATCCGCGTCATCCGCCGAGTCCGCCGCTTTCGCGGAGGGCGTCCCCTGCTGGACGGACGCCCAGCTCTCCGACGTCGAGGCGGGCAAGCGCTTCTACGGTGAGCTCTTCGGGTGGACCTTCGAGGAGGCGTACAGCACCCCGCGCACCCCCCGTACCGCCTCCGCGCGGCACGGCACCTCCGTCTGGGCCCACCGGGACGGACAGCCCGTGGCCGCCCTCGCGCCCAAACGGGACGGCCGGATGCCCACCGTCTGGACGGTGTACTTCGCCACCCCCGACGCCGCCGCGCTCGCCCGGCGGATCACGGCGGCCGGCGGGCAGGTGATCACCGACGCGCTGCCCGTGGACTCCCTCGGCACCACCGTGCTCGCCGCCGACCCCGAGGGCGCCGTGTTCGGGCTCTGGCAGGCGGACGGCCACCCCGGCTTCGGCCGCCGCCACCGGCAGGGCTCCTTCTGCTGGGCCGAGCTGTACGCCAGGGACCCCTCCCATTCCTTCTACGAGGATCTCTTCGGCACCCCCGACCAGCCCGACGTCGGCCGCACCGCCGTGTCCGACATCTTCCCGGCCGAGATGCCCCCGCACTTCCTCGTCCACTTCGGCGTCCGGGACTGCGAGGAGGCGCTGGAGACCGTCCGCCGGCTCGGCGGCCGCGTACAGGCACCCCCGTTCGACACCTCGTACGGACGGGTGGCCCTCGTCACGGACAATCAGGGGGCGTCGTTCGCGGTGATGCAGCGCTGAGGCGGGTCCCCGCCCGCGTTCCAGCATCCGGCCGCCGCTTTGCAGAAGCCGCCCGACGTGGTTTTGTCCTGAGACACCCCGATCCGCACCCGGGTTCGCAACCGGTGGCCCGGACAGGAAGAATCAGGGTGCGTGCCGCTGTGGCGGTTCGGTGGTGAGACGCTGCACGGGGCCGCGTTCATACGTGGATGACGCGGCCCGTACGGGGAGGTGGCAGGCAAGTGGTGGATCAGCTGACGCAGCACGATCCGCGGCGGATCGGGCCGTTCGAGGTGCTGGGACGGCTGGGTGCGGGCGGCATGGGGCTGGTCTATCTCGCGCGCTCGGCGTCCGGCCGGCGCGTGGCGATCAAGACGGTCAGGACGGAGCTCGCCGAGGACCAGCTGTTCCGGGTCCGCTTCACCCGCGAGGTGGAGGCGGCGCGAGCCGTGTCCGGCTTCTACACCGCCGCCGTGGTCGACGCCGACCCGCGCGCGGCGGTCCCGTGGCTGGCCACCGCGTACGTCCCCGCACCCTCGCTCGAGGAAATAGTGAACGAGTGCGGGCCCCTCCCGGCCCAGGCGGTCCGCTGGCTGGCCGCCGGCGTCGCGGAGGCGCTGCAGTCCATCCACGGCGCCGGGCTCGTCCACCGCGACCTGAAGCCCTCGAACGTCCTCGTCGTCGAGGACGGCCCCCGAGTGATCGACTTCGGAATCGCCTCCGGCGTCTCGAACACCCGGCTGACCATGACGAACGTCGCGGTGGGCACCCCCGCGTACATGTCGCCCGAGCAGGCCAAGGACTCGCGCAGCGTCACCGGCGCCAGCGACGTCTTCTCGCTCGGCTCCATGCTCGTCTTCGCCGCCACCGGCCACGCCCCGTTCCACGGCGCGAACCCGGTGGAGACGGTCTTCATGCTGCTCCGCGAGGGTCCCGACCTCGAAGGACTCCCGGACGAGCTGCGCCCCCTCATCGAGTCCTGCATGCAGATGGACGCGACGGCCCGGCCCAACCCGGCCGACCTCCAGGCGCAGCTGGCACCGCACCTCTTCGGCTCCGGCTCGGACGACAGCGGTACGGCGTCGGCGTGGCTGCCCGAGCGGGCGGTGGGCCTGATCGAGACGCGCCGCGGCGGCCGTCCCCCCGTGCAGACCGCCGCCGCGTCGGGACGCAGCGGCGGCGGCCGGGGTGTCGTCACCGCGCCGCCGGTACCGCAGCACGCCCCGCCCCGGCCGGCCGCCGGCGCGCCCGACACGGGTCCGGTGCGGCTGGCCGGCGCCCAGGTGCCCATCGGCCCCGGGCCCCGCGTCGCCGACGCCCGCGCCGCCGCCGTG
The DNA here is from genome assembly GCF_053611025.1 of Streptomyces sp. NPDC054842. Taxonomy (NCBI): domain Bacteria; kingdom Bacillati; phylum Actinomycetota; class Actinomycetes; order Kitasatosporales; family Streptomycetaceae; genus Streptomyces; species Streptomyces sp. NPDC054842. Next base: position 111,014 of record NZ_JBSGZN010000001.1, read on the forward strand.
AAGGCGCCCCCTCCGGAGGCGGGCCTCGCCGCGTCCTGGTCCCGTCCGCGCCCCGGCGTGAACGGCGCCGACCCGGCGCCCACCGTCGCACCGCCCGCCCGCGCCCCGGAGTCCCCGGGCGGCTGGCGCCCGTGGCGTTTCCGCATGTCGAACGACGTGTGGGGCACGCCCGCCGTGGCCGACGACCTCGTCTACGTCACCTCCTTCGAGGTGCACGCGCTGGACGTGGCCACCGGCAGACGCCGCTTCAAGACCCGCGACGTCGCCTGGTCGATGGCGGTCGCGGACGGCCGTATCCACGCCTCCGACGGCCCCACCCTCTTCGCCCTGGACGCCCGCGAGGGGGCCGACATCTGGCGCGTGTCCACCGACGCGTGGGTCTACTCCCTGAAGGCCGACCGCGGCACCGTCGTCACCGGCACCCGCGGCGGCGGCGTACAGGCATGGGAGGCCGCCAACGGCCAGAAGCTGTGGGAGATCACCGGCGCCCAGACGGACTTCGAGTCCCCCGAGGCCGGACCCGCCGTCCACGACGGCACGGTCTACGTGTGGAAGGACGCGCGCCTGCGCGCCCTGGAGTCCCGCACCGGCGAGGAGCGCTGGTCGTACCCCATCGGCGACGCGGCCTCCTGCGGCGGCGTCCCCGTCCGGCTGACCCAGGCACCCGACGGATACGTGTACGTGTCCGCCGGCACCCGCGTCCTCGCCATCGACGTGACGAGCGGTCACGTCCGCTGGCACTTCGAGGCCCCCGCGGTCTTCCTCTGCCCGCCCACCTTCGCGCCCGGCCCCGCGGTGACCGGCGGCGGCGTCTACCTCGCCGACTACCTGGGCACCGTCTACGCCCTGGACGCCACCGACGGCCGCGACCGCTGGCGCATCGCGACCGAGTCCCGCGCCTCCGTCGAACCGGTCCTGGTCGCCGCCGGCCACGTCCACGTCGGCAGCGGCAAGGGCCTCTACACCCTGGACGCCGTCACCGGCACCCCGAAGTGGCGCTTCCAGGCGGGCGGCGACATCGTCGGCGCCCCCGCGGTGGCCGAGGGCCGTATCCACTTCGGCTCCTCCGACCACCTCCTGTACACCCTGAAGGCCGACGACGGCCGCCTCCGCTGGAAGCTGGCCACCGGCGGCGAGATCACCGGCGCCCCCGTCGTCAAGGACGGCGTCGTCTACGCGTGCAGCAAGGACCGCTGCGTCTACGCCCTGGACGCGGAGAAGGGCACGGGCACGGCGCGTACGGCGTGACCCGGCCGACCGCGCCCTCGACAGGGGCGCGGACCGTCCCCGGCGTGCGAGGCCGTGCACGCGCCCGGGGACGCACCGCCCGGGAGGCCGAGGGCTGGACGCGGGAGGACGACGGCGACCGGCGCCTGCCGGGCGTCACCTCGCCGGCGTCACCGCTGAGCCGGCGGTCGGGGCACTGCGTGGCGCCGGGACGTCACCTCGCCGGCGTCACCGCTGATCCGGCGGTCGGGGCCACGTGGCCGTCGGCTCCTCCGCCGAACCCGTGCCGCCGGGCTCCCGCGGCGGCGGCCGGTCCGGCGTCGGATCCGGCGGTCCGTAGGGCCCGTCCTGACCGTGCGTCCCGGCGGGCCCGTGCTGCCAGGCGGGCCCGTGCTGCCAGTCGGGACCGGACCGTCCCCCGTGGCCACCCGTGCCGGTGTCCCAGGCGGGATCGGACTGCCAGGACGGCTCGGCGGGCTCCGACGGCGGCAGCGTCGCCATCCGCTCGCGCCGCCCACCGCGCCCCCGCATCAGGGCCGCGCCGATCAGCAGCAGCACCCCGCCGCCCAAAGCGCCCGCGACGCCCGCCCCGAGGCCGTTCCCGTCGGTGTCGACCGTCAGGCCGGACTCGGCCTGCCCGACGCGCACCATCCACAGCACGGCGAACGCGAGCACGGCGATCCCCGCCAGCGCGACCAGCAGCCGCGAGCGCAGCAGGACTCCGACGACGGTCACCACCGCCGCGATCGCGAACGGCAGGAAGAGCGAGGTGAACAGACCGGCGCGGGCGTCGGTGACCCCGGTCCCCGAGAACAGGTCGCCCAGGCGGTAGTACCGGCCGTGACGGCCGTCGTACCAGGCGCGGAATGGGCTCCAGACGGCGGCCGCCGCTCCCAGGAGGGCGATCACCGACCCGAGTACGTTGCGGACCATACGCGGGCCTCCTCACTGCTCTACCAACCGACGCTACGCCGCCCGCCAGGCCCCCGCCACGGCATGGGACGAGAGGGGACGATCCCGTCATGCGGGGTGATCGGACGCGTGCGGTGAGTAGGCTGATCACATGCATTCACGGGGGCGCACACTCAAGTTCACAGCGGTTCTGGCCATGGTCGTGCTCGCGCTGACCGGCTTCTCGACGGGGCGCGGTCACGGCGGCAGCCGTCACGGCGGCGGCGGCGGCGGAGGCGGCGGTTGCAGCAGCTCCAGCCAGAACCACGACAGCTCGTCGTCCACCTCGGGCGGAGGGTCGTACGGCTCGGGCTCGACGACCTCGGGGTCCAGTGGCTACGACGACGACTACTACGACGATGACGACGACGACACGTACGGGAGCAGCAGCACCGGCGGCAGCAGCACGGGCGGCTACAACCGGCGTCCGACCCACCGCTCCTCCTCCGGCAGCGGCTCCTCCAAGGCGGCGCAGGACGGTACGGCGCGGCTGGTGAGCTGCGCGACCGAGCGGGCTCCATACGCGACCGTCGAGGTCACCAACCCGAACGCCCGCAAGGTCACGTTCCGGGTGGACGTCACCTTCTACGACGAGCACGACATCCCCATCCCCGTCACCCGCGGGTACGGACGCGTCGCCGTGCCCGCGAACGGCAAGGAGACCGTCCGCGTGGAGGTCGGCGGCTCGGGACTGGCCGACTCGGTGGACCACTGCGAGGTCTCCCGGACCGCCCCGGCGGAGGACTGAGACCCGGAGCCCCGGACGGGCCGGCCCCCGGCGGCGGGCCCGTCCCCTGTCGCGGGGCGGCCCCAGCGGCGGGGCCGCCCCGGACTAGCGCAGCCGGAACCCGTCGGGCCGGCGGGCGGCGAACAGTTCCGCCTGCCGTCGCGGCGGCAGGTTCCCCAGCGCGATGAGGTGCGGTGCCTGCGCGAAGGCGGGGGCGCTCGCCGCCTCCCGCGCGCTCCACAGGGCGCGCACGGTGCCCTGCACGGCCTCGGGCGGGTAGGAGGCGATGACGGCGGCGCACCGCACGGCGGCCGCCAACGCCTCGCCGGGCGGCGTGAGTTCGGAGACCAGCCCGATCTCGTACGCCCGCCGGGCCGAGAGGCGCTCGGCGGTTCCCATGAGGGCCGTCCGGGCGGCTTCCCCGTACGGCATCCGCTGCACCATGTGGACGGACTCGTAGGCGCTGACCATGCCGTATGTCGTGTGCGGGTCGAAGAACGCGGCGGTCTCGTCCGCGACGACGAACTCGGCCTCGCCCAGCAGGTAGAAGGCGCCGCCGCAGGCCATTCCGGCGACCGCGGCGACGACCGGCTTCCAGAGGCCGTTCGCCTTCGGGCCCACCGTCAGCAGCGGATCGTCCATCATGTACGGCGAGTCGGGCTGCCGGACGGCCGCGCTGCGGTCGATGCCCGTGCAGAACGCGCGCCCCCCGGCGCCCGTGAGCACGACGGCCCGTACGGAGTCGTCGAAGCGGAAACCCCGCCAGGCGGCGGCCAGTTCGGCGGCGAGCGCGAGGTCGATGGCGTTGAGCCGCTCCGGCCGGTCGAGGGTGACGACGGCGACGCCGGTGTCCTTGTCGGTGGCGGTGCGCAGGCCGCCGCTCACGGCCGCTCCAGTACCCAGCGCGGCACCGTCGTGCCCGCGGTCCCGGACGGGTCCTGCGGGTCGGCGGGGCCGAAGACGACCTGCACCCGCGCGCCGATCCGCAGGCGCTCCGGGTCGACGGAGCCGAGCGGTGCGTCGGGCCCGGTGACGAGGTTCCCGACGAGCCGGATCCGCGGCGCCTCCGCCAGCTCCACCACGATCACGTTGTACGGCGCCTGCTCCGCGTAGCCCGGCAGCAGGGGCGGATGCGGCACGACGTAGGACCAGATCCGTCCGCGCCCGCTCGTCCTGCGCCACTCGGAGGCGAAGGAGTGGCAGTGCGGGCAGCAGGGGCGCGGTGGGAAGCGCAGCTCGCCGCAGCCCGGCCGGGCGCAGGCCTGGACGCGCAGTTCGCCCCGGGCGGCGTACCGCCAGAAGGGGGCGCCGTCGTCGTCGGGGACGGGGGACAGCAGGGGCATGCGGGCTCCTCAGGTCCTGAGCAGGAGGGCGGAGGTGGGGACGCCTTCGCCGGCCGTGACCAGGCAGGTGGCGGCCCCCGGGACCTGGGCGGTGCTCGTGCCGCGCAGCTGCTTCACGCCCTCGTTGATGAGGTTGAAGCCGTGCACGTACGCCTCGCTGAGGCCGCCGCCGCCGGTGTTGAGGGGCAGCCGGCCGCCGATCTCCAGCGCGCCGCCCTCGGTGAAGGCGCCGCCCTCGCCCCGCCCGCAGAAGCCGTAGCCCTCCAGCGACAGCGGTACGAGGGGGGTGAAGGCGTCGTAGATCTGGGCCACGTCGACGTCCTCGGGGGTGAGGTCGGCGTGCTTCCACAAGTGCCGGGCGGCGGTCCAGGCGGGCCCGGTGAGCGGGTCGTCGGTCCAGTAGTTGACCATGCCGTGGTGCTGCGCGGGCAGGCCCTGGGCGGCCGCGTGGACGTAGACGGGCCGGTGGCGGCAGTCGCGGGCCCGCGCGGCCGAGACGATCACGCAGGCCAGCGCCCCGTCCGTCTCCAGGCAGTTGTCGAACAGGCACAGGGGTTCGCTGATCCAGCGGGAGGTCATGTACATCTCGCGGGTCAGCGGGCGTTCGTACATCATGGCGCCCGGGTTCTGGTTGGCCCGGTTGCGGCAGGCGAGGGCGACGTTGAACAGGTGGTCGCGGGTGGCGCCGTACTCGTGCATGTAGCGGCGGGCCAGCACGGCGATCTCGTCGGCGGGTCTGAGCAGGCCGAAGGGTCGCGTCCACTGGGCGGGCGTGGGGAGTTGGACGGCGGTGTTCCGCCACGGCCGGGGGCCGCTGCCGCGCTTGCGTGAGCGCCAGGCGACGCCGACGGTGGCCTGGCCGGTGGCGACGGCGGCGGCGAGATGGGCGACCGTGGCACACGAACCGCCGCCGCCGAAGCCGACCTTGGAGAAGTGGGTGAGGTCACCGAAGCCGACCGCCTTGGCGATCTCCACCTCGTCGGTCTCCTCCATGGTGTAGGAGGCGAGCCCGTCGACCTCGGAGGGCGCGATGCCGGCGTCGTCGAGGGCGGCGAGCACGGCCCGGCACGCCAGGGTCTTCTCGGATTCGGGGAGTTGCTTGGCGAAGGCCGTCTGCCCGATGCCGACGACGGCGGTGGCGTCCTTGATCCCGGCCGTGCTCCCCGGCCCGCTTCCCGACATGGGCGCACCTCCGCACGCGGTCCCCGACTGCTGACAGGTCGTCAGGTTACAGCTAATCTGACGGTCAGTCAGCTAGTGGTGTGTCCGGTCGTCCGGTCAGGGGAGGCGTGCGATGCGCGGGGACCTGGAGTGGGGCAGCATCCCGGGGCTGGTGTGGGCGGCGGCCGAGCGGTACGCCGGCACCGAGGCCGTCGTGGAGGGCCGTACGCGGCTGTCGTACGCGGAGCTGGGCGCGCGCGTCGAGCGGGCCGCGGCGGCGTGCCTCGCCAACGGGGTGCGGGCCGGCGACCGAGTGGCGGTCTGGGCGCCCAACACCCTGGACTGGATCGTCTCGGCGCTCGGGGCGGTGTGCGCGGGGGCGGTGCTGGTCCCGCTGAACACCCGCTTCAAGGGGGCGGAGGCGGCGTACGTGCTGTCCCGGAGCCGGGCGAGGCTGCTGTTCGTGACGGGTACCTTCCTCGGGACGTCGTACGTGGCCTCGCTGCGGCGGGCCGCCGGCCGGGGGGAGGGGAAGGGCCCGCTGCCGGGGCTGCCGGACCTGGAGCAGGTCGTGGTGCTGGCGGACGACGCCCCCGCCGACTTCCGTACGGTCAAGGACTTCCTGGTCGACGGAGAGGGCGTCGGGGCGGCGGACGTACGGGCGCGCGGCGACGCCCTCGACGGCTCCTCGCCCTCCGACATCGTCTACACCTCGGGGACGACGGGCCGGCCCAAGGGGGCGATGATCACCCACGGCCAGACGCTGCGGGCGTACGCCGTCTGGTGCGAGCTGTCCGGCCTGCGCGAGGGCGACCGCTACCTGATCGTGAACCCGTTCTTCCACACCTTCGGCTACAAGGCGGGCATCGTCGCCTGCCTGATGCGGGGCGCGACCATGGTCCCGCAGCCCGTCTTCGACGTCGGCACCGTCCTCGCGAACATCGCCGCGGAACGCGTCTCGGTGCTGCCGGGCCCGCCCACCCTCCACCAGTCGCTCCTGGACCACCCGTCCCGGGACGCCCACGACCTGTCGGCGCTGCGGCTGGTGGTGACCGGCGCCGCGGTCGTCCCCCTCCAGCTCGTGGAACGGCTGAGGACCGAGCTGGGGATCGGCACCGTCCTGACCGCGTACGGGCTCTCCGAGGCGAGCGGCATCGTCACCATGTGCCGGCGCGGCGACCCGGCGCCGGTGATCGCCTCGACGTCGGGGCGGGCCATCCCCGGCACGGAGGTGCGCGTGGTGGACGCGTCCGGGACCCCGGTCGCACCCGGCTCACCCGGCGAGGTCCTGGTCCGCGGATTCAACGTCATGCGCGGCTACTTCGAGGACGCCCCCGCCACGGACGCCGTCCTCACCCCGGACGGCTGGCTCCGCACGGGCGACGTCGGCGTCCTCGACCCCGACGGCAACCTCCGCATCACGGACCGCGTCAAGGACATGTTCATCGTCGGCGGCTTCAACGCGTACCCGGCGGAGATCGAGCAGCTCCTCGGCCTCCACCCGGACGTGGCGGACGTCGCCGTCATCGGCGTCCCGGACGCCCGCCTCGGCGAGGTCGGCAGGGCCTACGTCGTACGCCGCCCGCACACCACCCTGACCGCGGACGACCTGATCGCCTGGTCCCGCCGCGAGATGGCCAACTACAAGGTCCCCCGGTCGGTCGAGTTCGTCCCCGCCCTCCCGCGCAACGCGAGCGGGAAGGTGCTGAAGGGGGAGTTGAGGGGACTCGTGCGGCCGGCGGAGGACCAGCCCCGAGAGGCCCCGCCACGCCCCTGACCCGCTTGCGGGCCACTCCTTGGCGACACTGGGTTCGCTTGCCGTATCGGCGGGGGCGGTGCCGACAGTCCGGCTCGCAGCCTGACCGGTACTGGCGGGGGCGTCGCCTACGGCTTCACCATGACGAACGCTGCCGAGGTCGGCCTCGGCAACGATGAAGTCCTCCGTCGCCATGTCCGTGGAGCGAGCCACCGAACAGGGAAGTCAAAGAGCTTCCCACCGCCGACGCACGCGGGGACGAGCCAAGGACCCGGTTGGACATGGGCGTCCTCGCGTACTACCTCAGAGCCACCCAGGTGGTGTACTTCGAGTGCGACGTCGATCTTCCCGCCGGGTCGCCCGCGTACATGAAGCGGGACAAGTACATCGGCGTCGACGTCTACGCCCGGCCGATGAAGGGCACCGGCCTCTCCGCGGTCGAGGCCCGCAAGGTCGGGCTCGACATCATGCTCCAGCTGGCGCACGACCTCGCCGACCGGGCCGGCTGCGAGAACGACACCGGCCTCCCGGACGCGGTCCCGGCGATCAGCGACGCCAACTGGCCCGGTCACCAGGGCTGAACCGGCCCCGGACGCACCTCGGCCGCGACGGCTCCCCCTCCGCGCCGCCGCGGCCGATCCCCCGTGACCGGTGGCTTGTCAGACCTGCTCGTCGGTGATGTGCGTGTCGAGCGGCTTGAGGGTGCCCGCGTCGGCGTCGGTGATGTGGGTGTCGAGCGGCTTGACCGTGCCGGCGTCGGCGTCCGTGATGTGCGTGTCGAGCGGCTTGATCGTCCCGGCGTCGGCGTCCGTGATGTGCGTGTCGAGCGGCTTGACGGTGCCGTCGGTCTTCTTGTCAGCCATGGTTCCTACTCCCCGTGAAGGTGGTGAGACAGCCCGCCCGGCGACTCCCCCGAGGGCCGCCGGGCGGGCTGTGCAAGGGCCGTTCACCATATGTGATGGGCCACTCGCCGATTCGTCTGCCCCCCGACGCGACGGATCGACGAGCTCAGAGTGGCGCAGCGCGATAAACGAACGATGAACGAGCGGGCAGCGGCACCCGAAAGCCGCGGACGGCCCCTACGCGGCGGGCAGCGGCACCGGATGAACTGCGAACAGCCCTACGCGGCGGGCAGCGGCACCGGAAAGCCGCGGACAGCGCCTACGCGGCGGCCAGCGGCGAGAGCAGCGCCCGTACCTCCGTGGACTCGGACGACCCCAGCTCCTCGTAGATGGACAGCGCCTCGCGCCAGCACGCCTGGCCGCGGTCGGTCTGGCCGATCGCGCTCAGCGCCCGGCCGAGGACGGTCAGCACGTTCCCGCGGCGCCAGTCGCCGCCGATCCCGCGCAGCACCGCGAGCGACTGCTCGGCGAGGGCGGCCGCCCGCGCGGGCTTTCCCTCGGTCAGCCGGATCTCCGCCATACGGAAGATGGCCATGCCCTCCCAGAGCCGCTGGCGGCTGTCGCGGAAGACGTCGAGCGCCTCGGTCAGCTCCGCCACGGCCTTGGCGGGGTCGCCCGCCTGCGCGAGCGCGAGGCCGAGCGCGTAGCGCCCGTTGGCGCCGCGCAGGGTGTGCCCGAGATGGTCGTAGATGCCGATGCCCTGTTCGGCGAGCGCGATGGCGCTGGCCGTCTGGCCCATGGCCAGCTGTGCCCGCGAGAGGTTGCACAGGGCGCTGGCCTCACCCGCCAGGTTCCCGTCGGCCCGGAAGCAGGTGATGGCCTGCTGGAGGTACGCCGCTCCGGCCGCGTGCTGACTGCGGTAGACGGCGATGACCCCGAGGTGGTTGGGCACCCAGCAGTTGAGGGCGGCGTCGTCGATCTCGCGCGCGAGCGCCGCCGCCCGCTCCGCCTCCTCCGCCGCCCGGTCGAAGCGGCCGCCGGCCAGATGGGCCTCGGTGAGAGCCGTCCGGGCCCGGGCCTCCGCGCGCGGGTCGCCGGCCCGCTCGGCGGCGTCGCGCGCGCCCACCGCGTTGCTGCCGTAGTCACGGGCGTTCGCGCCGGACTCCGCCAGGTCCTTAGCCGCCCAGAGGAGGTCCACCGCCCTGCTGAGCCGTGCGTCGCCGAGGGACTGGTGGACGCAGGCCAGCAGGCAGTTGGCCTCGGCGTACAGCCAGTCCAGCGCCGCGTGCCGGTCGGCGAACCGCAGCCCCGGGTACTCGGTCGGCTCCAGATGGTCCACCAGCCGGTCCCCGGGACGCTCGATCGCGTACACCCCCGCCGCCGTCGCCAGATAGAAGTCCAGGAGCCGTGACATCGCGGCGTCCCGTTCGGTCGGCGGGTGTTCGTCGCGGTCGGCGCAGGCACGCGCGTAGAGCCGGACCAGGTCGTGGTAGCGGTAGCGGCCGGGCGCGGCGGATTCCACGAGGGACGTGTCGACCAGGGACTCCAGGAGGTCCTCCGTCTCCTCGGCGGGAAGGTACAGGACCGCGGCGGCGGCGGCCAGGGAGATGTCCGGGCCGTCGGCGAGGCCGAGGAGGCGGAAGGCGCGGGCCTGGGCCGGTTCCAGCTGGCCGTAGCCGAGCTCGAACGTCGCCTTGACGGCGAGGTCGCCCGCCTGGAGCTCGTCGAGGCGGCGCCGCTCGTCGGCGAGCTTGGCGGCCAGCACCGAGACGGTCCAGGTGCGCCGGGCGGCCAGCCGGGACGCGGCGATCCGGATCGCGAGCGGGAGGAACCCGCACGCGGCGACCACGTCAAGCGCGGCCTCCCGTTCCGACGCCACCCGCTCCGCCCCGACGATCCTGGTGAAGAGCTGGAGGGCCTCCTCCGGGGACATCACGTCCAGGTCGACCAGGTGCGCCCCGGCGAGGTCCACCATGCGCACCCGGGAGGTGACGAGCGCCGCGCACCCCTCCATCCCGGGGAGCAGCGGGCGTACCTGCGCGGCGTCGCGGGCGTTGTCCAGCAGGACCAGGACGCGGCGGCCGTCGAGGGCCGACCGGTACAGCGCGGAGCGCTCCTCCAGGGAGTCGGGGATGGCGGAGTCCGGAGTGCCGAGGGCGCGCAGGAAGGCGCCGAGCACCGTCTCGGGTTCGGCGGAGCGGGCCCCGGCGCCCTGGAGGTCGACGTAGAGCTGGCCGTCGGGGAAGGCGCCGCGCGCCTGGTGCGCCACGTGCACGGCCAGGGTGGTCTTGCCGACGCCGCCGATGCCCGCGAGGGCGGAGACGGCCATCACCCGGCCCTCGGCGTGCGACGCGGCGGCCAGGACGTCGCTCAGTTCCTGGACGAAGGCCGCGCGGCCGGTGAAGTCGGTGACGGTCGCCGGGAGTTGCGCGGGCCGTACGGGTACGGCGACGGGTTCCGCGGGCGGCGCCGAGGGTTCCGCGAGCCCGGGGTCCGCCCGCAGGATGCGCTGCTGGAGCTCCTGGAGGCCCGCCCTGGGGTCGACGCCCAGCTCGTCGGCGAGGAGGCGCCGGGTGTCGGCGAAGACCGCGAGGGCCTCGGCCTGCCTCCCGGAGCGGTAGAGCGCCAGCATCAGGAGTTCACGCAGGCGTTCCCGCAGGGGGTGGGCGGCCGTCAGGGCGGTCAGTTCGGACACGGCCTCCGCGTGGCAGCCCTGCTCCAGGTCCATGTCGAGGCGCGTTTCGAGGAGTTGGAGCCGCCATTCCTCCAGGCGGGTGCGCTGGGTGTCGGCGTAGGGGCCGGGGACGCTCGCGAGCGGCTCCCCGTCCCACAGGCCCAGCGCCTCGTTGAGCAGGGCGCGGGCCCGGCACAGGTCGGCGGCGGCCCTGGCCTTCTCGGCGTCGGCGGCGAGCTGCTGGGCCCGCGCCAGGTCCAGGGCGCCCGGGTCGGCGAGGCGGATGGCGTAGCCGCCGGACTCGCTGACCAGCGTGCCGGGGTTGAGGACCTTGCGGAGCCGGGACGCGTAGGTGCGGACGGCGGCCAGTGCCTGGGACGGGGACTCCTCGCCCCACAGCGCGTCGATCAGCTCGGAGGCCGTCGCCGTACGCCCCTCGCGCAGCAACAGCGCGGCGAGCAGGGCACGTTGCTGCGGGGACCCCATGGGCAGGGGCTCCGCCCCCCGCCAGGCGCGCACCGGGCCGAGCACGCCGAAGCGCAGCGCCACCGAGTCCTCGGGGCTCCGCTGCTCCGGCACTCGCGGTACACCGTCCATCGCTGTCCCCCTGCCGACCGTCATGACAACGAGGCCAGTTTGCCTTGTTCATGGCGGATGCGTCAGCCGTGGGAGACAGCGATCACAGGGGGCCGCCCGGGACGGCACACAGTCCTCACACGCTCTCCCCACAGTTGCGCCCGGAGCGGGCCGGCGCGGACGGCGGAAGCGGGTGGGCGACAGGGAGCTGACGGGCCGTCAGATCGGCGCTACGGTGACTCGTATGGAGACCACGGAAACCACGCGGAGTCCCGCGCCGTCCTTCCCGAAGATCATCTCGGTGGACGACCACACGGTGGAGCCGCCGGGCGTCTGGCAGGACCGGCTCCCGGCGAGGTACCGGGACCGGGGCCCGCGCGTGGTCCGCGCGCCGCTCAAGGAGATGACGTTCCTGGGCGGCAGGTTCGCGCCCGTGATGGGCGCCCCGGGCGACGACGGGCCGATCGGCGACTGGTGGGTGTACGAGGACCTGCGCCGCCCGCTGACCCGCCTCGACACCGCCGTCGGCTACGCGCGGGACGAGATCAAGCTGGAGATCATCACGTACGAGCAGATGCGGCCCGGGTCGTACGACGTGCCGCAGCGGCTGGCCGACATGGACGTCAACCACGTCCAGTCGGCGCTGTGCTTCCCCACCTTCCCCCGGTTCTGCGGGCAGACGTTCACCGAGGCGGACGACCGCGAGCTGGGGCTGCTCGGGGTGCGCGCCTACAACGACTGGATGGTGGAGGAGTGGTGCGGGCCGGCGGCCGGGGGGCGCCTGATACCCCTGACGCTCGTCCCGCTGTGGGACGCGGAACTGGCGGCAGCGGAGGTGCGGCGCAACGCCGCCCGGGGCGTGCGCGCGGTGGCCTTCTCCGAGATCCCGCCCCACCTGGGGCTGCCCTCCGTGCACACCGACGACTGGGACCCCTTCCTCGCGGCCTGCGACGAGACCGGCACGGTCGTCGCCATGCACATCGGCTCCAGCAGCCGCATGCCCTCGACCTCCGCCGACGCCCCGCCCGCCGTCGGCTCCACCATCACCTTCGCCAACTGCTGCTTCTCGATGGTCGACTGGCTGATGAGCGGCAAGTTCGAACGCTTCCCGGACCTGAAGGTGATGTACGCCGAGGGCCAGATCGGCTGGATCCCCTACATCCTCGAACGCGCCGACGTGGTGTGGGAGGAGAACCGCGGCTGGGGCGGCGTCGCCGACAAGGTGCACCGGCCGCCGTCGGAACTCTTCGCGGACCACGTCTACGGCTGCTTCTTCGACGACGCCTTCGGGCTGCGGAACCTGGACGCGATCGGCGTCGGCAACGTCCTGTACGAGACCGACTACCCGCACTCCGACTCGACCTGGCCGAAGTCCCGCGAGGTGGGCGAGGCCCAGATGGGCCACCTCGCGCCGGACGTGGTCGACCGGATCGTACGGCGCAACGCGATCGAGCTGCTGGGACTGACGGACGACGGACTCTGGACGGCGTGAGCGACCGGCCCGCCGGGCCCGCCTTCACCGGAGGCCCGCACACGCTGACCCCCGCCGGAGGCCCGCACCCGCTGACCCCCGATCGAGGGCCCGCCCGCGGTGACCTCTCGCCCGAGTGCGCCCGCGGTGACCTCTCGCCCGCGGTGACCTCTCGCCCGAGGGTGCCCGCGGTGACCTCCCGGCGGCGACCCGCCCCCGCGACCTCCCGTCCGGGGCGCCGCGCACCACGAGCACGACACGGACATGACGACCGTCACCTGAGGGGTGCGCGCCCATGGAGATGCCGCCGCAGGGACGACTGGCGTACGGGATGCAGCTTCCCGTCCAGTCGCAGAGCACCATCTACGCCGAGCCGTGGGAGGCGGCGGCGGGCCCCGGCGACCTGGCCGAGATCGCCCGCACCGCCGACCGCTCCGGCTTCGCCTACCTCGCGAGCTGTGACCACGTCGGCGTCCCGCGCCGCCTCGCCGACGCCATGAGCACCGTCTGGTACGACCCCGTCGCGACCCTCGCCTTCCTGGCGGGCGTGACCGAGCGCGTCCGGCTGCTCAGCCACGTCGCCGTCGTCGGGCTGCGCCACCCGCTCGTCACCGCGAAGCAGTACGCGACGCTCGACCACCTGTCGGGAGGGCGGCTGGTGCTCGGTGTCGGCGCCGGACACGTGCGGGAGGAGTTCGAGGCGCTGGGCGTGGACTTCGAGCGGCGGGGCGCGGTGCTCGACGAGTCCATCGACGCCCTGCGTGCCGCGCTCGGGCCGGAGGAGTATCCCGAACACCACGGCGAGCTCTACGACTTCGGGGGCCTCGGGCAGCGCCCGCGGCCCGCGCAGGAGCGGGTCCCGGTCTGGGTCGGCGGGTCGTCCCCGGCCGCGGTGCGCAGGGCGGCCGTCCGCGGGGACGGCTGGCTGCCGCAGGGGGACCCGCGCGAGCGGCTCCCGGAACAGATCGCGCGGCTGCACCGGCTCCGGGCGGAGGCGGGCGTCGGCGGGCCCGTCGTCGTAGGCGCCATCACCGAGCCGCTGTACGTGGGGGAGCCGGCGTGGGACGTGGGGCGGCGGACGCTCCGGGGGGCGCCGGACGCGCTCGCCGAGTCGCTGCGCGCGTACCGGGCGATGGGGGTGCACCAGATCCAGGTGCGGTTCCGGTCGCGGAGCCGGTCCGAACTCCTCGACCAGATGACGGCGTTCGGGGCGGACGTCGCGCCCCACCTCGACTAGGGAGAGCCATGGGCAAGCTGGACGGACGCGTCGTGATCGTCACCGGCGCGGCACGCGGGCAGGGCGAGCAGGAGGCGCGGCTCTTCGTGGCGGAGGGCGCCCGCGTCGTCCTCGCGGACGTGCTGGACGACCAGGGGAAGGCGCTCGCCGAGGAGATCGGCGCCCGGTACGTCCGTCTGGACGTGAGCCGCGAGGACGACTGGCGCGCCGCGGTGGAGGCGGCAAAGGAGGCGTACGGGCGGATCGACGGGCTGGTCAACAACGCGGGCATCCTGCGCTTCAACGAGCTGGTGCGCACCCCCTTGGAGGAGTTCGAGGAGGTCGTGCGGGTCAATCAGACGGGTGTGTTCCTCGGGATCAGGACCGTGGCGCCCGAGATCGCGGCGGCGGGCGGGGGCACCGTCGTCAACACGGCTTCGTTCGCGGGCCTGACCGGTATGGCCTACGTGGGCGCGTACGCGGCCACGAAACACGCCATCGTCGGGCTGACCCGGGTGGCCGCCCTGGAGCTGGCCGCCCGGAACATCCGCGTCAACGCCGTCTGCCCCGGAGCCATCGACACCGCCATGAGCAATCCGGCCCAGCTCGACCCCGGTGCCGACGTGGTGGACGGCGCCGAGGCGCTCGACGCGGTGTACAGCAAGCTCGTGCCGCTCGGCCGGATCGGCCGGCCCGAGGAGGTCGCGCGGCTCGCCCTCTTCCTGAGCTGCGAGGACTCCTCGTACATCACCGGTCAGCCGTTCGTGATCGACGGCGGGTGGCTGGCGGGGGTCAGCGTCATCTGACGGGCGCACGACCTTATCTGACGTCAAGTCAGCTCTTGACGGTCCAGGTGGCCGGTGGAACAGTCGCCTCAACACATCTGACGGTGCGTCAGAAACACCGTCGTCATCGCAGGGACGGTGAACCGCTGTGGAATTCGGGCTCTTCGTACAGGGATACGTGGGCAAGCGCGCCGAGACCGACCCGCTCGCCGAGCACAAGGCGCTGATGGAGGAGACCGAGTACGTCATCCAGGCGGACAAGTCCGGTTTCAAGTACGCCTGGGCCTCCGAGCACCACTTCCTGGAGGAGTACTCGCACCTCTCCGCCAACGACGTCTTCCTCGGCTACCTCGCCCACGCCACCGAGCGCATCCACCTCGGCTCCGGCATCTTCAACCCGCTCGCCCAGGTGAACCACCCGGTGAAGGTCGCCGAGAAGGTCGCGATGCTCGACCACCTCTCCGAGGGGCGCTTCGAGTTCGGGTCCGGCCGCGGCGCCGGTTCGCACGAGATCCTCGGCTTCATCCCCGGTGTCACCGACATGAACCACACCAAGGAGATCTGGGAGGAGACGATCGCCGAGTTCCCGAAGATGTGGCTCCAGGACGAGTACGCCGGCTTCCAGGGCAAGCACTGGCAGCTCCCGCCGCGCAAGATCCTGCCGAAGCCGTACGGGAAGTCGCACCCCGCCATGTGGTACGCCGCCGGGTCGCCGCCCTCGTACGCCATGGCCGCCCGCAAGGGCCTCGGCGTGCTCGGCTTCAGCGTGCAGAAGGTCTCCGACATGGAGTGGGTCCTGGAGCAGTACAAGACGGCGATCGTCGAGGCGCGGCCGGTCGGGGACTTCGTCAACGACAACGTGATGGTGACCTCGACGGCCGTCTGCGCGCCCACGCACAAGGAGGCCGTACGGATCGCGGCGGGCGGCGGGCTGCACTACCTCCAGTCGCTCGTCTTCCGCTACCACGACACCTTCCCGCGGCCCGAGGGCTTCCCGGTGTGGCCCGAGACGCTGCCCGAGTTCAACGAGGAGATCGTCGAACTCCTCATCGCCGAGGAGCTGCTGATCTGCGGCGACCCGGACGAGGTGCTGACGCAGTGCAAGCGGTGGGAGCAGGCCGGGGCGGACCAGCTCTCCTTCGGGCTGCCCATCGGCATCTCGCGCGAGGAGACGCTGCAGACGATCAGGCTGGTCGGCGAGCACGTGATCCCGAAGATCGACACGGATCCGGTGCACCGTACGACCCGGTTCCGCCGGTCCGCGTGACACCGGGGACGGGCGAGGAAGGGGAGTGGGCATGCTCGACCACCTGATCAGGGGCGCCACCGTCGTGGACGGGACGGGCGCCCCCGCGTACACCGCCGACGTCGGCATCCGGGACGGCAGGATCACCGCCGTCGGACGGATCGCCGAGGAGGCGCGGACGGCCGAGGACGCGCACGGACTCGTGCTCGCCCCCGGCTTCGTCGACCCCCACACCCACTACGACGCCCAGCTCTTCTGGGACCCGTACGCCACCCCGTCCCTGAACCACGGGGTGACCACCGTCGCGGGCGGCAACTGCGGCTTCACGCTCGCGCCGCTCAACCCCGGCCGCCCCGCCGACGCCGACTACACGCGCCGCATGATGTCCAAGGTCGAGGGCATGTCCCTGGTCGCCCTGGAGGAGGGCGCGCCGTGGACCTGGCACACCTTCGGCGAGTACCTGGACGCCCTGGAGGGCCGGATCGCGGTCAACGCCGGCTTCATGGTGGGGCACTGCGCGCTGCGCCGGTACGTCATGGGCCCGGACGCGGTCGGCGGGCAGCCGACCCGGGAGCAGCTCGCGCGGATGCTCACCCTCTTCCACGAGGCGATGGACGCCGGGGCCTGGGGCCTGTCGACCACGCAGTCCTCCACCCACTCGGACGGCGACGGCGATCCGGTCGCCTCCCGCCACGCCCGCCCCGCCGAACTCCTCGCGCTGGCACGGGCGGTGGCCGACCACGAGGGCACCCAGATCGAGGCGATCGTGGCGGGCTGCCTCGACCGGTTCAGCGACGCCGAGATCGACCTGCTCGCGGAGATGAGCGCGGCGGCGGGACGGCCCCTGAACTGGAACGTCCTGACGATCGACGCCGCCGTGCCGGAACGCGTCCCGCGCCAGCTGGAGGCGAGCGCGCGCGCCCGCCGGGCCGGTGGCCGGGTCGTCGCCCTGACCATGCCGATCCTCACCCCGATGAACATGTCGCTCGGCACCTTCTGCGCGCTGAACCTGATCCCCGGCTGGGGCGAGGTGCTCGCCCTGCCCGTGCCGGAGCGCATCGCGCGGCTGCGCGACCCGGTGGTGCGGGCGGAGATGCTGCGGCGCGCGGACAGCGAGGAGGCCGGCGTCTTCCGGCGGCTCGCCCACTTCGGGCGGTACGTCATCGGGGACACCTACAGCCCCGCGAACGAGGGCCTCACCGGGCGGGTCGTCCGGGACATCGCGGCGGAACGCGGCCAGGAGCCCTTCGCGTGCCTGGTCGAGATCTGCGCCCACGACGACCTGCGCACGGTGCTGTGGCCGATGCCGAGCGACAACGACCCGGACTCCTGGGCGCTGCGGGCCGAGACCTGGCAGCACGAGGACGTGCTGCTCGGCGGCTCCGACGCGGGCGCCCATCTGGACCGCATGTGCGGGGCGCCGTACACGACCCGCTTCCTCGGGGACTGCCTGCGCGGCCGGAAGCTGGTCCCGCTGGAGCAGGCGGTGAAGATGCTCACCGACGATCCGGCACAGCTGTTCGGGCTGCGAGAGCGGGGACGGGTCGTGGAGGGCTTCCACGCCGACCTGGTGCTGTTCGACCCGGCGCGGATCGACGCGGGCAAGGCCACCCTGGTGCACGACCTGCCGGGGGACAGCCCGCGGCTCGACGCCCGGGCGATCGGGATCACGGCCGTGTGGGTGAACGGGGTCGAGTCGATCCGCGACGACGTGGTCACCGGTGCCGTGCCGGGCCGGGTGCTGCGCTCGGGGCGCGACACGCGGACGGTGAGCACCCGGTGAGCGGCGCACCGGAACGGACGGGGGAGGCCGGGTGAGCGAGGGGCAGCGGCTGTTCGTCGGGGGCGCCTGGGTCCCGCCCGACGACGGGTACTACGAGGTGACCGACCCGGCGACGGAGGGCGTCGTCGGGCTGGCCCCGGAGGCGTCGCGGGAGCAGGTGTACGCGGCGACGGCCGCCGCCCGCGAGGCATTCGGCCCGTGGTCCCGCACGCCCGCCGAGGAGCGGGCCGCCGTCCTCGGCCGGGCCGCCGGGCTCATCCGGCGCGACCTCGTGGCCTGCGCCGGGCTCGCCCAGGCGGAGAGCGGCGCCACGACGGGCACGGCGCGCGCCATGCAGGTCGGTGTCGCGGCGGCCCGCTTCCAGCGGTACGCGCGCGTCGAGCCCGTGGAGCAGCCGCTGCCGCCGCAGGTCAACGAGGCCGGGCCGTTCGGCGCGGCGGCGGTGATGGGCGCAGTTGCCGTACGCCAGCCCGTCGGCGTGGTCACTTGCGTCACCTCGTACAACAACCCCTGGGCGAACCCGGCGGGCAAGGTCGCCCCCGCCCTGGCCATGGGCAACACGGTGGTCGTGAAGCCCGCCCCGCAGGACCCGCTGTCGGTCTACCGGATGGCCGAGGCGCTGGAGGCTGCGGGCGTGCCGCCGGGCGTCGTGAACGTCGTGAGCGGTTCGCGGGCGGAGGTCGGCGAGGCGGCCGTGGACTCGCCCGACGTGGACATGGTGAGCTTCACCGGTTCGACCGCCGTCGGGCAGCGCATCGCCGAGGTGTGCGGGCGCGGGATGAAGCGGCAGCTGATGGAGCTGGGCGGCAAGGGCGCGGCGCTCGTCTTCGAGGACGCGGACCTGGACGCGGTGGTGGCCGGGATCGGCACGACGTTCTCGTTCTACAGCGGGCAGATCTGCACGGCGCCGACGCGGGTGCTGGTGCAGCGGCCGGTGCACGACCGGCTCGTCGCCCGACTGGCCGCCTACGCCGGGCGGTTGAGGGTGGGTGATCCGCGCGAGTCCGGCACGGTCGTCGGACCGGTGATCTCGGCGGCGCACCGCGACCGGGTGGAGTCCTACGTCGCACTCGGGCGCGAGGAGGGGGCGCGGGTCGTCACCGGGGGCCGCCGTCCGCCGTACGAGCGCGGCTTCTACGTGGCTCCGGCCCTGCTCGCCGACTGCACCCCCGGCATGCGGGTGGTCCGCGAGGAGATCTTCGGGCCGGTGGTCGTGGTGCTCCCCTTCGACGACGAGGACGAGGGGGTCGAACTGGCCAACGACAGCGACTACGGCCTGATCGACTACGTCTGGTCGGGCGACGTGGCGCGGGCCTTCCGGGTGGCGCGCAGGCTGCGGACGGGCGGCGTCGGCGTCAACACCGTGGGCCGCAACATGGAGGCCCC
This sequence comes from Streptomyces sp. NPDC054842, assembly GCF_053611025.1. Classification (NCBI taxonomy): domain Bacteria; kingdom Bacillati; phylum Actinomycetota; class Actinomycetes; order Kitasatosporales; family Streptomycetaceae; genus Streptomyces; species Streptomyces sp. NPDC054842. The sequence goes on from NZ_JBSGZN010000001.1 coordinate 130,158, forward strand.
GTTCGGCGGCTTCAAGAAGAGCGGGGTGGGCCGCGACGTCGGCTCGTACGCGCTGCACGCGTACAGCGAGATGCAGTCGATCGTCTGGGCGGGGTGACGGCCGCGCGCCGCGGTGACCGTCCGAGGGGGCGGTGAAGGGCGTGCTCAGTCGTTCAGGTGACCCGCACGGTGTTCAGTCGGTCAGGTCGACCCGGACGGTCAGCAGGTCCGTACCCAGCGCGCGCACCCCGGCGCTGTTGACGCGCGGCAGGGACCGCAGCCGCGCCCGGGCGTCGTCGTCCGGCAGCGGACGGGCGACGCCGTGGTGCCACCGGCCCCGGACGCGCACCCTCACCCGCGGGTCCGCCCGGATGTTGCGCACGTACTGCGACCTCTCCCCGAACTCGGAGACGAGCCAGAACGTCCGCCCGGTCCGGCGCCCGCCGACCGGGGTGCGGCGCGGCAGCCCCGAGACGCGCCCGGTGGTCTCCAGCAGGGCCTGGAACGGCAGCCGCCGCATCAGCGGGTTGGCGATCCGCCGCTGGAACGCCGTCACCGCCCGGTGCTTCACCTCGTGATACCGCGCCATTCCGTTCCCCTCCGTACCCGGCCACCGCTGCCGTGACCGTACCCGCTCACCCGAAGGGGGCCGTTTTCGGCCGTCGTCGGCCACGGCTTCTCGCGGCGCGTCACGGGACGCGGTGCATGCGGCCGTCTTCACCCCGGACGTCACGGCGGGCACCTCGGACGAGCCCCGCCCGGACGCTTCGGGCGGGCCCGCCACCGCCGCCCGGCCGGGCGCCGTGCTCCCGAGTGGTTCGACCGCCTCGCCGACGGCCCGCGGGAGGGGACCGGCCCGGCCGGGTCCCGCGCGATCCGGTGCCGGCGCCCCTGCCCGTGGGTAGGACGTCCGGGCGGGACACCGGAGCGGGACGACGGGGAGGCCGATGGTCGTGCGGGCGGGTTGGGGAGGCGGACGTGCGCGGTCGCGGGCGGCACTCACGGGGGAGCAGGTCGACGCGGCCCGGCGGGAACTGCGCGAGCTGCCCCGCGGGAGCGACCCGGTGCCCGACGCGGCGGGAGCGGCACAGACGGAGCTGGAGGCGCTCGTCCTGACGGCCCTCAACACCGCGTTCGCACCGTGGGACCCGGTGGACGGCCCCCTCTTCGGCATCGAGCGCACCGAACCCCGGTGCGACGGAATGACGTTGTGCACCGGTCCTGGCCATGCCGTTCCCGTCCTGGAGGCACTGCTGCCCCGGCCGCACACCCCGTGGGGCGCCCGGGCGGGCACGCCGAGCGGGATACCCGGGCTGCGCTCCTCCCCCGAGCACTTCGCGGCGGGAACGGAGCTGAGCCGCGTCGGACATGAGGGGGCGATCCGTGTGCGGGTGCCGGTGGCGGAGCTGTCCGCCGTGCGGGAGTACCTCGCCGGCCACCGCACGACGCCGGGCCCGCCCGAGCCCTGGGGCGGGCAAATCACCCGATCCGAAGAGGCGTTGCTGCCCGCAGAGGCGCCGCCCGCCGACGCGCTGCCCGTCGACCTCGCGCGGGCCCGCAGCCGGGTGCTGCGCCGTCTGCCGGTCTTCGGCGGGCTGCCCGCCGTCGACCTCCTCGACGCGGAGGGCGGGGTCCCCGGCGGCGACGACTTCACCGCCCGCGCGGCCCACCGGCAGGCGGAGGTGCGGGCACCGTTCCGGGACTGGGGCCCCGGGCCGCGGCTGACCCCGCGGCGCAACGTCCTGGCCGTCGTGGCGGCGCACGACGCGGCCGGGTCGGGCTGTACGACGGTCGCGCTGTCGCTGGCCGTGGCGGCGGCCGGGCAGGGTGAGCGGGTCCTGCTGGTCAGCACGGACGAGCGGCCCGGCGTGGAGTCCCTGCTCGACGGGGCTCCGGCCCGCCGGCCCGGCGCGGGCCCGGCAGGGCGGCCGGGCGTGCTCGACGTCGTGGTCTGCCGGGCCACGGAGCTGCGGCGCACCCTCGCGGCCCGGCGGCCGTACGACCTGGTGCTGCTCGACGCCCCGCCCGCGGGCCGGCAGGCCGTCACCGACGCCTGCGACCGGTGGCTCGGCGTCGTTCCCCTCTGGCCGCGGCCCGGCGACGGGAACGCGGCCTTCCGGCCCCGGGTGCGCACGGCGGACGGCCGCGTCCTGCCCACGGCCCCGCCGGAGCGGGGCGCGGCGGCGGGGCCGTACCGGTGGGCGCACGTCATGCGCACCCACGGCTGGGCCCTGACCTGGGACATCGCGCCGAAGGACCCGGCGGGCGCGTTCGCGGGCCGGGACCCCGCCCGCTCGGCGGGGATCGTCCTCCTCGGCGCCCGGTCCGTGCCGGGCGGCGGCACGGCGGACCTCCTGGCGAACTGGCCCGACGCCCCACCGCTCAGGTCCTCGGTCCCCCGCCGCGCCGCACGGCGCGGAGCGGTCACCGGTGCCTGGTGGGGTCCCGCGGAGCAGGACCCCGACGCGTCCCTGCGCGCGGTCTACGAGGCCCTCGCCACCCACCTGCTGCCGCAGCGCCCCCGTGCCGCCGCGCGCTGAGCGGCGCCGTCCCTACGCCCGTGTCCGCCCCAGGAACACCGGGTTGGTGAACGCGGCCAGCGCCCCCGGCAGGCCCGGCGTCGTCGGCGCGTGCCGCACCTCGGCCCGTACGTAGGCCGCGTACGCCGCGGTCGTGCGCCACTCGGCGGTACCGGTGCCCGAGTCCGGCAGCGACGAGGTGAACAGGACGCCCTGGTCGGTGACGAAGCGGACCGTGCGGCCCGGGGCGCCCGTCACCTCCAGGCGTACGGTGACCGGCGCCTCCCGGTCCACCCGCAACCGCTCGCCGATCCCGGCGTGTTCGCCCTTCGGGCCGGACGCCCTGAAGGCGAGCGACACCGACGAGGACTCGGCGACGTAGCAGCGGCCGGACCGGATGCCGTCCTGGACCGCCTCGCGGGACAGCTCGTCGGCGAGGACGACGGTCTGCGGCAGGCCGACCGGGTCGGGATCGCGGTGCGCGTCGCTGTTGCCCACTGCCGGGATCCACCCGCCGCCGGTCCGGACGGAGGCGACCAGCATGCCGTCCCAGTCCGCGAGCGCGATCTCGTCGTCCGGGGTGTAGGCGCCGTTCCACACCTCGACCGCGTCCGCCTCGCCGAACCCGAACTTCCAGTTGCAGCCGATGCAGGTGGCGTGCGGATGGGCGGGCACGACGAGCCCGCCGGACCGCCGGATCCGCCGCGCGAACCGTCCGAAGCGGTTGTCGCGGGCCCGGTAGCGCCAGTCGACGAAGGTGCCCGGGTCGGTGCCGACGGCCAGCACGTGCCCGTTGCGGGTCGTCACCTCCTCCCCGAGCAGGATCAGCAGGTCGTCGCCCGCCAGGCCCGCCCAGTGGGCGTGCGAGGCGTGGGTGTTGTGCTCCGAGGTGTTGATGAAGTCCAGGCCCGCCGCCCGCGCCAGGGCGGCGATCTCGGCCGGGGTGCGGCGCCCGTCGGAGTACCAGGAGTGCAGGTGGCAGTCGCCCCGGTACCAGGCCCGGCCGCGCCCCTTGGCCCGCTCCGGCGGGTACGACGGCCTGACCGCGGCGCCCGGCTCGCCGTACGTGAGCGTCACCGTGACCTCGTACGGCAGGCCCTGCGGCGCCACCGTGTACGGGCCGAGGGCGATGTGCCAGGTGCCGGCGCGCACCGGTCCCGGGAGGTAGCCCGGCGTCGCGTCGTCCGCGCGGACGAAGAACTCCGAGCGGGCGCCGCCCGACCAGCCGCGGAAGCCCTCACCGCCCAGCTCGGTGCCGCGCTCGTCGAAGAGGCCGATGTCGAGGGCGTTGCCCGGAGTGCCCGCCGGGACCGCCGGCTTCTCGTAGCGGTACGCGACCCTGATCTCCCGTACGCCGTGCGGCACTTCGACCGGCAGGTACACGAAGTCGGGCGAGCCGGTGGGCAGGGTGCCCCGCACGGTCCGCGTCTCCTGGCCGTCCGCCGCGGCGGCGCCGCTCGCGAAACTCACGCTGCCCAGCGTCAGCGCGGCGGCCGCTCCCGTCACGAACAGCGCGCGCCTGCCGATGCCGTGGTCGTCCTCGCACATTGAGCTGCTCCCAGGGGTGATGAGGGACGGGGGTGGCACGGACCACCTTGGTATTCACCCGTGAACTCCCGTGCAAGGGAAGGGGATCCGCGCCTATCGGGTTGGCGGCGCGAGTGCTAGGAAGTGCTCATGCGGATCGCCACCACGATCTTCCTCACCGACGAGACCATCACACCCGTCCGGCTCGCCCGCGCGCTGGAGGAGCGCGGATTCGCCGGGCTGTACCTCCCCGAGCACACGCACATCCCGGTCGAGCGCACCACCCCCAACCCCTCCGGCGGGGAGCTGCCCCGCGAGTACGGCCGCACCCTGGACCCGTTCGTCGCGCTTGCCCAGGCGGCGGCCGTGACCCGGGACCTCGGCCTCGGCACCGGGATCACCCTCGTCGCCCAGCACGACCCGATCGCCCTCGCCAAGCAGGTGGCCACGCTCGACCACCTCTCCGGCGGCCGGTTCACCCTCGGCGTCGGCTTCGGCTGGAACGTGGAGGAGGCCGCCGACCACGGGGTGCGGTGGCGCACCCGGCGCGAGCTGGTCCGCGACCGGATGGCGGTGATGCGCGCGCTGTGGGCGCCCGAACCGACCGCGTACACGGGGGAGCACGGCGGCGTACGGGCGAGCCACGCCCACCCCAAGCCGCCGCACCCGCCCCGCGGACCCGTGACCGGGCCGCGCACGCTCCTCGGAGGAGCGGCGGGACCGAAACTCTTCGCCCACGTCGGCGAGTACGCCGACGGCTGGATGCCCATCGGGGGCCGCGGTCTCGCCGAGTCCGTCCCCGCGCTGCGGGCCGCCTGGGCCGCCGCCGGACGCGATCCGGCGGCCCTGCACGTGGTGCCGTCCGCCGTGCGGCCCACCCCGGGCAAGCTCGCGCACTACGCGGACCTGGGCGTCGAGGAGGTCGTCGTGCAGCTGCCGCCCGCCGGGGAGGCGGCGGTGCTGCGGACGCTCGACGCGTACGCCCCGTACACGGCGGCGGGCTCCCGGTGACACGCCCCGTACACGGCGGTGGGGCTCCGGTGACACGCCCCGTACACGGCGGCGAAGTCCCGGTGAACGGCCTCCGGCCGACGGCACCCGGTGGTGCCCGGCCCGGCGATACGAACCGGACAGTGCCTGTTTCGCCTGATCACCACGATCGTATGCTCGACGGATGACGACTTCCGCGACTTCCGAGACCTCCGGAACCGGGCCGACCGCGAACTCCATGCGGCGTGCGCTCAAACGCGCACGGGACGGCGTCGCGCTCGATGCGGGCGAGGCGGCCGTGCTGCTCCAGGCCCGCGGCACGGACCTGGAGGACCTGGCCTCGTCCGCCGCCCGCGTGCGCGACGCGGGGCTCGCCGCGGCCGGCCGCCCCGGCGTCATCACCTACTCCAAGAGCGTCTTCGTCCCGCTGACCCGGCTGTGCCGCGACAAGTGCCACTACTGCACCTTCGTCACCGTGCCGGGCAAGCTGCGCCGGGCCGGGCACGGGATGTTCATGTCCCCGGACGAGGTGCTGGACATCGCCCGCCGGGGCGCCGAACTCGGCTGCAAGGAAGCCCTGATCACCCTCGGCGACAAGCCCGAGGACCGCTGGCCCGAGGCCCGCGAGTGGCTGGACGCGCACGGCTACGACGACACGATCGCCTACGTCCGGGCCATCTCCGTCCGCATCCTGGAGGAGACGGGCCTGCTGCCGCACCTCAACCCGGGCGTCCTGTCGTGGACCGACTTCCAGCGGCTGAAGCCGGTCGCCCCGTCGATGGGCATGATGCTGGAGACGACCGCCACCCGGCTGTGGTCCGAGCCCGGCGGCCCGCACCACGGATCGCCCGACAAGGAGCCCGCCGTCCGGCTGCGGGTCCTGGAGGACGCGGGCCGCTCCTCGGTCCCCTTCACCAGCGGGCTGCTCATCGGCATCGGCGAGACGTACGAGGAGCGCGCGGACTCCCTGTTCGCCCTGCGCCGGATCTCCCGCGCCTACCACGGCATCCAGGAACTCATCATCCAGAACTTCCGCGCCAAACCGGACACCGCGATGCGCGGCATGCCGGACGCGGAACTGGACGAACTCATCGCCACCGTCGCCGTCGCCCGGCACATCATGGGCCCCGCCGCCTGCCTCCAGGCGCCGCCCAACCTGGTGGACGCCGAATACGGGCGGCTCATCGGCGCCGGCATCGACGACTGGGGCGGGGTCTCGCCGCTCACCATCGACCACGTCAACCCCGAGCGCCCCTGGCCGCAGATCGACGCCCTCGCCGCGCAGTCCGCGGCGGCCGGCTTCGAGCTGCGCGAACGACTGTGCGTGTACCCGGAGTTCGTGCTGCGGGGCGAGCCGTGGCTGGACCCGCGGCTGCTGCCGCACGTACGGGCGCTGGCGGACCCCGAGACCGGCCTCGCCCGCGAGGACGCGGTCGTCGAGGGGCACCCGTGGCAGGAGCCCGACGAGGCGTTCACCGCCTCCGGCCGCACCGACCTGCACCGCACGATCGACTCCGAGGGACGCACCGGCGACCGGCGCGAGGACTTCGACCTCGTCTACGGCGACTGGGAGTCCCTGCGCGAGGCGGCGGCCCCCGGGATGGTGCCCTCGCGCATCGACACCGACGTGCGCCAGGCCCTCGCGACCGCCGCCGACGACCCGACGAGGCTCACCGACGACGAGGCCCTCGCCCTGCTGCACGCCGACGGGCCCGCGCTGGACGCGCTCTGCCGGATCGCGGACGACGTCCGCAGGTCGGCGGTCGGCGACGACGTCACCTACATCGTCACGCGGAACATCAACTTCACCAACGTCTGCTACACCGGCTGCCGTTTCTGCGCCTTCGCCCAGCGCCGCACCGACGCCGACGCCTACACGCTCTCCCTCGACCAGGTCGCCGACCGCGCCCAGCAGGCGTGGGAGGTCGGCGCGGTGGAGGTCTGCATGCAGGGCGGCATCCACCCCGACCTGCCCGGCACGGCCTACTTCGACATCGCGAGGGCCGTGAAGGAACGCGTCCCCGGGATGCACGTCCACGCCTTCTCCCCGATGGAGGTGGTGAACGGCGCCACCCGCACCGGCCTGTCGATCCGCGAGTGGCTGACCGCCGCCAAGGAGGCGGGCCTCGACTCCATCCCCGGCACCGCCGCCGAGATCCTCGACGACGAGGTCCGCTGGATCCTGACCAAGGGCAAACTGCCCACCGCGACCTGGATCGACGTCGTCACCACCGCCCACGAACTGGGCATCCGCTCGTCCTCGACGATGATGTACGGCCACGTGGACCAGCCCCGGCACTGGCTCGGCCACTTCCGCACCCTGTCCCGCATCCAGCAGCAGACCGGAGGTTTCACGGAGTTCGTGACCCTGCCGTTCATCCACACCAACGCGCCCGTGTACCTGGCCGGCATCGCCCGTCCCGGCCCCACCGTCCGCGACAACCGCGCGGTCACCGCGATGGCCCGGCTGCTGCTGCACCCCCACATCCCCAACATCCAGACCAGCTGGGTGAAGCTGGGCACGGAGGGCGCGGCCGAGATGCTCCGCTCCGGCGCCAACGACCTCGGCGGCACGCTGATGGAGGAGACCATCTCCCGCATGGCCGGATCGAGTTACGGCTCCTACAAGTCCGTCGCTGATCTCGTCGCCGTCGCCGAGGCCGCGGGCCGTCCGGCGAAGCCGCGCACCACGCTCTACGGCGAGGTGCCGGAGGAACGGCGGCGGGCCGCCGCGGCCTCCGACGGTCACCTGCCCGAGCTGCTGCCCGTCCTGGAGTGAGGCCCGCGGGGCCGCCTCCCGCCGGAGGCGGCCCCGCGGTGCGCTACGCGCCGCCGTCCGACGGCGAGGACACCCGGCCGCCGAACGGCAGGTGCACGACCAGCAGCACGACCCCGCTCAGCGTGAGGACGCGGGTCGCGGCGTCGAGCCCGTTCCAGGTGTCCGACTGCCACATCGCGAACCACTCGCCGCCGACCCCGATGAACCCGGCACCGAACAGCAGCATCACCATCACCAGCCCGTACGTCGACAGCCGGCGCGCCTCGGTCTGCCTGCGCCGCGCCCACTGCGCGCAGGCCGCGACCAGCACGAGCGCGGAGAGCGTCTCCCACACGATGATCGCCACGTAGGCCGCGTCCTGCAGCGCCTCCGACTCGACGGCCCGCCACATCAGGTCGTCGTCCTTGAAGGTCGTGTCCATCGCGAGGACATGCCGGACGAACTGCTGGTTGGTCCCGAAGTCCGTGATGTTCCCGAACGCGACGAGCGCCATGTAGAGCGCGACGGTGCCGGTGAGCAGACCGGCGGCGAGGGGAAGCGCGAAGGGCCCACGAGAGGGACGGGTGGCGGCCATGGAGCAACTATGGCGGGGGTGGCCCGCGGGGCCCAGGGGATTTTCGGCGCTTCCGGGCCAGGGGCCGGGGAAAACCGTTCGGTGTTGTCCGTGCCCCCTGTTAGCTTCGGGCGGCTCGTGTGATCCACGGGCCGCAAGTCCACAGGGGAGGGGAAGTTGGGTATGGGGAGACGATCCGGGGCCGGACGCACCGGGGGCCGCAGGATGGCGGCGGTGTCCTGCGCGACGGTGGTGGTCACGGCCGGTTCGGTCCTGTCCGGCACGGCGTACGCGGTGGACAACCTGCCGCCGAAGCAGCCGCTCGTGCAGGACCTGAAGACCGAGAACGAGGCGTGCGGCACGGGGGACGACAAGGCGTACGTCTCGGGGCCGCCGACGCTCTGGGCGGTCCTGTACGACCCCGAGGAGGACAATCAACCCGCCGATGCCAATGTGGTCAAGGGCGAGTTCGAGGCGTGGTGGACGGATTCGGCAGGCGTCCGGCAGCGCCGCACCTACACCTCCTACGAGACGTCCTCGGGAACGCGGCAGCAGTGGAGGATGCCGCAGGACATCCCGGCGAACACCGTGGTGTCCTGGCACGTCCGCGCGGACGACGGCAAGGCCGTGTCCGCGTGGAGCGACGAGGGCGACGGCTCGGCCTGCGAGTTCGTGTACGACGACTCCAGTCCGCAGGCGGCGGTCGTCACCTCGCCCGACTACTCGGACGACCAGTGGCACGACGGTGTCGGCGTCTACGGCGGTTTCACCATGGACTCCCCGTCGCCCGACGTGGTCGAGTACCGGTACAGGTTCGTCGGCGGGACCGAAGCGGCCGTCCGGCCGGACGAGATGGGCGGACCCGCCACGATCCGTTTCCTGCCGCTCCGGAGCGGTGCCGACTACCTGAGCGTCCGGGCGATCGACCGCTCGGGGCGCAGCAGCGGGACGACGACGTACTCCTTCCGCGTCAAGGAGGGCCGCGCCCCCGCCGCCCACTGGAAGCTCGACGACCCGGCGGGCTCCCGTTCCGCCGCCGCCGAGACGGGCACCGCGGCCCGGGCCGGAACTGGGGTGACCTTCGGCGGCGCCGCTCCCTCCGGTACCGGGGCGACCGCCACCGCCGCCCTCGACGGCAGTGGCCACGGCTTCCTCACCCCGGACGTACCGGCCGTCACCCCCGGGAAGACCTTCGCCGTCAGCGCCTGGGCACGGCCGGCGCAGACCGACCGGAACATGACGGTCGCCAGCCAGGACGCGGGCGACACGGCCGGCTTCCGGCTCGGGCTGAGCAGCCGCGACTCCGGTCCCGCCTGGTCGTTCGCGATCGGCGGCACGCGGCTGTCGGGCGGCGCTGCGGAGACCGGTGAGTGGGCGCACCTGCTGGGGCTGTACGACCAGGAGACGGGCACGGCGCGGCTGTACGTGAACGGCCGCCCCGTCGGTGACGCGGTCAAGGCCACGCCCTCCGCGACGAGCGGTGCCTTCCAGATCGGGCGTGCCCGCGGCACGTCGGGCTACCACGCCCGCTGGCACGGCAGCATCGGTGACGTACAGGTGCACGACCGGGTGGTGGTGCCCGGCGAGGTGGGCGAACTGGGCTACCGGAAACCCACGTTGCTCGGCCACTGGTCGCTGGAGAACGCGGCGGACGGCGCAAGTCCGGAGCAGTCCGACGGAACCCCGCTGAGGCTCGGCACGGGGGCGACGATCTACCGTGCCCCGAGCGACTCCTGCATCCCGGAACTGGACCCCGACTGCACCTACACGCCGCCCGCGCTGGTCGGCGACGGACACCTGGAGCTGGACGGCGAGACCGGTCACGCCGTCGCCGAGGGCCCCGTGGTGGACACCGGGGACAGCTTCACCCTGGGTGTGGTCGTCCGGCTGGCGGACTCCGAGCCGGCGCGTCCGATGACCGTGCTGTCCCAGGCGGGGGAGAACACCGACGCCTTCAAGGTGCGCTACGACCCCTCCCGGCACGCCTGGCAGTTGATCGTGGCGCAGAAGGACGAGGTGGGAGCCGCCGAGACGGTCGTGTCGCAGGTGTCGGCTGCGGACGGCGGGAAGGGCGGGGGCCACCGCCTCGCCGTGGTCTACGACGACGCGGCGGACACGGTCAAACTGTTCGTGAACGGCTGGACCAACGAGCAGGCCACCGGACACCTGCCGAGCGGCTGGCACAGCTCCGGGGCACTGCAGATCGGCCGGGCCAAGTCCGGTGACGGCTGGGGCGAGTACCTGCACGGTGACGTGGACGAGGTACAGGCGTACTCCGGCGCGCTGAAGGACGACAGAATCCCTGGTCTCGGCTCGGGGACGGATCCCTGCATCTGCTGACCCGCACGACGCGCCGGCTCCGGACCCCGTCCGGATGCCGGCGCGTTACGCCACACTGGTGCTCGGCCTGACCGGTGACCGGGGGAGGGAACGGCTCATGGCGCGGGCGCGGTCCTCGACGCAGCAGGTGATCAGCGAGCGCGGCCGGCGCGCGTTCGTCGGGCGGGACGCCGAACGCGCGCTGTTCCGGGCCAACTTGGCGCACGCGCCGCAGGACGAGCGGCACACGTTCCTCTTCCACGTGCACGGCAACGCGGGCGTCGGGAAGACATGCCTCGTGCGGGAGTGGGAGCGGATCGCGCGCGAGTGCGGGGCGCTCACCGTGTACGTCGACGAGGCCGTGGGCAGCGTGCCGGAGGCGATTGCGGCCATCAGCGCCCGGTGCGCCCGGGAGGGGCACCGCCTCAAGGACCTCGACCGCCTGCTGGCCGCCCACGCCGAGCGGCGCCACGAGGCGGAGACGGCCGTCGCGGCGGCCCTCGGACCGCGGGGCGGCCACCCCGCGGACGCCCAGGGCCCCGACGCACCGGCCCAGCCGTCGCAGCTGACCCTCGCGGCGACCCGGGCCGGACTCGTGGGCCTCGGCCTGCTGCCCGGCGTCGGCGTCTTCACCGGGGCCGTCGACCCGGTGCAACTCGCCCAGGGCGCCGACCGGTTGCGGGCGTCGATGGGCGGCAGGCCGCGCAACCAGGAGGACCTGCGGCTGGTCCTCGCCCCCGAGCAGGTCCTCACGCCCGTCCTGCTGGACGAGCTCGCCGGGACCGCCGCCCGGGTGCCCTGGATCGTCCTCCTCTTCGACACCTACGAGCGCACCGGGCCCTTCCTCGACGGCTGGCTGCACGACATGCTCGGCACGGACCGCCACGGCGGTGCCCTGCCGGACAACGTCGTGGTCGTCACCGCCGGGCAGCGCCCCCTGCACACCGCCCGCTGGGGCGGCCTCGCGGACTCCGTGACGGACGTGCCGCTCGGGCCGTTCACCGAGACCGAGGCACGCCTGCTGCTCGCCGGCCGGGACGTCGTCGCCGAGCCGGTCGTGCAGGAGGTGCTGCGGCTCACCGGACGGCTGCCGGTGCTGGTCTCCACCCTGGCCGCGAACCGGCCCGCCGCCCCGGACGAGGTGGGCGACCCAAGCGCCACCGCCGTCGACCGCTTCCTGAAGTGGGAGCAGGACCCCGTACGCCGGGCCCTGGTCCTGGCCTGCGCGCTGCCCCGCCGGCTGGACGCGGACGTGTTCCGGGCGGCGTCGGTCTGCGCGGACGAGGAGGCCGACGTGCTGTACGCGTGGCTGCGGGAGCTGCCGTTCGTCGCCGACGGCGGGAACGGGCTGCGGTACCACGACGTCGTACGGGCCCCGATGCTCCGCCTGGAGCGGCGCCGTTCACCGCGCGGCTGGACGGAGCGGCACACGCGGCTGGCCGGGACGTTCGGGCGGTGGCGCGGCGAGCTGGAGGCGGGCCCGGACACCGAGCCGCCGTGGGCCGACGGGGAGTGGCGGGAGCTGCGCCTCGCGGAGTCGTACCACCTGCTGTGCGCCCGCCCCCGGGCGGCGCTCCCCGGGGTGCTGGCGGACACGGTCCGCGCGTGCGACCAGGGCGAGGAGGTGGCCGCGCGGTGGGCCCGGGTGCTGGCCGACGCGGGCCAGGACGCGGACGCCGTGGACGTGGCGCGCTGGGGACGTGACCTCACCGAGGCGCTCGCCGGCACCGGGGAACCGGCCGGTACGGGCGACCCGGAGCCCGGCGGGCAGGAGCGTCCGGACGCCGGTGTCGTCGCCGTACTCGGGCTGCTGCTGAACCGGGGCGGACTCGACCCGGCGGGGCGGGCGCTCGCGCGCTCGGTCCGCGGCGCGGCGCTGCGGCGGGCGGGGGCCCACGCCCGGGCGCTGGCCGAGTACGACCGGGCGGTCGCCCTCGATCCGGGGCTCGCCCGCGCCCACCGGGGCCGCGCCCTGAGCCGGGGCGAACTGGGCGACCACGAGGGCGCGGTGACCGACCTGGACCGCGCCCTGGCGCTGGCGCCGGACGACGGGCGGGCCTACGCGATGCGCGGCGAGTACCGGCGGATCCTGCACGCGTACGACGCCGCGATCGCCGATCTGGACCGGGGGATCGCCCTGGACCCGGCCCGCGCCTTCGCCTGGGCGTCCCGGGGCGCGACGCGGCTGGGCCGGGGCGAGCTGGACGAGGCGCTCGCGGACCTGGACCGGGCCCTGGAGCTGAGCCCGGAGTACGGCTGGGCGCTGGCCCGCCGGGCGCGCGTGTGGCGCGCGCGGGGCGAGCACGCCCGGCAGCTGGCGGACCTCGACCGGGCCGTCCGGGTCCAGCCGGACTGGGCGTGGGGCGCCTGCGAGCGCGGCGACGCCCTGCGGGTCGCCGGGCGCCACGAGGAGGCGCTCGCGGACTACGACCGGGCGCTCGCCCTGGACGGCGCGTACGCGTCGGCGTACGCGAGCCGCGGTGCCTGCCTGAACGCCCTCGGACGGCACACGGAGGCCCTCGCCGACCTGGACCGGGCCCTGGAGCTCAGACCGGGGTACGCGTGGGCCCTGGAGCAGCGCCGGGCTGTGTGCGACCGCCTGCCCGACGGCCGGGGCTGACGGCCGCCGTCCCACCGGAACACCGCGCGAGGCGGGGCAGGGCGCTCGGCACCCGACCGACCGCGAGTGCCCGCCGTGCCGGCGGAGGCGCCCGGCACCGGTCACGAGCGGACGAGCTGCCGGTCCCGCGAGCCCCCGTGCTCGGCGGACGAGCCGCCCGTCCCGTGTGACCGGGGCACCGGTCGGCGCGCCGCCGGTCCCGTGGCGCCGGGTGCTCAGCGGGCGAGCCGCTGGCCGAACAGGGCCTCCTTCTCCGGGGCGCCGAGCGAACCCGGGCCGAACGAGGCGATGTTGGTGGTCGTCGTGCCGGCCTTCGAGCCGCGCAGCACCCAGACCGCGCCGGAGTCCTTGTAGGTGCCGTCCTCCAGCGGGGCGGCCGCGACGAGGTCGGCCCGGTTGTTGGCGTTGACGTCGACGAGCAGGACCGTACGGCCGAAGTTGTCGCTCGTCTCGGACGCGCCGGGGACACCGGACGTGGACTGGTTGAAGGCCTGGGCGCCCGAACCGGTCAGGCCGGACGCGCCGCCCTTGAGCAGGACCACCGCGCCCGCCTCGCGGACCGAGCCGATGTCCTCACCGGGAACGCCGACCGCGATGTCCGGGTAGCCGTCGCCGGTCACGTCGCCCGCGGCCAGGGAGTAGCCGAACTGGTCGCCGAAGTTGCGGTAGTCGTCGCCCGCCTCGTCGGTGCCGGGGACGCCCGCCGTGTTCTGCGTGATCTTGGTGGTGCGCGTGGAGGGCCCGGTCGACGAGCCGTAGACGACCCGGACCGCGCCCGCGTCGTAGTCCATCATCTCCGACACCTGGTCGACCTGGCGGGCCACGAGGTCCCCGTAGCCGTCCTGGTTCACGTCGGCCACGACACCGCCGACGGTGTAGAAGCCGGTGCTCTTGTACGTCGAGGAGAGTCCGGTCGATGTCCCCTTGTAGTAGCGGGACTTGAACTGCATCTCCTCGAAGCCGTTCGTGGTGACGACGTCGTCCTTGCCGTCACCGTTCATGTCCCCGACGGCCATGTCCTGGGGGCCGGACTCGTCGGCGACGACGAGCGTGTCGGTGCGGGCGGGGGCGCCGGCCCGGGTGAAGGGACCGAAGCGGACCTCCAGGTTGCCGTTGCCGTTGGCGATGACGTCGGCGTGCCCGTCGCCGTCGATGTCACCGGCGGCCACCCGGTACGCGGCGTCGGCGAGCGGGGCACCGCCGCTCAGGCCCTGCGCGGAGCCCCAGAGCACCATCGGGTGGTAATAGCTGCCGACGACCAGGTCGGTGTAGCCGTCCCCGTCGAGGTCGCGGGCGGCGGTGCTGATGCCGAAGGTCCCGTACTCCATGAGATCGCCGGGCACGCCCGCGGTGGCCTGCGTGATCAGCTGCGGGTGGGCGGTGTCGGTGCCCGCCGAGGAGCCGTACACGACGGAGACGGAGCCGGCCTGGAAGACGCCGGACACGGTGGCGTACGGGGCGCTGACCGCCAGGTCGGCGAAGCCGTCGCCGTTGAAGTCCACCACGGGGGTCTTCGGCGCGGCGGCGGCGGCCGGACCGGCGGACAGGACCAGGGGCGCGGTCAGCAGGGCGGCCAGCGCCGCGCACCGTGCGACGCCGCGACGGCTCTTGGGGTGAGGCACGAGTGACTCCGAAAGTTGGGTCCGGATAGGTCTTTCGTTCATCTGGACCCGCGGGGGACCCGAACGGTTGTGGTGCAGGTGACTGATCGTGGCCCTGAACCGACCGTTCCCGTTCGATTACAGTGCTGAGCGTTGCGGACCGGAGGAGGGCGTGGTGGGTGCGACATCCGGTGCCGTCTGGGGCCGCAGGGAGCAGCAGGACTTCCGGAGCCGGGTGCGCGGGACCCTGCTGGGGGCGGCCCTCGGCGACGCCCTGGGCGCTCCCCTCGACGCGCTGACCCTGGAGGAGATCCGGACGGCGCACGGCGCGGCCGGCGCCGGTGATCTCGTCCCGGCGTACGGCAGACGCGGCACCGTCACGCACCTCACCCAGCTCACGCTGTTCACCTTCGACGGCCTGATCCGCGCCCAGGTGCGCCGGGACACCGGCGCCTGGCACCCGCCGACCGACCTGCACCGCGCCTACCGCCGCTGGGCCGCGACGCAGAGCGACTGGGGCCCCGACGAGCGCCGCAAGGACGACGGCTGGCTGGCCCGCGAGGAGTGGCTGTACGCCCGGCGTGGCCCGGCCCGCGCCTGTCTGCTGGGTCTGGGCGACGACACCATGGGCACGCTGGACGCGCCCAAGAACCCGGGGGAGCCGGGCGCCGAGGCCGCGGCGCGGTCGGCGCCCTTCGGGCTGCTCGTCGGCTGGGAGCCGCAGCTCGTGCTCCAGCTCGCCGTGGAGTGCGCGGC
This sequence comes from Streptomyces sp. NPDC054842, assembly GCF_053611025.1. Classification (NCBI taxonomy): domain Bacteria; kingdom Bacillati; phylum Actinomycetota; class Actinomycetes; order Kitasatosporales; family Streptomycetaceae; genus Streptomyces; species Streptomyces sp. NPDC054842. Next base: position 145,801 of record NZ_JBSGZN010000001.1, read on the forward strand.
CCAGACGCACGGCCACCCCGTGGCCTATCTGTCGGCGGGGGCGTACGCGGTGGTGGTGCACGCGCTGGCCCGCGGCGAGAGCCTGGACGCCGCCGTGCAGCGGGCGCTGGCGCTGCTCGCCGCGCGCCCGGGGCAGCAGCCCGTCACCGACGCGCTCCAGCACGCCCTGGGTGCCGTACGGCAGGGGATGCCGTCCCCGGGCAGGGTGGAGGAGCTGGCCGGGCAGGGGACGGCGGAGGGACTGCTCGCGGTGGCCGTGTACTGCGCGCTGGTCGGCGAGGACGTGCGGCACGCGCTGTCCCTCGCCGTGAACCACGGCGGGCCCTCGGGCGCGGCCGGCGCCCTGACCGGGGGACTGCTCGGCGCCCTGCACGGCGAGACGGCCCTCCCGCCGGCTTGGCTGGCCGAGCTGGAGGGCCGTCCCACGATGCTGGTCCTGGCGGACGACTTCGCCATGGAGATGACGCAGGGGCCCGCGCTGCACGGGCCCGCCGGTTCCTCGCCGGGCTGGCTCGCCCGGTATCCGCGCGCCTGACCGGCCGCCCCGGCACGGGCGGCGGCCGGTCGGGCGCCGGTCAGTCCTTGACGGGGGTGCCCACCACCCCGTCCGCCGCCGGTGCCGGGGCGGGGACGGCGGCCGCAGCTCCGGAGCCGTCGTCGTCCGTGTTGATGATCTCGATGAGGGCGTCGCGCTCGGGGGTGTCCTCGGGCTTGAGGAAGCCGATGAGGACGTAGAGGACGAGGGAGATCGCCATCGGCACGGAGACCTGGTACTCCAGCTTCACGTCGGTGCGCTGGGAGAAGTCCAGGTGGTAGTTCATCAGGAAAAACGCGATCAGGCCGCAGGCCCAGCTGGTGAGCGCCGCCGTCGGACCGGACTTACGGAACGGCCGGAGCAGGCCGAGGATGAACGGGATCGCGATGGGCCCCATGAGGCCGGCCACCCACTTGATGACGACGGTGATGATGTCCTTGAACGTGGGGGAGTTGACCTGCGTGGCCACCGCCATGGAGAGGCCGAGGAAGGCGACGGTGGTGACGCGCCCGGCGATCAGCCCGGCCCGGGTGTCCCAGGCCCGCGCCGCCTTGGACAGCACCGGCATGATGTCCCGCGTGAAGACGGCGGCGATCGCGTTCGCGTCCGAGGAGCACATGGCCATCGTGTGCGAGAAGAAGCCGACGACCACCAGGCCCAGCAGGCCGTGCGGCAGCAGCTGTTCGGTCATCAGCCCGTAGGCGTCGGAGCCGTCGGGCTTCTCGGCCGTCACCAGCAGCGGGGACAGCCACATCGGGATGAAGAGGATGACCGGCCACACGAACCACAGCGCGGCGGAGAGGTACGCGGACCGCGTGGCCTCCTTGGCGCTGCCCGTCGCCATGTAGCGCTGGGCCTGGTTCCACATGCCGCCGTTGTACTCGAAGAGCTTGATGAACAGGTACGCGATGAAGAAGACGGTCATGTAGGGGCCCGCGAACCCGCTCGCGTGGCCGTCCAGCTTGGGCGAGTCGAGCGCCTTGGACAGCCCGCCCTGGTCGGAGATCTTGTTCAGCGCGATGACCAGCATCGCGACACCGGCCAGCAACTGGATGACGAACTGGCCGAGTTCGGTCAGCGCGTCGGCCCACAGCCCGCCGATCGTGCAGTACACGGCCGTGATGCCGCCGGTGATGAGGATGCCCTGGGTGAGCGAGACCCCGGTGAAGACGCTCAGCAGCGTGGCGATGGCGGCCCACTTGGCGCCGACGTCCACGATCTTCAGCAGGATGCCGGACCAGGCGAGCGCCTGCTGGGTCGGCAGGTTGTAGCGGTCCTTCAGGTACTCCAGCGGCGAGGCGACGTGCAGCCGTGAGCGCAGCCGGTTGAGCCGCGGCGCGAAGGCCTTGGCGCCGATCGCGATGCCGATGGCGATGGGCAGCGACCAGGTGACGTACGAGGTGATGCCGTAGGTGTACGCGATGCCGGCGTACCCGGTGAACATGACCGCGCTGTAGCCCGACATGTGGTGCGAGATGCCGGACAGCCACCACGGCATCTTGCCGCCCGCGGTGAAGAAGTCGCTGACGTCGTCCACGCGTTTGTGGGACCAGATGCCGATCGCGGTCATCACGCCGAAGTACGCGATCAGGACGGCCCAGTCGAGACCGTTCATGTGCCCCCTCCAGGGGTCCGCCTTTGTAACTGCAGATACCGGACGGCACTTCGCCAGTACGCATGGGTCCCCCGCCCGGGCGGAGCCGGGACGTCGGGGGCGGGCGGAGCCCCCGTGCGGGTGCGGGGACTTCGGGGATTGAACCGCCGGTTCGACCGGCCGGTCAAGCCCTAGTCGGTCATGGATATGAACACAGATCAGAAAGCAGAACGATTTTACTTGCTCTTGACCTGTAGGGCTGTTGTCGTGCTCGTGACGTGAACCACACGATGAGCGGGCACTTCGCCAGACGGACCAGCGACAAGGAGACAGGCGTACGGGATGCGGGTCCCGTGCGGCCGGAAGAGGAGGCGACAGCCGCGACTAGCGCATGACCTCGCCGGCGTTCACGAGCAGGGACTGCCCCGTGATCGCCCGCGCCCGGTCGGACGCCAGGAACACCACGGCGTCCGCGACATCCCCGTCCGTGGCCAGCTCGGGCAGCGCCATCCGCCCGGCCAGCCGCTCGCGCACGACCGCCTCCGGCACGCCCTCGGTGTGCGCGGTGAACCGGACGTACGCCTCGACGGGCGGTCCCCACATCCAGCCCGGCAGCACGGTGTTGACCCGGATCCGGTACGGCCCGAGCTCACGGGCGAGCGAGTACATCGCGCTCGTCAGCGCGCCCTTGGACGCCGCGTACGCCGCCTGGCGCACCTGCGTGGGGGCGGCCACCGACGACTGGGTGCCGATGACGACGACCGAGCCGCCGTCCTCCTTCAGCGCGGGCAGGCAGGCGCGGGTCATCCGCAGGGTGCCGAGCAGGTTCACGTCGATGACCGACTGCCAGGTGGCGAAGTCGGCGTCCTCCAGGCCCCCGAAGTAGCTGTCCCAGGCGGCCACATGGGCCACGGCGTCGATCCGCCCGAACCGCTCCCGGGCCAGCGCCGCCAGTGCCTCGCAGCTCGCCTCGTCGGTGATGTCCGTCGCCCGGTACGCCGTGCGGGTGCCGTCGGGGTCGAGTTCGGCGGCCGTCTTGGCGAGGTTCGCCTCCGTGCGCGCGCCGAGCACGGCGTTGCCCCCCTCGCGCACCACCGCCGCGGCGACCCGGTGTCCGAGCCCGGCGCCCACTCCCGAGACGACGACGGTCCTGCCCGCGAGCAGCGGCATCGGAGACCTCCCGGCTCTGGCGCATTGTCTGACGGGGCGTCAGAGTATGGGCTGCCGACCGAGGAGGGAAGTCCCGCGCGGGACCGGCGCAGAAAGGGGAGCGACATGAGCGAGGACACCCGCAGCGAGGTGTACGCCGAACTGGCCGCCCTCGGCCCGTACGGCGTACACCCGGGCCACGCCCTGATCACCATGGTCGAACCGCATCCGGGCCACGAGCACGCCTACAACCGCTGGTACGAGGACGACCACTACTACGCCGGCGCGATGGCCATGCCCTGGATGTTCGCGGGACGCCGCTGGGTGGCCACCCGCGACCTCCAACTGCTGCGCTACCCCGAGAAGTCGGCCGTCGCCCAGCCCGTCACCGCCGGCTGCTACCTGTCCACGTACTGGGTCACCGAGGGCCGCTACGACGACCACATGCGGTGGACCGTCGGCATCAACAAGCGCCTCAACCGGGATCACCGCATCCACCGGGAGCGCACCCATGTCTTCACCGCGTTCCAGGACCACGAGGCCACGGTCTACCGCGACGGCGCCTCGGGCCCCCGTGACACCCACGCCCTCGACCACCCGTACGCGGGCCTGGTCCTGGAGGTCGTCGACGCCGAATCCGCGGGGAGGCGGGCCGAGTTGCTGGACTGGCTGCGCACCCGCCACCTGCCCGGGCGGCTGGCCGGTTCCCCGGCCTCCCTCGTCACCGTCTTCCGGCCGACCCCGCTGCCCGGCGACCGCATGACCTACGTCAAGCAGGTCGAGGGCGTCGACACCCGGCTGACCCTGCTGTGGTTCCTCGAAGCCGACCCGCGGGAGTGCTGGGAGGCATGGTTCACGGGTCTGGACGACGCGGTGGCCGGGTCCGGGCTGGGGCGGGTGGAGCTGGTGGCCCCCTTCGTCCCCACGGTGCCCGGCACGGACACCTATGTCGACCGGCTCAGGTAGCCGCCGCCGGGCGGCCCCGGAAAGGCCGAGCCCCCTCGGCCAGGACGGCGGGCCGGACGAGAGGGCTCTGTCGGTGGTGCGTATGCGGTTGTTCGGTGTGAGGGTGGGCGTCGGTGCATCAGGTCAGGTCGAAGGCTCCCCGGCCGACCTCCGTCACGAACGCGTTCCACGAGTTCGCGGGGAACGCCAGAGTGGGACCTTCGGGGACCTTCGAGTCCCGGACGGCCATCGCCGCGACGAGCGGGGACTTGACCTCGACACACGCGCCGTTGCCGGTGGAGTAGGAGGACTTCGTCCAGGTGTCCGTGGCGCCTTGCTGGATTGCCATTTTTGCTCCGGTAGCCAGTCGTTGAGTTGCTGTCACCGCGCTGCGGGTTCCGATCGGAACCCGCAGCGCGGTTTGCGCCAACGTTGTTGCTCGATGGCGTGATCGACGCTACTCGCCAACATCGGTGGGCGAAGCGACTATTCACTCGACTGGATGGCATATTCCAGGGGGGTCTTCCATCCCGGTCCGGCGAAGGTGTACTGTGCCGCACCTTCACGCCGGAGGACCCCTTTCAGGTGGTTCCGGACGGTTCCCCGGACCCCGGCGCGGGACTCAGCGCGCGTACTCCTTGGCGATGTCCGCGATGAACTGACGGGACTGCTCCACGTTCAGCGCCTGCGCCCGCAGGTGCTCGTACATGACGCTGTACTTCTGGACGTCGTTCGCCTTCTCCAGGTACAGGTCGCTCGTGACGCCCTCGATGTAGACGACGCTGGAGTCCGCAGCGTCCGGGAACTCCAGGATCGCGTACTGCCCGTTGAGACCGGGGTGCGCGCCCATGTCGAAGGGGATCACCTGCACGGTGACGTGCGGCAGCTGCGACTGCTCGACCAGGTACTCCAGCTGGTCCCGCATCAGGGAGCGGTTGCCGACGGTCCGGCGCAGCGCCGCCTCGTCCAGCACGGTCCACAGGCGCAGCGGGTTGTCCGGCGCGGAGATTCGTTCCTGCCTGCGCAGGCGGACCTGTACGCGCTTGTCGATGTCGGCCGGGGCGGTCTCCGGCAGCGCGCCCGCGATCAGCGCCTCCGCGTACGGCCGGGTCTGGAGCAGGCCCGGGACGACCTGGGGGTCGTAGACGCGCAGGGACGCGGCGTCGGTCTCCAGGCCGATGTAGACGCTGTAGGGGATGTCGCCGAAGGAGTGCCACCAGCCCTGCTGGCGCGAGTCCTTGGCCATCTGCATCAGCGAGTCGACGATCCGGTGGTCGTCCACCTCGTAGACCCCGCACAGGTCGCGGACGTCGCGCTGGCTGATGCTGCGCCGCCCGTTCTCCAGGCGGCTGATCTTCGACTGCGAGACGAGCAGCCGCTCGGCCACCTCTTCGGCGGTCATGCCCTTGAGCTCGCGGAGCCGCCGCAGCTCCTGGCCCAGCCGGCGGCGCCGGACGGTGGGATTGACACTTGACGCCACGGGACGTGCACCTCCGGCTGCGTGCCTCTACTTTGCGTATCTGCTGCTGAGCAGACTGCCACCAAGGTGCTTTGCACCGCTGGGAAACAGTGGATGTGCGCTGCACACAGGGCAGTTCACGACGCGTCCGGTACATGCGGCCGCGCGGGGCGGCGGGGCCGTGACGGGCGTCCTGGCGGACGGACGTACGGCCCCGCCGCCCCGCGCGGGCCGGCGGCTCCCGAACCGGGTCGTGTGGGGACTGCGGTGCGGCGCTGACGTGCTGGACGTGCTGGACCTGCGGAGGTGGTGCTGGTCGTGCCGTGTGCCGGGGTACTGCGGCTCAGTGGACCACGGCCCGCGCCATGGAACCGTGGCGCGGTTGCATCGGGACGCCCCTGGCGGGCTCCGGTGCGGACCTGACGCCGGCGGTGGCCGGACGGCCTGCCGGTGCCGGGCTGCGGCGTGGCTGTGCGCCCACACCGTTCTGGACGTCCATGACCGCGTGGGCCACGAGGCCGCCCATGGGGTCGTGCCTGATCAGGTCCCGGAGCCTGGAGCGGGACGAACGTCCCTCGTTCCCCGGGTAGAGGTGCTTGCCGAGACCGACCGCGTGGGCCAGTGCGGCGAGCGCCGCGGTCCGCGGGTCCGGCGGTACGCCGGTGCGGATCGCACTGTCCAGCCGGGCCCTGATCTCCCGGCTGATCTCCGTGTCCGTCGCCTGGTAGCGAGTCGTCGGAAGCACCCCGCACATCTGGCCGGCCACGGCATGCACCATGCCGCACCTCTCCAGATGCGAGAGATAGGTCTGGCGCAGCCCCAGGCGGGGCCCGCCGATCCAGTTGACGGCGCGTACGGGTGCTCCGCGTCGGCGAAGCAGTTCCAACGCACAGTCCAGTGTCGGATCTCCAGTCGGCCGTGGTGCCACCACGGCGATACGATCCCCGTCTGGGGCTATCCGTCCGGCCAGCGCCAGCTCCACTAGCTGTGCTCCGGCCAGACCGAGGTCGAGCGACTGCGGCTGTGCGGTGGTACCCGTGGTCGGGTCCAGCGCCAGCAACAGAAGCTCCTCCGGAATTGTTCTGCGGCTCCTGCCCATCCATGCCTCCCCGCGTGGATGAATGACAGGGTGACCCCTCTCACATTGGTCTGTCGAGGGTGCGTGACCACTTCGTAGTGGAACCGGTAGATATGTCGTTCTCGTCTACCGGAGGGGTCGGGCCCGCACACAGGACACTGGTACATGGTTCGGACAGCGGTGTCCGGCGGGCGGTTCGAGGGTTCAGGGTTCGGTTGGGCGCCGCTGGGCGGCGCACGGAGGAGGCATCGGTGGCGGGCGAGTCCCCCGACAGGTCGAAGCAGCACGAGTCGTCGGCGTCGTCGGCAGAAGCGACGTCGGGGACCCCGGCCGCGGTTCCGGGTCCGACGCGGGGGTCGGCGTCGACCCCGGCCGACCCGCGGATGGCGGTGGCCCGCGAACGGGCCGCTACGGTACGGGTCGACCAGGCGACGGCGGTCTTCTCGACCCGGGCGCTGAAGGAGGCCGAGCGGTCCGAGGGCGCCTCGGCGACGCCCGGGGCCCCGGAGACGGCTCAGGAGGCGGTTCCCGAGGCGGCCGCGTCCCCGGAGTCCGCCGCGCCGGCGGAACCCGGCGAGAAGGGCCCCTCGGGTGACGCGCGGCTGCGGGCCGCGGTCGCCGCGTGGGTGGCGACCGCGGACGAACCCGCGGACGCGGCGCCCGCCTCCGAGGCGGACGCCCCGGCCGAGCGGACGGCCGTCCTGGACACCCCGGAGGCTCCGGACACCCCGGACGCCACCGGGCCGGGCACCGCCGCGGACACCCCGGACACGGGTGCCTCCGGCAAGGACACGGCCGCCGGGCCGGGCACCGCCGAGCGCCGTGCCGACGAGGCCGCCGACGCCCGCGCCGCCGAGGCCGCCGTCGCGGACGCGAAGACCGACGTGGCCCCCGGGGACGCCGAGGACACGGACGCGCCCCAGACCGAGGACGCGAAGGCCACGGAGGATGCCGACGCTCCCGAGGACGCGAGGGTCCCCGCGGACGCCGTCGCCCCCGAGGACGCGAAGGGCACCGGGGCTTCCGGGAGCGAGTCGGCCCCCGGGGACGCGAAGGACCCGAGGGCCGCGGCCACGCCCGTCGCCACCCCGGAGGACGCCAAGGGTGCCGGGGCTCCCGAGGACGCCAAGGTGACTGGAGGCGCGAGGGCTCCCGAGGACGCCAAGAGCCCCGGGGCCGCCGTAGCGCCCGAGGACGCCAAGGTGACTGGAGGCGCGAAGGCCCCCGAGGACGCGAAGGCCCCCGAGGACGCGAAGGCCCCCGAGGACGCGAAGGCCCCCGAGGACGCGAAGGTGACCGGAGGCGCGAAGGCCCCCGAGGACGCCGACGCCGCCGTAGCCCCCGAGGACGCCAAGGACGCCAAGGGCGACGGCGGGACCGGGGCCGGTGAGCCCCGGGTCGATCAGCCCACCGCCGTCTTCAAGGCCGTACGCCCGACCGCCCCGCCCGTCGACCAGCCGACGACCATGCTGAAGCTGGGCGACGCCAAGCCGGGCGGCACCCCGTCCGGCAAGGCCGGCGCCAAGCCGGAGACCGAGCCCGGGGCGAAGCCCGCCGCGGCCGCCGAGCCCGCCACCGAGCCCGGCGCCAAGCCCGGCGACAAGCCGGACGCTGCCCCCTCGGGGGACCGGCCGGCCGGAAGCGAGGCGGCCCCGGCCGAGCGGACCAGCAAGTTCGTGGCGCTGAAGCCGCTGGACGAGCCGCCGGCCGCGCGCCCCCGCGCAGCCGCCGCGCCCGCGACGGCGAAGCCCCCGGTCGCCCCGGCCGAGGCCACCACGGCCATCCCGCAGGTGGGCCCGGAGCGGACCACGCAGCAGCCGCTGCCGCCCAAGCCCCCGCTGGACCTGCTCGCCGAGCTGACGAACACGCCGCCGCCCCCGGAGACCCCGGTCCGCACGATCGTGCGGCGCTTCAAGATCTGGACCCCGCTGGTCCTGCTGCTCGCCGTCGTCTTTGCGGTAGCACAGGCCGTACGGCCGCTCCCGGCACCCGGCCTCGCGCTCACCGCCGACGAGACGTACACCTTCGAGGGCGGCGACCTCGACCTGCCGTGGCCGGGCCAGGGCCAGTCCGCGATCGAGGTCGAGGGCGTCGGCGGCCTCGGCACCGACGGCAAGCAGAAGCCCGCCCCCATCGCGAGCGTCGCCAAGATCATGACGGCGTACGTGATCCTGGAGGAGCACCCCCTCAAGGGGAACGAGGGCGGCCCGCAGATCACCGTCGACCAGAAGGCCGAGGACGAGTCGAAGAACGAGGACGAGTCGACGGCCGCGGTCTCCAAGGGCCAGAAGTTCACCGAGCGCCAGCTCCTCCAGATGCTGATGATCCCGTCCGGGAACAACGCGGCACGGCTGCTCGCCCGCTGGGACTCCGACAGCGAGACCTTCGTCGGCAAGATGAACGCCGCGGCGAAGAAGCTGGGCATGTCGCAGTCGACGTACACGGACCCGAGCGGTCTGGAGAAGACGACGGTGAGCACCGCCACCGACCAGCTCAAACTGGCCAAGGCGGTCATGCAGAAGGACGTCTTCCGGTCCATCGTCGGCATGGCCAGGGCCGACATCCCCGGCCTGGACAAGCCGATCTACAACAACAACGACCTGCTGGTGAAGCAGGTCGGCGTGATCGGCCTCAAGACGGGCTCGTCGACCCCCGCGGGCGGCAACCTGGTGTGGGCGGCCACCAAGACGGTCGACGGCAGGACGCAGACCGTGTACGGCGCGGTCCTCGGCCAGAACGCCGGCACGGGCCGGGTCTGGGACAGCCTCCAACTGGCCCTGAGCAACAGCCAGAAGCTCATCGACAAGGTCCAGCAGAGCCTGACCTCCGCCACCGTGGTGAAGAAGGGCGACGTCGTCGGGTACGTGGACGACCGGCTCGGCGGCAGGACCCCGGTGGTCGCCACCAAGAACCTCAAGGCGGTCGGCTGGCCGGGGCTGCGCACGAAGCTGTCGATCGGCCCCGGCAAGGAGGACGTCCCGCACACCGGGAAGGCCGGCACGGTCGTCGGCCAGCTGACGGTGGGCGACGGTTCCGACCACGCGGTGGACATCCCGGTCGCGCTGAAGTCGGACCTCGCCGAGCCGGGCTTCGGCGACAAGCTGACGCGGGTGAGCTGACCCGGTCGCAGGGCCCGGACGTTCACCCGTCCGGGCCTGCCCGGCGCCCGCGCCCCGGCACGGGCGGGCGTACGCCGGGTGACGTCCGCGGAGCGGCGCGCACGCACCGCGCCCGCCGGGGAGCGGCCCACCCGGGCGCTCCCCGGCGGGGTGCGTGCTAGCGTCGCGAACCGGGGCGGGTCGTGGGCCGTGGGTCCCGGCCGAGAATGCGGAACGGGACACGGGGAGTGCCTTCAGGTGGCCACAGCGGAGCCGACACACGCCGACGACGCCAAACCGGATCCGGACGCCGGTCCGCGAATACCGCTGTCCGCCGACCGTCAGGACGGGCCCGGCGCGGACACCGCTCCCACCCCGGACACCGCTCCCGCCGGCTCGGAGCCCGCTGCCGGGCCGAGCCCCGACCCGGCCCCCGGGTCCGCTCCGGGCGGCTCGTCCCGCGGCCGTCTCGACGTCGTGCTGCGGCACCCCGTCACCTTCACCACCCTGCTCGCCGGGGTCCTCCATCTCGTGTGGTTCTTCACATTCGCCAACAGTGGCGGGGACCTCGCGGCCCAGGACGCGTGGGCCGAGTTCGTGGGTCGGCATCCCGACTCGGCGTACAACCTGGCCTGGTACGGCGGCATGCACCCGGTGTCCTACAGCGTGGTGTCGCCGTATCTGATGTCCGTGCTCGGCGTGCGGACGACGATGATGATCGCCGGGACGGTCTCGGCCGGGCTGCTCACGATGATCCTGATCCGCAGCCGGGCTGTGCGGAACCCGCTGTGGCCCGCGCTGGCGGGCGTCTTCGGGCTGCTGTGCAACGCCGTGTCGGGCCGGGTGACCTTCGGCCTGGGCATGGTGTTCGGGCTCGGTGCCACCGCCGTCGTCTTCTGCTGGCCCCACCGCTGGCGTTACAAGCGCTGGGCGAAGGCCCTGTGCGCGGCTCCGCTCGCCGCCCTCGCGACCGCCGCCTCGCCCGTCGCCGGGCTGTTCGTCGGGCTGGTCGCGGTCGCCCTGTTCCTGCAGAAGCGGCGCCCCGGCGCGTGGGCGCTGGGCATCGCCCCGGCCCTCGTGGTGGCGGTCTCCGCCTGGCTGTTCCCCTTCTCCGGGACGCAGCCGATGGGCTTCGGCTCGGTCGTGCTGCCGTTCCTGTCCGCCGTCGGCGTCTTCGCCCTGGTGCCGAAGGAATGGAAGACGGTACGGATCACGTCGGCGGTGTACGGGCTCTCGGTGCTCCTGGTCTGGCTGATCAGTTCGCAGATCGGTTCCAACATCACGCGGCTCGCGATGCTCTTCACGGGGGTCGCGCTGATCGCCGCGCTCCCGTTCACGGCACCGCGCAGCCGCAAGTGGTACGCGATCGTCCTGTCCTCCGCGGTGTTCTTCGGCTGGATCGGCTTCAAGTCCGTCGACGACATCGTGCACACCACGCCCACGGCGTCCTGGGCCCGCGAACTGGCGCCCCTCGTGAACGAACTCCAGGAGGTCGGCGCCGAACGCGGCCGCGTCGAGGTGGTCCCGGCCCGCTCGCACCGCGAGGCGTCGGCGCTCGCCCCGTACGTGAACCTGGCCCGCGGCTGGAACCGGCAGGCGGACATGGAGCGCAACCCGCTCTTCTACGACGACACCCTCAACTCGGCGAACTACCACGAGTGGCTCCAGCGCTGGGCCGTGCACTACGTGGTGCTGCCCAAGGACGAGCCGGACGGCGACGGCGGCGAGCGCGAGCGGGAACTGGTCCAGCGCGGCATGCCGTACCTGAAGCAGATCTGGGGCGACGCGAACTGGCAGCTGTTCGAGGTGACCGACCCGACGCCGCTGGCCGACCCGCCGGCCGTCGTGGACCGGGCCGAGCAGGGCGAGCTGACGATCGAGGTGCGCAAGCCGGGCCGGGTGCTCATCCGGATCCCGTACTCCCCGTGGCTGGGGCTCGTCGACGCCGAGGGCCGCAGCATCAAGGCGCCCAAGGAGACGGAGGAGTCCAAGCACCGGGAGGAGGGGACGCCGAAGTCCTTCGACAACGTCCACGGCTGCCTGATGGAGGCCGAGGAGGACGCCGCCGGCGACAAGTGGACGGAACTCCTGGCCCCGTCCCCGGGCACCTACCGCCTGGCGGCCCCCTACCAACTCCCCCGAGGCACCCCCTGCCCGGAAGAACTCCGCTGACCCGACTGAGCCCGGGGACCAAATCCAGCCCCTCCGGCGTTTGAGGAGCGGGGTCCGGGGCGGAGCCCCGTGCCGGGAAGGGCAGGGGCGGAGGGGGCGAAAACTCCGGCGTCACCCGCCCCCGGGGTCACCGGAAGTCAGGGGGGACGCCCATCCCGGCCCCCGTCCCGGAAGGACCCCGGCCCACCCGTGGGGCATTACGGCACCGGGGGCCCTACGGCGCCGTAGGACCCACCGCGCCGTAGGACCTCACCGCACCGGAGGGGCCCCCCGGCCCCCGGGCGACCTACCGCACGGGAAACGCCACGTCGCACACCGCATCCTCAGGCCCCGCCGACCCCCAGTCGGCGAAATAGACCTCCCGGCAGGGACCCCCGTACTCCAGCCCCCGCTCCCGCACCCACGCCTCGACCGCCTCGAACGCGGCGAGGATCTGCGGATAGGCGACCTGCGCCTTGGTGATCCGGGCGTACGCGAGCCGGCGCGCGGGCTCGACCCGCACCCGCGTCCCCCACGCCTGCCCGTGCCGCTCCGCCCACTCCCGCGCGGCGCCCTCGTCCGCCACGGGCACGCAGGACTCGACGGGCCCGTCGCTCTCCTGCGACACCTCGGAGTGGTAGACGACGAACGGCGCCGCGACCATCCCGCCGCACGCACGCGCTCCCTCCTCCAGCCGCCCGAGCGACGCCCCGATCCACGCGGGCAACTCGTCGGCGAGCGTGTGCCGGGTCTGCGTGAGCACCACCCGCTCGGGTACGTCCACCGTCTCGACCACGAACGTTCCGTACATCTCGGAATCCCTTCCCGACAGCCGTCCACGGAGGTACGCGGCGAGCGTCCGCTGCGAGGCGAACCGCTCCTCGGCGTCGGCCCAGTACGCGGCGAGCCGCTCCGACGCCTCGGCCCCGTCCGCCTCGATCACCTCGGCGATGCGCGTGAGCGGCATGTCGAGGCGGCGCAGCAGGGCGACCGTACGGGCCCGCTCGGCCTGGTCGGCGCGGTAGTAGCGGTAGCCGCTGACCCCGTCGACGTGCGCCGGGGTCAGCAGCCCGAGCCGGTCGTACAGCCGCAGCGCCTTCGGCGAGAGCCGCGCGCGGGCGGCGAACGCGCCGATCGTGAGCAGTTCCTCGGACACGGCCCCATCCTCCGTCACCGGGCGCCCTCCGCCCGGTGGAAGGACGATGGCCCCTGCCCCAGGGGCAAGGTCCACCCGGCGGGGCCGCCGGGTGCCGGGAGGGCTACGGCAGGGCCTTCTCCACCGCGGCCACCAGCTCCGGCGCCTCCGGCTCGGTCTGCGGCGAGAACCGCGCGAGCACCTCGCCGTCCGGCCCGACCAGGAACTTCTCGAAGTTCCAGCGGATGTCCCCGGTGTGGCCCTCGGCGTCCGCGGTGTCCACCAGCAGCCCGTACAGCGGGTGCCTGCCGTCGCCGTTCACCTCGGCCTTCTCGGTCATCGGGAAGGTCACGCCGTACGTGGCCGAGCAGAACTCGGCGATCTCCTCGGAGGAGCCGGGCTCCTGCCCGAGGAACTGGTTGCAGGGCACGCCGAGCACGGTGAACCCCTGGTCCGCGTACCGCTCGTGCAGTCGCTCCAGGCCCGCGTACTGCGGAGTGAGCCCGCACTTGGAGGCGACGTTGACGACGAGGACGGCCTTGCCGCGGTACTGGGCGAGGTCCGCGGAGCCGCCCTGGAGGGCGCCGATCTCCACGTCGAACACGGAATCGAAAGTCTCAGGAGTAGTCATCCTCGGATGCTAGCCCCGCCCGGTGGCGCGCCCGCACCCGCCGGGGTTCAGCCGTCCCGCTGGGCCCGCACGAGGACCTCGCCCGCGGGCGTCCGGTAGTAGAGGACCGACCGCCCCGCCCGCCGCCGCTCGACCAGCCGCGCGTCCAGCAGCACCCTCAGATGCCGCCCGACGGAACCGAGGCCCTGGCCGGTCACGGCGACCAGCTGGCTCGTGCTCATCGGGGAGCCGAGCAGGACGAGGACGCCCGCCCGGGCCGGACCCAGCAGCGCGCCCAGGCTCTCCGGCACCGACGCGGACCCCGTCCGCACGAGCGCTCCCGAGCACGGGTACACGACGGCGTACCGGTGCGGCTCCTCCCATGACACCCAGCCGTGCCGCTGCGCGGTGATGGGCACGAAGAACAGCTCGGCACCGGAGATCTCGCGCGGCGGGTACGCGTGCCGGTTGACCTGGAGCCGGTTCTCGCCGAGCCAGCGCGTCCCGGGCCGCAGCGTGTCCAGCGCCGCGGCCCAGCCGCCCTGACCGAGCTGCGCCGTCCGGGAGACGACGTCGGCCTCCAGGACGCGCCGGCGCCGGTCCCAGTACGGGCGGACGGCCTCGGTCCACAGGAAGGTGAGCAGGTCGGCGGCGCGCTCGGGCAGGTCGTCCCGTTCCAGCGCGGCGGGCAGCGGACCGCGCAGCGCCGTCCGGAGATGGGCGCGCGCCGCCACCGGCGACGCCTCCCGCACCCGTACGACCTCGTCCTCGAAGTCCTCGGCGTCCCCGGACAGCCCGCCCGCCCTCGCCGAGACGCCATCCGCCCCGGACGCGGGGGAGCGCCCGGCGGCCCGCCCGCGGGGCGTCGGGGTCAGGAAGTCGGCGGTCCACCGCGGGCCGAGTCCGCAGCGGACGAGCAGCGCGGTGAGGGGATCGGCGGCCAGCCGCTCCCGGTACGCGGGCAGGTGGGCGTCCAGCCAGGCGTGCTCGCCGGGGTGCGCGCCGACGCCCGCGTGCAGGACCTTCAGGGAGCCGAAGGTCTCGGCGAGCGGCGACAGCACGAAACGGCTCCCGGCCAGGGTGTCGGCGTTCACCTGCCACCAGCCCACGCGGCCCGCCCCCGTTCCGTCGGTTTCGCCCAGGCGCGAAACACTAACGGCCGGCGCGGGGCCCGTCCCAGACTCCGCGCATGCGCACCTACTCCGACCTCTTCCGCACCCCGGAGTTCTCCCCGCTCTTCCTGGCCTCGGCGCTCAGGTCGGCGGCCCAGACGGTGAGCGGCCTCGCCCTCGGCACGCTGGTGTACGAGGCCACCGGCTCGCCGCTGCTCTCCGCCCTGAGCATGTTCGGCCCGTCGCTGGCCCAGGTGCTCGGCGCGGCCACGCTGCTCTCGGCGGCGGACCGGCTGCGGCCCCGCGCCACCCTGACCGGCATCGCCCTCGCCTTCGCGGCCGGCACGGCGGCCCTGGCGGTCCCCGGACTCCCGGTGTGGGGCGTCCTCGTGCTGGTCTTCGCTCTCGGCCTGGTCGCCTCGCTCGGCGGCGGCGTCACCTGGGGCCTGCTGAACGAGATCCTCACCAGGGACGGCTACCTGCTGGGCCGCTCCGTCTTCAACATGATGAACGGCCTCACCCAGATCCTCGGATACGCGACCGGCGGGGTCCTGGTGGCCGTGCTGTCGCCGCGCCGCACGCTGGCCGTGGCCGCCGGGCTGTACTTGGCGACGGCGCTCGTGTCCCGCTTCGGGCTGAGCCGCCGCGAACCCCGGACCGCGGGCCGCCCCTCCGTGGGGGAGACCTGGCGCACCAACGCCCGGCTCTGGTCGTCCGCCCCGCGCCGCCGCGTCTACCTGCTCCTGTGGATCCCCAACGGCCTGGTCGTCGGCTGCGAATCCCTCTTCGTCCCGTACGCCCCGGCCCACGCGGGCCTGCTGTTCGCCATGGGCGCCCTCGGCATGCTCGTCGGGGACGTGACGGTCGGCCGCTTCCTGCCGCCCCGGGTACGCGCCCGGCTCGGCGTCCCGTTCCTGCTCCTGCTCGCGGGCCCGTACCTGTGCTTCGTCCTGCGCCCCGGGACGGCGGTGGCGGCGGCCTGTGTCGCCCTGGCCTCCGTGGGCTTCGGCGCGAGCCTGATCCAGCAGGAGCGGCTGATGGCGCTCACACCGGACGAACTGAGCGGTCACGCCCTCGGGCTGCACTCCTCGGGCATGGTCACCTTGCAGGGAGTGAGCGCGGCGCTGGCGGGCACGGTGGCCCAACTCACCTCGGCGGCCACGGGGATGACGGTGATGGCCGCCGCGTCGGCAGCGGTGACGCTCGCGCTCTCAGCGGCGGGCAAGCGTGAGGAACGCCGTCCAGGTGGCGGGCGCGACCCGGAAGACCGGACCGTCGGGGACCTTCGAGTCGCGGACGTGGACGGCTGAGGGGAGGGGGGAGACCTCCAGGCAGGCGCCACCCTGATCGCTGCTGTAGCTGGACTTGAACCACTGCAGTTCCGTGCTCATCGCTCTCCTAGCAACCGGTCCAACAGACGCTCTGTCTCATAGGGGTTGAGGGCCTGTGTCCGCAGCATCGCATACCTGTGCTCCAGAGAGGACACCTCATCGGGACTGGCGGTGATGCGGCTGCCGTGCGGGGCCTCCGTGTAGGCGAGCCGCTGGTGATCGGGCGTCTCCAGGAGGATGAACGGGCCCGCGAGACCGGCGTGGAACTCGCGTCCGACCGGCATGACCTGGAGGGTGGTGCCGGGCGTGACGACCCACTCCCGCAGGCGGCGCAACTGCTCGAAGTGCACGTCGCATCCGCCGAGGCGATCCATCAAGGTCACCTCGGAGAAGATGAAGCTCGCCGTGGGCGGCATCTTGCGGTGCAGGATGTCCTGGCGGGCCAGCCGGGCGCCGACGCGCAACTCGATCTCGTCCTCCGTCAGGGCCGGTACGTCGTTGCGAAGGACGGCACGGGCGTAGGACTCGGTCTGCAGCAGTCCCGGCAGAACCTGGTTCTCGTACCAGGAGAGGGCGATGGCCTCCCGCTCCAAATCCATGTACTCCTCGGCCCACCGGGGGAACAGGTCCACCTCGGGCATGTGCTCAAGGGCGGCCGTCAAGACGCCCTTGGTGTCGAGGACTTGGTCGAGGAGGCCGGCGAAGTCCTCTTTGAGGGGGCGTCTGCCCTGCTCGATGGAGGCGATGGTCTCCTCGTCCACGAGGGCCCGCTCGGCGAGCGAACGCTGGGTGAAACCGGCGGCCCGCCGCAGGACACCCAACTGCGCGCCGACCATCTTCATCGCTGACGCGTTCTTGCGGGAACGCTTCCTGGAGTTCATACGGTCCAACTCCCCCTCACGGCACGTACGTCCACCGCGGGGAACCCGTACAAGAAATCTGTACGGGTCCACTCACTGCTCCATCATGACCACGGAGCGTCACTCTCGTCACGTGAACAACGAAACCGCTCACAGCCCTCGCGAGCGCTTCTACCGGCGTGAACGCCGATCGGTGCCGGCCGCACGGGAGTTCACGAGGGCCGCGCTGTCGGACTGGGGAGTACCGCCGGGCGCGTACGACGACATCCTGCTCTGCGCCGGCGAACTGACCACGAACGCCCTGGTGCACGGCGTACCGCCCGGCCGAGGTCTGCGGCTGCGCCTCGTTCCGTGCGGCGGCCTGGTGCGTGTCGAGGTCCACGACAGCGGTGGCGGCGAGCCGAGGGTGACGGCGCCGGCGGGGGAGTCGGGGCGGGGGCTGTTCCTGGTCGAGGCGCTGGCCGACAAGTGGGGTGTCGCGCACCGGAACCCCGGCAAGATCGTGTGGTGCGAGTTCGCCGTCGCCCTCGGGCTGCCGCACGGCCCGTCGAGTGCCTGACCGGGCATGCGTGGCAACTGATCACGATCGCATGACGAACCGTCACTTGAAGCCACAACTACTTCACGCCATCTTCACGTCCTGGCATGCTGCTCCAGCTGATTCCAGCACCAGCCAATGGAGCCCGCCACATGAGTGACATCCAGCCCACCACCGACGCCGGCCTGAGCGCCGCGAACCCGGCCGGTGGCACTGTCGCCCCCGCCGCCCCCGCGCCCGTCGCGCACCTGACCGGCCTGGCCATGAAGCGCCGGGGACCCGTCGCGACGTGGCTCGGCCTGCCGCTGATCACCCTCGGCATCTACCAGCTGGTCTGGTACTACAAGATCCACAAGGAGCTGAAGGAGTTCGACGGACGCCAGTCCCTCAACCCCGGCGGCAGTGTGCTGGTCCTGATCTTCCTGAGCTGGACCCTCGTCGCCCCGCTCATCTCCTTCCACAACACCGGCAAGGCCATAGCCAAGGCCCAGCGCGCGGCCGGCCTGCCGGCGACGTGCAGCCCCGCCGCGAGCATGTGGCTGGCCTTCGTCTTCGGCCTGAACACCTGGTACATGCAGCGCCAGCTCAACCTGATCACCGCCGCGTACCCGGGCGTCGAGCCCGGCGCCGGCGTGTCGCTGGCGGCCTGAACTCCCGCACGAAGCCCCGGCGTCCGTCATCGGACGACCGGGGCTCCGCGCTGCCGCCCCTGACCGGGGGCACGCCGTTCGGAGATCGGCGAGTCACCGCCCGGCCGCTCCGACCGCCCGGAACCTCCGGGTGTACGGCACCGGTCGACCCGGCGGCCGGAGCACACGGCACCTGTCGACCCGGCGGCTGCTAGGGTTCCGCTCTTCGCCGGGTGCGCCTGGACGGAGTCCCACGGCAGGTCGCCCGATGACCGTTCCCCTCGTTCCCGACCCACTCACCGCATGGCGCCGGGCGCTCACCGAGGCGGACCGCGTCTTCGCCTCAACGCCGGCCCTCAGCGCCCCCGTTGCCGGCTGTACCCACTGTTATGCCGAGTCGGAACTGCACCTCCTCGGCGGCGACCCCGACGCCGTACCGGACGACCTCCTCGGCTGCTTCCTGCGCGAGGTCCCCAGCCACTGGGACCCGGACCAGTACTCCGTACTGTGGCGCCGTCTCATGCCCCGCGCGCTGCGTCACTGGGGACCGGACGGCGAGGCCGCGGACCCGGCCGCGGAGATCGGCCATCTCGGGTCGGACGGCGCCCTGTTCGCGGACTGGCCGGAGTCCGAGCGCGCCGCGACCGAGCGGGCCTTCGGTGCCCTGCTGGGCATCGCGCTGGCCGACGGCGGCACGACAGGGGACCTCACCGGCCTCCTCGAAGGAATCGCTCACGCGACGGGGGACCTGGACCCGTGGCTGGAGCACCTCTCCGGCCTCTCGGGCCCCGGCACGGACGCCGGTCTCGTCCGCCTCGCCCTCGACTGGACGACCGACCTGCTCTGGGACGACTTCGCGTTCTCCTGGTGGTACGACGGCGACCCCCGGACGATCGCCGCCTGGCTGCCCGCCCAACGCCCCCGAGTGGCAGCCTTCGCCACGGACCACCCCGGGTGCAAGACGGCGAACGACGCCCTGGCCGCCCTCGACGCCCTCACGGCGGACGACCACAGCCCCTGGCTCTACCCGTGCGGCTACGAGAGGTGCCTGAGACTGCTCCCCTGACCGGACGGACGCACGCGACCCTCGCCGGACGCGCCCGGCGAGGAACGTACGGCGCGGCACGCGCACTCGGCCTGCGGGATGGCTACCCGTGCGGCGTACGGACGCGTCACACGTATTCGGCGCGCGGACGCGTCACAACGGGGCGGCATCGGACGCGTCACGCAGATTCGGCGTGCGGACGCGTCACCGTCACGCCGGGGCGGCGCCGACGCAGAACTCGTTGCCCTCCGGGTCGGCCAGCACGACGTGGTGCCCGTCGAACACCTCCAGGACCGTCGCGCCCGCGCCCACCAGACGCTCGGACTCGGCCGTGATCCGCGCCCACCGCGCCTCCGGACCGCCGTGCCCCGGCACCCGGACGTCGATGTGGAGCCGGTTCTTGGCCGTCTTCGGCTCGGGCACCTTGAGGATGCAGAGCCGGGGCCCGACGCCGTCGGGGTCGCGGAGCCAGGCCCCCTCGTCCACGGAGTCGTCGGCCGGGAGACCGAAGCTCGCGTGCCACTCCTCGCGGGTCGCGAAGGGCGCGGGCGGCGGCTCGTCGACGTACCCGAGAGCCGTCTTCCAGAAGCGCCGGAGGAGCTGCGCGTCGGCGCAGTCGAGAGTGAGATCGATGGTGACGGCCATGGCAGGACGGTACTGCCCGCCCACGACGACGGAACCGGCCGTCGGTACCCGGCGGTGGCCGACTGCCCGCACGCTCCCCCCGATTGACCTCGGGGGAGGCGGCGACGAACGCCGGGCGGAGGATCGGAGGGACGCTTACGGGGCGACGATCAGGGGCGGTCGAGTCCCCACGTCTGGAGGACGAAGGGCCGCCCCTTGTCCTCGCCCGCGATCAGCGGCACGTCGAGCAGGCGGAACCCCGACTTGGTGGCCACGGCGACACTGGCGTCGTTCTCGGCCTCCAGCTCCAGGATCACCCGTCGCGCACCGAGCTGCTCGAAGGCGTACGCGGCCATCACCCGCACCGCCCGCACGGCCAGCCCCTGCCCGCGGTGCGCGGGTCCGACGGCGTAGCCGATCTCCGTGCCCTCGGGAGCCCGCCGCAGCATCACCTCGCCGAGCGGCGCGCCGCCGTCCACGGTGATGGCGAGCAGGATCGCCGTACCCTCCGCACGCAGCTGCCGGTCCTTCTCCAGCCGCGCCCGGGCGGCCTCCTCGTCGAAGGGCGAGACGATGGGCGTCCAGTAGGCGATGTCGGGATGGTCGAACAGCCCCGGCATCGCGGCGATGTCGCCCTCCGTCCAGTCACGCAGGACGAGCCCCTCCCCGGACAACTCGATCCGCGCGGGAAAGGGCGACGTGGTGCTGCTCATGATGGGGCCTCTCTGACCTGTCCAGGACGACGCAGGATAACCGGCACGGAACAGGCACCCGGCGCCCAGGCGGCCCGCACCACGTGAACGCCGTACGCCGGGGATGCCAGGCGGTCGGCGGACCCGGGGTGCAGGTGCCTCAGCGGACGGGGAAGCCGAAGGAGTAGCCCTGCTCCTTGAGCCGGGGGAGGATCCGGCGCAGCGCCTCGACGGTCTGGGAACGGTCGCCGCCCGCGTCGTGGAAGAGGAGCGTCGGCCCGTTGGGCAGCTCCCGCTCGACGGTGGCCACGATGGCGTCGGTGCCCGGCTGCTCGAAGTCCTTGGTGTCCACGTTCCAGCCCAGGGGGCGCATGCCCCGGGAGGCGGCCAGCTTGCGGCTGTACGGGGTGAACGCGCCGCCGGGCGCCCGGTAGTACATCGGCCGCACACCTCCGGACGCCTTGGTGATCATGCGCTCGGCGTCGAGTATCTGCTGCGACTGGTAGCTCTCGGACTGCTTGTCCATGGCGGTGTCGTGGGAGACGGAGTGGTCGCACAGCCGGTGCCCCGCCGCGACCACCTTCCTGACGAGGTCCGGGTGGGCCTGCGCCTGCGTCCCCACCATGCAGAACGTGGCCTTGACCCCGTACTCCCGCAGGACGTCCAGCATTTGGGGCGTCCACTTCGGATCGGGGCCGTCGTCGATGGTGATGTTGACGCCGCGGGCGCCCTTGTCGGAGGCGTGCACGATGCTCACCGCGACCGCCTTGCCGTGGTTGCCCGTGGTGTCGGACACGGCGGCCTTGCGCGCGGAGCCGCCGACCGCACCGGCCTGCGCGGTCCACACCGAGGCGCCGGTGGCGAGCAGGGTCACCCCCAGCGCCGCCCCGACCACCTTGCCGTACCAGCCCCGAGCGTTCCCGTGCCGTGCCATGTCCGCCCCCGATTCCCGCAGTTCCTCGCCGCCCCCGGATGACCAGGCGCCACCTGCCAGGACGACAGAAGCCCCCGAAGGGATCCCCCCGTTACAGATCGCGCACAATTCCGCAGGGGCCCGGGGACAACCGGGCGGAAGGGAGCGGCCGGCTGGCCGCGCTGAAGGGGGCCCGAAAACGAGACGTGCTCGTCGACCACGCCCCGGGCGAGGGCGTAGCGATGCCGGGCGCTGGATACTTCTCCGACTACTGATGCGCGCAAGTGCCGCCAGTGGCAAACGCCTTGATGCCCCTGGCCGACCCGTTCTGCTCCCCACCCCGATCGGGGGCCCGCCCGCCGGCGTCCCTCGACAGGGTGACGGGCTGCCGGTTCCTCGTCGGGGATCACTCCGGCACCCCTATGGTGCGTCTCACTCTTGCAGCCCAGCACATCGAGGAGACGACGCCGCATGGCGACAGCGCCGGACCAGCAACCTGCCCAGCCCTACGGGCAGCCTCCGACGATCATCATCAACAACAGCAACTCCGCTGTGGCGTCCTCCGCGGCATTCATCGGGGGCGCGGGCTTCAGACGCCGGCATCAGTCGCTGTGGGTCCACTTCTGGCTCTTGATGTTCACCGCCGGCATCGGCAACGTCTTCTACGCGGCGCACGTGAACCGATGGAACCGAGACCGGGGTCTCTGACATCTGGGGCCTCCTCTTGGCCCGGCATCGTGCGCGGCGCCCTCGGCACACTGACGGGCCGAGCCCGAAGAACCAGCGGGTGGTGTCAGGCCGTACACAGAGGTGGCTCGACATCGCCCGCGGCACGCTCACCGCCTAACCCCCCGGGAGCTCCACGCCCGCCTGGCAGAGCTGCGCCACCACCTCGACCACTTCGAGGAAAAGTGCCGCGCCCGGACGCCCTCGCCGGACGAGGTAGGCACCGTGATCGCATGACTGGTGTCAGCGGGGCGCTAGGCCTCCGGTGTGAACATGTCGCCGATGTTGTTCCACATGAAGCCGTCGCGCCAGCCCGGCTTGCCGGTCGCCCAGCCGATGAGCGCCACCCGCACTTTCTCCTGCGAAACGGTCCGCGTCTGGTAGTGCTCGGCAGGGACGCCGTCCCGGTACTCCAGCTGGTAGGTGTTGTTGTCGCGGAACAGCACCTGGATGTACCAGTCCCCGTCGAGGTCCTCCTCCTGGCGCTCAAGCACCAAGTGCTCGTTGCCGCGCCGAAGATTGGCGAGCATCGTCCCGATGGCCGGCTTGGTGGGACGCTTCAGAAGGTGACCGTTGGCGCTTGTCGCTATCAGCATGACGGAATTCTGGCGGGAGGGTCTGACAGTGCCCTGCGAGGGCAGGGCTGAGGCCGCTTGCCCGTGCGGGCTCGGTTGGCGGCATCAATTTACGTACGTGACCCTGATCAACTCAGCTCTTCGATGAGACGCCGGTACGTTTCGAAAGCCGGCTTGGCGGTGTAGTCGTCGTGCAGAAGACCGAAGCGGTGAAAGAGCCCCTCTCCGGTGCTGTCGGCGTCTCGCAGGGCGAAGAACGAGTATCCGTCGATGTTCAGGTCGGCGGCGAGGGCGGCCACGGTCCGCACTACGACTTCGAGGACCTCGGCCTGCTGCTGCTCGGGCCGGCCGGGGCCGGTGGGCCAGCCGTTCTCACAGATACGGATCGCGACGCTGTCAGGGATGCCGGCCTTCGGCAGATCTGTTCGCCGGAACGCGGTGAGGACCGCGGTGACCGCTTCCGCCAACTGCTCGGCGGCAATGGGACGGAACACGTCAGGGAAGAAGTCCAGGCCGACGTAGTCCAGGCTCTGGCGGAAGCGGTCGTCGGCCAGGGCGCCGAGCTCGGACCAGAAGGTGTCGGCCGGGTTGAAGGTCGGCACGGCGTTGAAGCCGACCGCCAGGCCGTGACCCAAGGCCCGGGCCTCCTGCTTGGCCGCGACAACCCCCTCAACGAGCGCGTTCAGGACGTTGGGGATGCTGCCGTCGACCACGGGCAGGTCGGCGTTGGGTTCTTCGCAGATCTGGACGGATGCCAGGTGCGGCCCACCGGTGCGGACGGCCTCGCGGACGAACTCCAGCCACCCCTCCAACTCGCCGGACGGCTCCCGGAACTGCAGCACGAGGTCCAGTTTGCGGCCCCGCTCGAGATACGTCTCGGGGTCGGCGGGCGTGGGCGGTTCCAGCGGCGTCACGGTGGCGGCGAACGACTGGTAAGCGCGCACCAACAGGGTGACTGCGTCGCCTTGCAGCGCGTCAAGCGCCTCGGTGATGCGGTCCGGCAGGTCCGGGCGGACCGGGCGGACGATGCCCTGGTCGTCCCCCAGGATCCCCCCGGGATAGATGCCGAAGTGCAAGGTCATGATCCCACCCCAAGAATCTTGGTGTCACTATAATTTTGTGGTGACACTATCATTTGGGCATGGGCCTTCGAGAGACCAAGAAGCAGCAGACCCGCACGGCGATCGCTGACGCGGCCCTGCCTCTCTTCATGAAGCACGGCTTCGACCAGGTCACGGTCGCCGAGGTGGCGCGGCACGCAGGCGTCTCCACCAACACCGTGTTCAACTACTTCCCCACAAAGGAAGACCTCTTCTTCGACCGCCAGGCAGAGGTGGAAGACCATCTCGCCGCTCTGGTGCGCAACCGTGCACCCGGCACCTGCCCAGTGGAGACCATCCGCAACGACCTGCTGACCGCCCTGCGTAACGAGGACCCCACGCTCGGGCTTCACCCCGACGCGCCCAGGTTCTGGCAGGTCATCCACGACAGTTCCGCATTGCGCGCACGTGAACGCGAGATCAGCGAACGCGCCGAGGACGTGCTGGCGGCGGCCCTGGCCGAACATCCGCCGAACACCGCCAACGGATGGGATGCGGCACACCCGATGCCCGCACTCCTGGCAGGTGCCATCGCCGGCACACACCGGGCAGCCCTGCGCGAACTACAACGACGCATTCTGTCCGGCGAATCGCCCACAGACGCCCGCGACAGTGTCGCCACCGCGGCAGTCCAGGCATTCAACCTGCTCTGCTCCGGACTGCACGCAGATGCCGAGCAGACGTCGCAGGAGCTACGGCTCCCCCAGTAACTCCGCAGCCCAGCCGAGGTATTCAGACAGTTCCCATACCCGACGTCACCATTGCACGTCGCGCAGGACACCCTCGGCGCGGCCATCAGCCACTGGATCGCCGTCAAGGCGGGCCCCGCCGCAGCGTCACGTGCGCGCTTCGACGCACTGTCGTCACATCAGGAAGCTCAGCCGCTCGTCCGTCATGCCCGGCGCGATCTCGATGATCTCCGCGGTGACGACGTTCCGTGCGACGAAGGGGTCCTCGTCGACGCGCTTTTGCAGTTCCTCCGGCGAGGTGTTGTGCGCGAGGACCGCGCCCCCGAGGCCCGGCTGAATGCTGCCGACCAACAGGAAGACCCCGTCGTCCAGGCCGCGCTTGATCCACTCCTGGTGGCCGGCCATGTGCTCGGCGGCGGCGGCTTTGTTGTCGGAGAACCGGAGCAGGACCATGAACATGCTTTGTCTCATCTCTCGTAGGTGTGCAGCCAGTCGCGCATCCGGTCGACTTCGCGCTGGATGAACGCCTCGTCGTGGAAGGCGTTGGCCATGACCGCGACGCCCTGGCTGAAGGCGAGCACGTGCATCGCCAGCTCGTCGGCCTGCTCGGCGTGCCCGAGCTGTGCGAACTGCTCGCGCAGCCAGGTGCGGAACAGGGTGAACAGGCGCCCGGCCTGGCCGAGCATGGCGTGCTCCAGCTTGGCCAGCTCTGTGGTCAGGGTGCCCACGGGGCAGCCGTACTCCTGGATGTCGGCACGGTTGGTCAGCACGATCTCGACGTACCGCATGACCCGGCCGGCCGGGGTCGGCGCCTCCGCCTCCCACTGCTCCAGCATCCGCCGGGTGTCGGCGAGGCGGGCGTCGATCACCGCGTCCAGGATCGCGTCCTTGGACTTGAAGTGGTAGTAGAAGTTGCCCCTCGACAGACCGACGGCTCCGGCGATGTCCGCGAACGAGGTGTGCTCATAGCCGTGTTGGTAGAAGAGTCGGTCGGCCGCCGCGACGATCTGCTCGCGGGTCGCCACAGCAGTCATGGTGATTCCTTCCGGTGCCGTAGGACAGTCGACCTAGGATTCGAACGTAGGTCAGCCGTCCTAGATCGTCAAGCCATTGACACCGCCGAGAGCGGAGAAGCGATAGCGGCATCTGAGCCGACTGTGGAAGGCCACTACCGAGCTGCCCGTGTCGGCATGCTCGTTTTACGGGCGCTCGGGATACCGGCGGGCAAGACGCAGCGGGAGGTGGAGGATGCGGCGCTCGACGGCGCAGCGCCTGGTCATGGCGGCGCGGCGCCGACCGCCCCAGCCACGACGTACCTCTTCTCTGGCATCAAGGCTCTGATTGGTGTGTGCGCGGTACGGGCGTCGGCCGGGCTGGAGCGAGGCGGAGACTGGAACGCAGACCCGGCCGGGGCCGGGCCGCACGCGCGGGGAGCGGAGCGAGCCGCCTTGTAATCAGTAGAGAAAGTTGTAACTCAGTCGGACTGCTGGGGCTGTTCAGCCTCGGTGGGTGCTTGGCCGTCCGGCTTCACCTGGTGGGCACCGCGGCCTTCGGCGCGGAACTCGTCCAGTAGCTCGAAGAACATTTCCATGGCAGGCACGTCGGTCTGTTCCGCCCTGCGCTCGATCTCGACCGCCCAACCCAGTGAGCTGGGGTACGCCATCCCCAGGCGACGCCAAAGCCACTGAGCGAACGGCCCCAGACTCCCAGGGCGGAGATCGCAACCCTCGTCGATGCCGTGGACGCCGAGGGCCGCTGTGTAACCGATCAGCATGGACTCCAGGTGCAGGAGCGACTTGCCTCGCACCCACATGCTCGGGCGAAGCCTGACTTGGTCCAGGACGTCATACACATCCGCCAGCTCGCTGAGCTGTCTGGGCCCCCGTGCAGCCTTTGCCGTCTCTGTCATAGGACCACGCTAGTGGAGGCCGTCACCGCTGGCGGCCACCGTGGAGCGGCTTGAAGTCAGCCACTCATGCCGGAAGTTGGGTGCCCTTCCGGTGGGCGAGGGGCAGGAAGACCAGGCCACTGGTCGGATAGTCCATGTGATGCGAGTGGTGAAGAAGGTGACTGACACGGGCAGGGCTCTGAGCACAGGAAGGCTCGTCGTGTCCTATGCGGCCGTCGTACAGCCACTGCCATGCCTGCTCGGACGCTTCCGAGTCGAATGCCGGTGAGATGGTGCGGAGCGCGACGGCAACCCATCTGTCGGCCTGGGTGCCGAGTAGGCGTCAAAGGATGCGCCGAGCACCGGCTCGCCCTCGTCGGTGAGGCCTTCGGTCCAGCACTCGCACCAGTAGCCCTTGCGGGCTTCGCTCTTCAGCACAGGTGGTCTCCCGGTCAGGTGCTGGGCCACAGCAGCTCGCGTGCCGCGCTGAACTATCAGCAGATGACTAGCGACCGTGACCGCATCACCGATCGGCTCGGAGCCATGATCCGCGAGGGCGGGGGAGACGCTCCCGTGCCAGGCGGTGTGGATTCCGCGTGGACTCCAGTGGCACCGGTGTGGCACGGCCTCGAACACGACGAAGGGCCAGCCCGGAAGGAAATCCTTCTGAGCTG
This sequence comes from Streptomyces sp. NPDC054842, assembly GCF_053611025.1. Classification (NCBI taxonomy): domain Bacteria; kingdom Bacillati; phylum Actinomycetota; class Actinomycetes; order Kitasatosporales; family Streptomycetaceae; genus Streptomyces; species Streptomyces sp. NPDC054842. Next base: position 172,951 of record NZ_JBSGZN010000001.1, read on the forward strand.
GCCCTTCTCTCTGTGCCCCCGGCAGGATTCGAACCTGCGACACCCGCTTTAGGAGAGCGGTGCTCTATCCCCTGAGCTACGAAGGCGTGCGGATCTCCGTGGAGACCCGGCGACTAGCCTAGCGGATGGCGGCCCGGGTCGAGGGGGCAGTCCGAGGCGTGTGGGCCGCGGCCGCCAAGGTCGCTGCGCACCCCCTGACTTGGCAGGGCGGCCCCTGCGGCGCGTCCGTCCGAGCCGGCCGGTGCCGCCTTCGCGACGCGAGTGCCGTCGGGACCCGACGTACCGCGCCCAAGCCGGGAGCGACGGACCGCCTACCCCGCACGGGACCCGACGTACCGCACCCCAGCCGGAAGCCCACGGACCGCCCACCCCGGCCGGAAGCCGACCTACCGCCCACCCCGCCCCGGCCCCGACGCGCCGCACCCCTGCCGGGACCCGACCGACCGCCCACCCCGCCCGGAAGCCGGCGTGCATGCCGCACCCCCGCCGGGGCCCGAACTCCCCTCCTCTCAAGCCCTCGCCGCCCTCCCTCCCCACCCCCCATATTCCGCACCGCCCTCCCGTATCCCCCATCCCTTCGCGGCGTTGAGCGGGGCGTTTCTGCGGAAGTCCAGTGGAGGCCCGTCGACCTTCGAGTGGAGATCGAGGCCCCGCACCCTAAACCGCATGGACGGTTTGTTACCCTCATCGGAGTCTCCGGTGAGGATGGGAGTCCCCGATGGCCAAGCAGGAGCGCGCGGTCCGTACCCGCAACGCGTTGATCGAGTCCGCCGCCCAGCTCTTCGACCAAGAGGGTTTCGAGGTGGTCACCCTGGCCGCCATCAGTGCCCGGGCCGGCGTCAGCAACGGGGCGCTGCACTTCCATTTCGCCAGCAAGGCGGCTCTCGCCGATGCCGTCGGCCGGGCCGCCGCCCAACGCCTGGAACGCATCACGGGAGTAGGTGAGGGCTCCGGAGGCGGGGGAGCGCCGCATGCCGCCGGGTCGGCCGGTCCGCCGCGAGACGACGGAGCCGTTCCCGCCGGCGGCGGTTCCCTCCAGGTTCTCGTCGACGCCTCCCACGCCCTGCTCCACGGGCTGAGTCACGACGTCGTGCTCCGGGCCGGGTTCGCGTTGACCGGAGGGGCGGATTCCGCGACCGGCGGCGATCATCTGCATCGCCATTGGCACGAGTACGTCATCGACATGCTCGGCCGCGCCGACCGCGAGGGCGTGCTCGCCGAGGACGTGTCCGCGCGGGACGCCGCGTCCACCATCGTCGCCGCCGTCGTCGGCTTCGAGACCCTCGGAGCCCGTGACGAGCGGTGGCTCTCCCGGAACACCCTCACCCGGTTCTGGACGCTGCTGCTGCCGCGCCTCGCCACCTCGGCCGCCCTGGGAGCACTGGACGCCTCGGGACGGTCCCCGGTCGGCACGCCCGGCGCACCCGGCGGAGCTGCCGCGCCTGGCGGACCGGGCATGTCCGGCGGACCCGGCACGCCCGGCGGACCCAACGGCCTCACAGGACGCCCCCGACCCGGCACCCCCGGCCCACCGCACGACTCCCCGGGACGCCCCCGACCCAGCACCCCTAACCCGCCGAACGACCCCCCAGGACGCCCGCGCCCCGGCGCCCCCGGCGGCGGGCCCAGGTAACAGCCCGGACGGTACGGACGGTACGGACGGCACTGACGGCACTGACGGCACTGACCGGACTGAAGGGACCGGAGGGACTAGAGGGACTGACGGAGCTCAGGGGACCAACGCGAGTACGGAAGTCACGACCGGAACTCACGGACCCACGGGACCGCCGGACCTCCGGAACCTGCAGACGCCCCGGAACCGCCAGACCCCCGCAACCCCGCCCCCGAAACCGACGGAACCGTCGGTAACGAGCGCTCGGAGCCCGGAGTCTCACGTGCCGGGGACCTGCCGGAATCTTCCCGCCACCCGCAGGTCCGTCTCGATGCGCGTCGCCGCCGCGTGGAGCTCGGGGAGCACCTTCGTCACGCACTGCTCCACCGTGCGGCGGCTGCTGTGCATCGCGACGTTCACGGCGGCCACGACCCGGCCCTCGCCGTCGCGCACCGGTACGGCGATCGAGCGCAGGCCCTCCTCCAGTTCCTCGTCGACCAGGGCGTACCCCTCCGCGCGTACGCGGTCCAGGGCCGCTCGCAGGTGTGCGGGGTCGGTGATCGTGTGCGGGGTCAGGCGGGCCGTCTCCGGGAGCTCGGGGTCCGGGAGGTCCGCCAGCATCGCCCGGCCCAGCGAGGTGGCGTACGCGGGCAGCCGGGTGCCGACGGTGACGTTGACGCTCATCACGCGGCGGGTGGCGACCCGTGCCGTGTACTGGATGTCGTCGCCCGCCAGGATCGCCAGCGACGCCGAGTCCTGGAGGCGCTGGGACAGGGCGGTGAGGTGCGGCGTCGCGATCTGGGGAAGGGACAGCCGGGACAGCGGCGGATAACCGAGGCCCAGGACGCGCGGGGTCAGCCCGAAGAAGCGGTCGCGCGCGGTGACGTAACCGAGGTGCTCCAGGGTGATGAGGGCGCGGCGGGCCGTGGCCCGGGCGAGTCCCGTGGCCTGGGCGACCTCGGAGAGCGTCAGTTCCGCGCGGCCCTCCCCGAACGCCGTGAAGACCGTCAGCCCGCGGGCCAGCGACTCGATGAAGTCGCGGCCCAGCTCCTGCTTGGACGCCCCCGTCCAGGTGGCGAGCCCGGTGCGGGGGGCCGGCCCGGCGGGCGGGGTGTGCCGCAGTTCCTGTTCCATCGCCCGCACGGCGGTCCGCAGGCGGGGCAGCAGGGTGTCCCGGAGGTCCGCGGCGGTGTGCCGGCTGGTGTGGCTGACCACGCTGACGACACAGGCGATGCGGCCGGAGCCCGGATCGCACACCGGCACGGAGAGGGCGACCAGGCCCTGTTCGATGAGCTGGTCGTCCAGGGACCAGCCGGACTCCCGGGCCGCCGCCGTACGCCGTTCGAAGTCGTCGCCGAGGGCGGGTTCGCGCCGGGGCGGGGCGCCGGCGTCCACCGGGGCGTCGGCGGACGCCGGTCCCGTCCCGTGGGCGGCGGCGTCGCGGTCCTCGGTCCCGTCGATCGGGCGGCTCCTGGCCGGTACCGCGGGGAAGCCGCGGTCCTCCGGGTCGGCGGCCCGGCGGGCGTGCCAGTGCGCCCATTCCGCGGGGCCCCACTCGGTGGCGAAGAGCGGCCCCGGCGCGGTGCGCTCCACCGGGAGCAGGTCGCCGATGCGGAAGCTGAGGGACATCGCGCGGCGGCGGGTGGCCTGGTGGATGAACCGGATGCCGTCGAGGTCGGCGACGGCCAGCGACACCGACTCGTCGAGTTCGTCGGCGAGCGCGTCGGCGTGCGCGCCGAGCAGGCGGGGCAGGCGCAGCGCGGCGAGGTAGGCGTTGCCGAGCTCCATGAGGCGGGGTGCGAGGACGGCGTCACGGCCGTCGAGGCGTACGTATCCCATGCGCGCGAGGGTGGCCGTGATCCGGTCGACGGTGGAACGGGCGAGCCCGGTGGCCCGTTCCAGGCCGCTGAGGCTGGACGTGCCGTCGGCATCGGTCAGCCGCCGCAGTACGGCGATGCCGCGCATCAGGGGGGCGACGGCTTCGGCGGGTACGGGGATGTCGAGTGCCGGCGAGACGTTCGATGGCATGGAAGCTCTCCGTTGCGGATCTCGGATGAGACACCGTAATGCCTGCCCGGCCGCCCCAGCAGGTCGAGGACGTCCGGCCGGCCTCGGCGCCGCCACCTGCGGCACCGTCCCGCCCGCCCGGGCGGCCGCACCGGCACCCGCGGCGCCGTCGGAGCCGCGTACGGCCGCCGCCGGTCGCCGTCCCCACGGCCGCCGTCCCCCCTCATCGCCGCGTCACGTACACCCGGTGGTCTCCCGCCACGTCCGCCCCCGCGACCGTGATCCGGACGCCCGTCTTCGGGTCCTGGAAGGACTCGCCGGGGGTGAAGGGGGCGTCGGAGAGTTCGGCGTGGACGTTGGGGCTGCGGGTGCAGCCGCCGCTGTCGCGCTGGGAGTCGAAGACGTTGACGGGGCCGTTGCCGGTGTCCACGTCGGCGTCGACCTTGTAGATGAGGATGCCGGGGCGGCAGACGGTCTCGTCGTTGCCCGCGCGGGTACGCAGCTCCAGCGCGTACCCGGTCTTCGCGCTCAGTGGGACGACGACCAGCTTGGTGCCGCCGGCCCTGGCGAGCGGGGTGAGGGTGTACTCGCTGGTGCCGGGCGTCGCGGCGCAGCGGACCTGGGACTCTTCGAGCCAGCCCAGCTTCCACTTGTGCCAGCCGAGGAGGTCGTTGTCGGCGCCCCAGTCCTCGCTCATGATGTCCCAGTGGCCGACCGCGCCGCCGCCGTCCTGGGTGTAGAGGTCGGGCAGGCCGAAGGTGTGGCCGTTCTCGTGGGGCAGGACGCGGTAGCCGGTGTCGCCGTAGGAGCCGGAGCCGTCGTCCTGGCGGCTGTAGACGAAGGACGCGTTGGCGACGGGGACGCCGTCGGCGACGGGGGCCTCGGTGTTGCCCGCGAAGGTCACCGACAGGACGGTGTCCAGGGCGGAGGGGCCCGCGTTCGGGGTGACCAGGACGTTCAGGATGTCGTACGCGCGGAAGTCCACCTTGGGGTCGGCGACGGCGACGATGTCCTGGACCAGGTCGCGGTAGCCCGGGTCGAAGGGGGCGCCGCGTTCTATGCCGTAGTCCTTGAAGGATCTCGGCATCCGCAGCCAGTCCCGGACGGGCGCCTCGGGGCGGTAGTCCAGGCGGCCGTACGAGCTGGTGCGGAACCACTCCCGGGTCTTGGGGAAGAACTCCGCCAGCCGGTCGAGCGCGCTGCCCTGGCCGGGCGCGTCGGAGAAGTCGACCATGAGGTTGAGGGCGCGGACGGTGCCGGTGGAGCGGGCGTAGCCGGCCGGGGTGGGGATGCCCTCCGACATCTGGACGCCCGCGGCGCCGGTGATCATGCAGGGGCCGAGCGCCGTGGAGCGGGCCAGCGCGATGGAGCCCGACGCGGTCGAGCCCGCCGTGAGGTGCCCGGTGCCGGCGGAGGTGCTGACCGCGAGCGTCAGGGCGGTCACCGAGGCGAAGGCGGCCACACGGCGCGGGCGTATCCGGCGGCGGGTCGGCTGCATGCATGGGCCCCTTCGCTCCCCGGCAGCCGCCGGTCTCCGGCTGCACCCTTCGGCCAGCCTCGGTCGCGGGGTGCGGGGCCGCTCGTTGGAGGAGCCCGAACGTGGGTTTCCGACCCGTAGGTGGTGTGACGCAGGTCACAGGAGGTCGGGGAAATAACCGGGGATCGTTTCCCCGTTTAGCTGTGTGTCCAAGCGAAACGGGGAGGTCTTCCCCGGATCGCCCCGGGCACCCGGAGGGGCGTCGGATCACCGCCGCGCCGGGTACCCGGACCGCGACGGAACCCGCCGCGAAGGACACGCGAGACCCGGAAGCCCTTCCGGAGCCGGCACCCCGGCCCGGAGTCGTCCGGAGAGCACCACCCCGGCAGCCGCCGGGACAGCATCACCCGGTTCACACCCGGCAGCCGCCGGGACAGCACCACCCGGAGTCATCCGGGCGAGCAGCACCTCCGGAGTCCATCCGGAGCACCGACCTACTGGAGGAGTACGCCGTGGAGACCGCCACCCCCACGCAGCGCCGAGCGACCCGGCCGCGTGCCGATGCCCTGCGCAACCGGGAGCGGATCGTCGGCGCCGCCCGGGAGATGTTCGTCGAGTTCGGCCCGGAAGTGCCGTTCGACGAGATCGCCCGCAGGGCCGGCGTCGGCAACGCCACGGTGTACCGCAACTTTCCCGACCGCGACGCACTGGTGCGCGAGGTCGTCTGCTCGGTCATGGACCGCACCTCGGAACAGATCGAGACCGCACTCGCCGGGGACGGTGACGCGTTCGAGGCACTGAGCCGCTTCGTGCACGCCGCCGCCGACGAGCGCATCGGCGCCCTGTGCCCCATGCTCTCCAAGGGCTTCGACCAGGAACACCCGGACCTGGTCGCCGCCAGGGACCGCTTCACGGAACTGGTCGAGCAGCTCATGGAGCGCGCTCGCAAGGCCGGAAAGCTGCGTCCCGACGTCGAGTTCGGCGACATGATGATCGCCCTGACCCAGCTCACCCGGCCGTTGCCCGGCACCGCGTGCCAGGGCATCGACCGGTTCGTGCACCGCCATCTGCAGCTGTTCCTGGACGGTATGCGGGCGCCGGCCCGCTCCGAACTGCCCGGGGTGGCCGCGACCGTGGAGGATCTGCGACGCGCCTGACCGATGAGTCCGGCGCCCGGCGCCGGTCACTCCTCACACCACTCTTCCGGCCGTCACCGTCGACGAGCCGACTCTCCTGACGACACCCCGGGCCGTCACCGGCGACGCCCCGACCTCTTCTTAGCCGACCCATTCCTTTTTCGCTGCGAAGTACCGAAGTGGGTACCCCCATGTCTGAAACAGTCCCGGCCACCGCCAAGGCGGATCTGGCCGACGCCCATTCCAACCGCTGGAAGGCGCTCAGCTTCATCGCGCTGGCCCAGCTGATGGTCGTCCTCGACGCCACCATCGTGAACATCGCGCTGCCCTCCGCCCAGCAGGACCTGGGGATCTCGGACGGCAACCGGCAGTGGGTCATCACGGCCTACGCCCTGGCCTTCGGCGGTCTGCTGCTGTTCGGCGGGCGCATCGCCGACCTGTGGGGCCGCAAGCGCACCTTCGTCGCCGGCCTGATCGGTTTCGCCGGCGCGTCCGCCCTCGGCGGCGCCGCCACGAACGAGGCGATGATGCTCGGCGCCCGTGCCCTCCAGGGCGCGTTCGGCGCACTGCTCGCGCCCGCCGCGCTCTCCCTGCTCGCCGTGATGTTCACGGAGCCCAAGGAGCGCGCCAAGGCGTTCGGCATCTACGGCGCCATCGCCGGTGGCGGCGGCGCCGTGGGCTTCATCCTCGGCGGTGTCCTGACCGAGTACCTCGACTGGCGCTGGACGTTCTTCGTGAACATCCCGTTCGCGATCATCGCCGCCGCGGGCGCGTACTACGTCATCCGTGAGCCGGCCGGCGGCCGCAACCGCTCGCCGCTCGACATCCCCGGCGTCATCCTGTCCATCCTCGGTCTGGTCACGCTGGTCTACGCCTTCACCCGCGCCGAGTCCGAGGGCTGGGGCGACTCCGTGACCGTCGGCCTGTTCGTGGCCGCGGCCGTGCTGCTCGCCGCGTTCGTCTTCACCGAGTCCCGGGTCAAGGCCCCGCTGCTGCCGCTGCGCGTCATCACCGAGCGCAACCGCGGAGGCGTCTACCTCTCGCTGGGTCTCGCGATCATCGCGATGTTCGGCCTGTTCCTCTTCCTGACCTACTACCTGCAGATCGTGAAGGGCTACTCGCCGGTCAAGACCGGCTTCGCCTTCCTGCCGATGATCGGCGGCATGATGGTGGGCTCGACGCAGATCGGCACCCGGCTGATGACCCGGGTCCCGCCGCGCTTCCTGATGGCTCCGGGCTTCCTGGTCGCCGCGCTCGGCATGCTGGTCCTGACCCAGCTGGAGATCGGGTCCAACTACTCCAGCACGATCCTGCCTGGAATGATCCTGCTCGGCCTCGGCATGGGTACGGCGTTCATGCCCGCCATGTCGCTGTCCACGCACGGCGTCGAGCCGCGTGACGCCGGTGTCGCCTCCGCGATGGTCAACACCTCGCAGCAGGTGGGCGGTGCGATCGGTACGGCCCTGCTGAACACGATCGCCGCGTCGGCGACGACCTCCTACATCAAGGACCACATCGCGGGCGCCGGTTCGAAGTCCCAGCAGCAGCTGGTGCAGCTCCAGGGCCAGGTGCACGGCTACACCAACGCGATCTGGTTCGCCGTCGGCATCCTCGTGGTCGCCGCGACCATCGCCGCGACCTTCATCAACACCGGCCGCCCGGACATCACGGCCGTGTCCGGCGACGGTGCGGGCGAGGGCGTCGAGGACGAGTTCAAGGTCCCGGTCATCGCCCACTGACACCCCGTACGGCCGGGTGCCGCCACACCCGGCCGGCGGTCATGCCCCGTGTACGGGCGCGGGGTGGGGACGCCTCGCCCGTACGCGTCCTGGGGTCCGCCCCGGTTCCGAGCTCAGCGGAACCGGGGCGGACCCGCGTCCGGACACCCAGGCGTCGCGGGGCGGGAGGGACTTCGCGGCCTAGCGCAGCCAGGGCAGGTCCGCGCCCGCGTCCTGCGGCTGGAGTCCCTCGGCGACGATCCGCATGATGTCGCCGAGGGACTTCTGCTGCTCCGGGGTCAGCCGGTCGAAGAGGGCCTGGCGGACGGCGTTCACATGGCCGGGCGCGGTCCGGGCCAGCACCTCGCGCCCCTCGTCCGTCAGCACCGCGAACTGCCCCCGCTTGTCGGAGGGGCAGTCCTCGCGCCGCACCCAGCCGCTCTTCTCCAGCCGGGCGACCGCGTGCGAGAGCCGGGACCGGGTGATCTTCGCGTTCATCGCCAGCTCGGTCATCCGCAGCCGCCGGCGCGGCGCCTCGGCGAGCTGCACGAGCAGGCCGTAGTAGATGTGCGGCATGCCCGCGTCACGCTGGAGCTGACGGTCGAGGTGGTCCTCGAGCAGGGTCGTGGCGTGCATGTACGCGCGCCAGATGCGCTGTTCCTCGTCACTGAGCCAGCGCGGCTCTTCCGCGGGTGCCGTGTTCATGCCTCCACTCTACGAGGCTCCTTCTTGAAGCTTAAACAAGTGCGGAGTAGTCTCGAATGCAGAGCTTTAAAGTTCAAGCATCAGCCAGGGAGCCGCCGCCATGTCCGCCACCACCGATGAGCGCCCCACGCCCGAGCGCATGCCCGCGCTCTACCTGAGCCACGGCGCCCCGCCGCTCGCCGACGACCCCGTCTGGCCCGGCCAGCTCGCCGCCTGGTCCGCCGACCTGCCGCGCCCCAAGGCGATCCTGATGGTCTCCGCCCACTGGGAGGAGGCCCCGCTCGCCCTCGGCGCGGTGGAGACGGTGCCGCTGGTGTACGACTTCTGGGGCTTCCCGGAGCACTACTACCGCGTCCGGTACGACGCCCCCGGCGCGCCCGAGCTGGCCGAGTCGGTGCGCAAGCTGCTGCGCGCCCCCGGTACGCCGGTCCAGGACATCCCGGACCGCGGCCTCGACCACGGGGCCTACGTGCCGCTGGTGGAGATGTTCCCGGACGCCGACATCCCGGTCCTCCAGATCTCCATGCCGACGCTCGACCCCGTCCGGCTCATGGAGATCGGCCGCAGGCTGGCGCCGCTGCGCGACGAGGGCGTGCTGATCGTGGGCTCGGGCTTCTTCACCCACAACCTGCGGGCACTCAGCCAGGAGGGCCGGGTCTCCTCGGTCATGGCCGAGTTCGACGACTGGGGCCGGCGGGCCCTGGACGCCCAGGACCTGGACGCCCTGCTCGACTTCGAGAACAAGGCCCCGGCGGGCCGGCTGGCCCACCCCCGCACCGAGCACTTCGCGCCCCTGTTCGTCACCCTGGGCGCGGCGCACGAGGAGCTGGCCTCGCAGCGCACGGTGATCGACGGCTTCTGGCTGGGACTCGCCAAGCGCTCACTCCAGATCGGCTGACCCCCGCGCCGGCCGCCCGGTCACGGGCCTCCGGCTCGGCTGTACGGGCCGACCGGGCGGTCGTGGCTCCCGGCGGACCCGGCCCCCTGCGGCGGCCGCGCGGTCAAGGCTCCCCGGCGGACCCGGCCCACCCCTGCGCCGCCCGCCGCGTCACAGCTCCTTCTCGTACCAGGCCACGTCCCAGTAGCCCCCGAACTTCCGGCCGACCTCGCGGTACGTGCCCACGTGCCGGAAGCCGAAGCGTTCGTGCAGTCGCGCGGACGCCTCGTTGGGCTGGGCGATACCGGCGTACGCCCGGTGTAGATCCTCGCCGGCGAGGGACTCGAACAGGGCGTTGTAGAGCAGAGTGCCGATTCCGCGGCCGCCGGCGCCGGGGGCGACGTAGACCGTCACCTCCACCGACGTGGCGTACGCGGGCTTGGGGCGGAAGGGACCGGAGGTGGCGTACCCCAGAATCCGCTGTGAGCCGGCCGCCTGGGCAACCATCAGGCGGTGCGGGCCGTCTTCCGGGTGGGAGAGCAGCCACGGGCGGCGCTCCTCCGGGGTGAAGGGAACCGTGTCGAACGTGATCGGTGTCGTCCGCACGTAGTGGTTGTAGAGGTCGGTGAGAGCACCGAGGTCAGCCTCGACTCCTGTTCTGACCTGCACCTCTGTGAGTTCCGTACTCATCCGCCCTCCCCATGTGGCCGGACAGGGTACTGCATGATCACAAAAAGAAGGGGTCGGCTTGGGAATTCTGTCCGGATTCCAGTCGTTGTTTCCATCGGATGCAGGGCACCCGGGAGGGTGAATCCAGTGTCCAGGACGACCGCCAGCCCACCACCGCAAGGGAGCACGCATGGCAACCCGTGCCGTCGCCCGTCGTAAGTCCGCCGCCGGCGAGACCGACGCGGCAAGCAGTGTTCGCGCCGCAGGCGGCGAGATCGCCGATCGCGACCTGGTCGGCATGTATCTCGACGAGATCGCGCGTACACCGCTGCTCGACGCCGCCAAGGAAGTCGAGCTGTCCCAGACCATCGAAGCCGGCGTGTTCGCGCAGCAGATCCTCGAGGGAGAGGTCGACGACGCCAAGGCGGACGCGACCCGTGAGGAGCTGGAGGCGCTCGTCGCCGCCGCCGAGCGGGCCAAGGACGTCTTCATCCGCTCGAACCTCCGGCTGGTCGTCGCCGTGGCCCGGCGCTACCCGCGCAGTGGCCTCCCCCTGCTCGACCTGATCCAGGAGGGCAACGCGGGCCTGGTCCGCGCCGTCGAGAAGTTCGACTACCGCAAGGGCTTCAAGTTCTCGACGTACGCCACCTGGTGGATCCGCCAGGCGATCACGCGCTCCATCGCGGACCAGTCCCGCACGATCCGCCTCCCCGTCCACCTGGTCGAGGAGCTGGGCCGCATCCGCCGTGTGCAGCGCGAGTTCAACCGCGAGCACGGCCGCGACCCGGAGCCCACCGAGATCGCCGCCGAGCTCGGCTCGAACCCGGAGCGGGTCATCGACGTCCTGGACTGGGCACGCGACCCGGTCTCGCTGAACATGGCGGTGGACGACGCGGGCGAGACCCAGTTCGGCGACCTGCTCGAGGACACCTCGGCGGTCTCGCCGGAGCAGTCCGTCCTCACCCTGCTGCGCAGCGAGGAACTGGACGACCTCATAGGCCGTCTCGACCAGCGCACGGCCTCCATCATCAAGATGCGCTACGGCATCGAGGACGGCCGGGAGCGCACGCTGACGGAGGTCGGCAAGGAGCACGGACTGACCCGTGAGCGGATCCGGCAGATCGAGAAGCACGCGCTCATGGAGCTGAAGAAGCTGGCTCGCGACACCGGTTTCGACGCCGCAGCGTGACGAAACGCGCCCATCCGGCGTACATGGCCAGGTAAGGCCGCTTCAAAAGGGCGGAGGCGGGGCACAAGACCTCAGGGCCCGGACATCGGGCCCGGGTCGTGCGGCCCGGGTCCCCGGGCACGAGCCGCGGCGCGGCTCGTCCACCACCCACAAGCCGAGTCCCGACGCACTCCCCCCCGGCGCCGGGACTCACCCGGGCCGAGCCCCGGCGCCTCCCCCCCCTGGCGCCGGGGCTCGGCTCTTTGTGCGCGCCCGCGAGCGGCGCCGGCCGGTGCACGCCCGCGACCTGCGCGGGGCCCGTCCGGACGGGCACGTCTCCGGGCCACCCCGAACCTGAACCCCGGGGTGACCCGGAATGGCAGATTGTGCCACAGCGGCATAACCTGCCTGCCGTGACCGGTACCTCTCGCCTCGGCGCTCTCCCCGTTCCCGCCGACGGCGGTCCCCGCGCAGCCGCCGGGCGCACCCGGCCGGCCCCCGGGCAGCGCGCCCCGCGTGTCCCTTCCGAGGCGGCGCCCTCGCTCACCGAGCGGCGGAAAGCGGCTACCCGGATGGACATCGCACGGGCGGCGGCCGGGCTGTTCGTCACGCACGGTCTTCGCGCCACCCGGGCCGAGGACATCGCCCGCGCCGCGGGGGTCGCGCCGCGCACGTTCTACCGGTACTTCGCGACCAAGGAGGAGGCCCTCGGCCCGCTCTTCGCCGCGGGCGCGCAGAAGTGGGCGGAGGCCGTCCGGGACGCCCCCGCGGAACTCGGCGTCCCCGAGGCCCTGCGCCACGCGGTCACCGGCACCCTGACTGCGGGCGTCGGGGTCAGGGCCGAGTCGCTGGAGTGGGTGCGCACCCTGCTCCGGCTGGCCGACGGCAGTCCCGCCCTGCGCCGGGTCTGGGGCGAGGCCTGCCAGACCGCGGAACGCACACTCGCGGAGGTACTGGCGGCACGCCTCGCACCGCCCAGGCCGGCCACGACCCCGGACGCCGGGGAGCCCACCGCCACCGGGCCGGCTCCCGCGCCGGGCGCCGCGTGGCCAACCACTCCGGACGCCGCGGAGTCCGCCGTCGGCGGGTCGGCTCCCATGCCGGGCGCCGAGGAGCCTGCCGCCACCGCGTCCCCGACGTCGCCCGGCTCCGCGAAGTCCGCCGCCAGCGGTGAGTCCGCCGTCGCCGGGGTCCCCGCGACCCCGGGCACCACCTCGGGAATGCCCGCCGATCTGCGGCTGGCCGCGGCCGTCGCCAGTGCCGCCGTGCGGGTGGCCGTCGAGGCGTGGGCCGCCGGTGAGGACCCGCCGGACGGTCCGACGGGACCCCCCGCGCTCGCCCTGCGCAACCTCGCGACCCTGGACGACTTCCCCTGGAGCGCCGTACGGATCTGAGGTCCCGGCCCTCGTCAGGCGGTCGTTCCGAGGCCCTCGTCAGGAGAGGTGCGGAGGCCCTCGTTCTGGGGGCCGCCCGCCGCCCGGGTCAGGCGGGTGCCCAGATCCCGCAGGTAGCCGATCAGTTCCGCCGGCTCCCGCACGGTGAACTCGCAGTCGACCATCGCCAGCCGCACCGCCAGCCACTCCACGGAGTCGCCCGCGGCGGCACGCAGTCGGCAGCTGCGGTCGTCGAGCGGTTCGGGCGCGCCCAGCCAGGCGGGCAGACGGGCCGCGACGAACTCGGCCGGCGCCGCGAAGGTGACGTCGAAGGCGTACGTCTCCTGCCGCCGGAACATGGACTGCCGCAGATACTCGGCCGCGCTGCCCGTCGGCAGTTCCCGGGGAGTGAACCGCGCCCCGGTGGCGAACGGTTCGGCGACCCGGTCGACGCGGAAGGTGCGCCAGTCCTCGCGGTCGAGGTCGTAGGCGACGAGGTACCAGCGGCGGCCGGTCGAGACGAGCCGGTACGGCTCGGTCAGGCGCCGCGAGGGCGTCCCGTCCCCGGAGCGGTAGGCGAACCTCAGCCGCTCGCGGCCCGCGACCGTCGAGGCCATCACGGTCAGCGTCTCCGGCGCGATACTGGCGCCGTCACCGCTGGTCAGCGGGGTGGTGGCCGCCTGGAGCGTGGACACGCGGTGCCGCAGCCGCGACGGCAGCACCTGCTCCAGCTTGGCGAGGGCGCGCACGGAGGCCTCGTCCAGGCCCTCGACGGCGTGCCCGGCACCGGCGCGCAGGCCGACCGCGATGGCGACGGCCTCCTCGTCGTCGAGCACGAGCGGCGGCATCGCCTTGCCCGCCACCAGCCGGTACCCGCCGTCGGCGCCCTTGGTCGCCTGCACCGGATAGCCGAGCTCGCGCAGCCGGTCGATGTCCCGGCGGACGGTACGGCGGGACACCCCGAGCCGGTCGGAGAGCTCGCCGCCGGGCCATTCGCGCGGGGTCTGCAGGAGCGAGAGGAGCTGGAGCAGGCGCGCCGGGGTGTCGGTCGTCATGGTGTCTCCTCGGTCCTGGCCGGTGGGTCTCCAGCCTGCCGCAGATCTAGGACACGATCTGACCTAATGCGGTCCTAGCGTGTCCGTATGACCTCCACCGAGACCCCTCCCAGCAGTACGGCCGCCGCGGCCGACCGGCGGCGCTGGTTCGCGCTCGCCATCGTGATGACCGCCGCCTTCATGGACCTGGTCGACGTCACGATCGTGAACATCGCGATCCCCTCCATACAGCGGGACGCGGGCGCGTCGTTCAGCCAGATCCAGTGGATCACCGCGGGCTACGCGCTGGCGTTCGCCGCGGGGCTGATCACCGGCGGGCGGCTCGGCGACATCCACGGCCGCAAGCGCCTCTTCCTGATCGGCATCGGCGGTTTCACGCTGGCGTCGGCGCTGTGCGGCTTCGCCGCCAACCCGGAGATGCTCGTCGCCTCGCGGATCCTGCAAGGGGCGATGGCCGCGCTGATGGTGCCGCAGGTGCTGTCGATCGTGCACGCGACCTTCCCGGCGCACGAGCGGGGCAAGGTGTTCGGGCTGTTCGGCGCGGTCGTGGGACTCGGCGCGGTGTCCGGTCCGCTGCTCGGCGCGCTGCTCACCGAGTGGAACCTGTTCGGGCTGGAGTGGCGGCCGATCTTCCTCATCAACCTGCCGGTCGGCGTGGCCGGGCTGATCCTGGGCCGCAGATTCATCACCGAGTCCAAGGCGCCGCGGGCGCTCAAGCTCGACCTGGTCGGCGTCGCGCTGGTGACGCTGGGCCTGCTGATGCTGCTCTACCCGCTGACCCGCGGCCGTGAGCTGGGCTGGCCGCTGTGGGGGTACGCCTCGATGGCGGGCGCGGGTGTCGTCTTCGCGGCGCTGGTGGCGTACGAGAGGCGCAAGGCGCGGCAGGACGGTTCGCCGCTGGTCGAGCTGTCGCTGTTCCGGGTGAAGAGCTTCGCCGCGGGTATCGCGGTGCAGACCGTCTTCGGGGTCGGCCTCGGCATCTTCTTCCTGGTGTGGACGCTGTACATGCAGGTCGGGCTGGGCTGGAGCGCGCTGCGGGCGGGTCTGACCGGGGTGCCGTTCTCCATCGCGGTGTCGGCCGCGGCCGGGATGTCGGTGCAGCTCCTGGTGCCGCGCTTCGGGCGCAAGGTGCTCCAGGCGGGCGCGCTGATCATGGCGCTCGGCGTGCTGCTCTACATCTGGGAGTCCGACCGCTACGGCGCCTCCATCGCCTCCTGGCAGATGGCGCTTCCGCTGGTGGTGATGGGTGCCGGGATGGGGTTCATCGTGGCGCCTCTGACGGACGCGGTGCTGTCGGAGGTCCCGCGCGAGCACTCCGGCTCGGCGTCGGGTCTGATCAACACCGTGCAGCAGATGGGCAACGCGCTCGGTCTGGGCCTGGTGTCCGTGGTGTTCTTCGGCACGATGAGCGACCGGCTGGCTCCCGCCGAGACCGGGCCGGCCTTCGTGAACGGCTTCCAGCACGCGCTGGGCTGGGTCGCCGCGGTGATGGGGGTCATCTTCCTGCTGATGTTCGCGCTGCCGAAGCGGCCCGCGCAGCATGTGGAGGGCGCGGACGAGGAGACCGGAGCGTCCGACAAGCCCGGGACGCAGAAGAAGCCCCGGACGCCCGGGACGAAGAAGGAGTCCGTGCTCGTCCCGTGAGCGACGGCTGAACGGATGAGGGCCCGGCACCGATGGTGCCGGGCCTTCCGCCTTGCCCCGCGCGGCTCCGCCCCCCGTCACCAGGTTCTCCCGGATCTCCTCGCGCGGCCCTCCGCGCACGCCAGGACCGTGCAAGCGGGCGCGACCACCCCGCCCGAATCGACGGCTCTCCCCGCCCACCCCCGGGCCGTGCACCCGCGCCCACTCCGCGGCCTGAAGCCAGCCACCCCACCCCCCGATCGAGTCCGTTCATGCCCGAATGAAGCCCGAACCTGTTTACTTTCCCGGAATCCAGTCGTAGCCTCCAAGAAGAACAACAGGTTCGGGCATCAGGCGGAGGCGAACGGACATGTACGCACCGGAGCGGCAGCAGGAGATCCTCCGGCTGGCGCGTGACGGCGGCCGGGTCGACGTCCTGTCGCTGGCAGACGAGTTCCAGGTCACCGCGGAGACCATCCGCCGGGACCTGAAGGCGCTCGACCGCGCGGGACTCCTGCGCCGGGTGCACGGCGGCGCGATCCCGGCGGGCCGGCTCGACTTCGAGCCCGACCTCGCCGAACGCGAGTCCACCGCGGCCGACGAGAAGGACCGCGTCGCCCGCGCCGCCCTGGCGGAACTGCCGGGCGAGGGCACGATGATCCTGGACGCGGGCAGCACGGTCGCCCGGCTCGCGGGCAGCCTGCCGCTGGAGTCGACGCTCACCGCCGTCACCCACAGCCTGCCGATCGCGGCCCGGCTCGCGGACCACCCCGGCATCCAGCTCCACCTCGTCGGAGGCCGCGTCCGGCACCGTACGCGTGCCGCCGTCGACGCCTGGGCGCTGCGGGCCTACGGCGAGATCCGCGCGGACGTCGTCTTCATCGCGGCCAACGGCTTCTCCGTCGAGCACGGGCTCACCACCCCCGACCTGGCCGAGGCGGCCGTGAAACGCGCCGCCGTCCGCGCCGCCCGCCGCGTGGTGCTGCTCGCCGACTCCTCCAAGCACGGCCAGGAGCACTTCGCCCGCTTCGGCGACCTCGCCGACGTGGACCTCCTGATCACCGACAGCGGGCTGGGCCCGGAGGACGTCGTCGCCATCGAACGCGGCGGCACGGAAGTGCAGTGTGTCTAGAAACGAGTCCGCATGATCCTCACCGTCACCCCCAACCCCTCACTCGACCGTACGTACGAGGTCCCCTCCCTCGGCCGCGGTGAGGTCGTCCGGGCCACCGGCGAGCGGATGGACCCCGGCGGCAAGGGGGTCAACGTGTCCCGGGCGGTCGCCGCGGCCGGACGGCGCACCGTCGCCGTCCTGCCGCTGGGCGGGGCGCCCGGCGCTCTCGTCGCCGAACTCCTCGACGCCCAGGGCATCGAGGTCGCCCCCGTCCCCGTGGCCGGCGCGACCCGCTCCAACATCTCGGTGGCCGAACCCGACGGCACCCTGACGAAGATCAACGCGCCGGGCCCCCACCTCACGCCCGCCGAGGCCGAGTCGCTGCTGGAGACCGTGCGGCGGCAGTACCGCCCCGGCGAGACGGACTGGATCGCCTGCTGCGGCAGCCTGCCGCGCGGACTCTCCCCGTCCTGGTACGCCGACCTCGTCGCCCGCGCCCACGCGGCCGGTGCCCGGATCGCGCTGGACACCTCGGGACCGGCGCTGCTCGCGGCACTGCGCGAGCGGCCCGACGTCGTGAAGCCGAACGCCGCGGAGCTCGCGGAGGCCGTCGGACGCCCCCTCGCCACCGTCGGCGACGCGGTCAAGGCCGCCGAGGAACTGCGCGGACTGGGCGCCCGTACCGTACTGGCCAGCCTCGGCGCGGACGGGCAACTGCTGGTGGACGCGTCGGGCGCCTGGTTCGGCAGCGCCCGCGTCGACGCCGTACGCAGCAACGTGGGCGCCGGTGACTCCTCACTGGCGGGCTTCCTGGTCGCCGGCGGCGGCGGTCCCGAGGCCCTCGCCTCCGCCGTCGCCCACGGCGCCGCCGCCGTCCGGCTGCCCGGCAGCGTGATGCCGGCCCCGGCCGACCTCGACCCCTCCGCCGTGACCGTCACACCGGAGGTCCCCGTGGACCGCGTCCTCACGGAGCCGGTGTCATGACGCCGGCGGCCACCCCCTCGGGACAGGCACCGACGCGGCGGGGAATCCCCGCCCCCGCCGCGGCCGTCCCCGCGCACCCCGCCCGCCGCGAGAGCGGCACCCCCGTCCCCACCCCCGCCCGGCGGTCCCCGCGGGCCATACGCGTGCGAAGGAGCCCGCGATGAGCGAGATGATCACCGCGGACCTGGTCGACCTCGACCTGTCCGCCGATACCAAGGAGGCGGCGGCGCGCGCCCTCGCCGAGCGCATGGCGGCCCTGGGCCGGGTCACCGACCTCGACGGCTTCCTCGCCGACGTGGCCGCCCGCGAGGCCCAGATGCCGACCGGCCTCGACGGCGGCATCGGCATCCCGCACTGCCGCAGCGCCCACGTCACCGAGCCGACGCTCGCCTTCGGGCGCAGCGCCACCGGCATCGACTTCGGCGCGCCGGACGGGCCCGCCGACCTGATCTTCCTGATCGCCGCCCCGGCCGGCGCGGACGACGCCCACCTCACGATCCTGTCCTCGCTCGCCCGGCAGCTGATGAACGACGAGTTCACCTCCGCGCTGCGGGCCGTGGACGACGCGGCGGCCGCCGCCGCGCTCGTCCGGGGCGACCGGCCCACGGCGCCCGCCGCGGCCCCGGCCGGCTCCGGCACGGGCGCACCCGACGACTCCGCGGCGGCGTCGAACGCGGCGGCCTCCGCCGACGCCGCCGCGGGCCCCTCCGCCCCGGCACCGGGCCGGGCCGTCCAGGACGGGGCCGCCCCGGCACCGGGCGACCCCGGCGGCGCGGGCACCGCCTTGGCGCCGGGCGACACCGGCGACGCGGGCACTGCCTTGGCGCCGGGCGACAGCGGCGGCGCGGGCAGCGGCCCGGCCGAGGGTGCGCGGCCGTTCCGGATCGTCGCCGTCACCTCCTGCCCCACCGGCATCGCGCACACCTACATGGCGGCCGAGTCGCTGGAGAACGCCGGCCGCGCGGCAGGGGATGTCGAGATCGTCGTCGAGACCCAGGGCTCGGCCGGCTTCACCCGGCTCGACCCGGCGGTCGTCGCGGCGGCGGACGGCGTGATCTTCGCGCACGACGTGCCCGTACGCGACAAGGACCGGTTCGCCGGGAAGCCGACCGTCGACGTCGGCGTGAAGGCCGGCATCAGCCGGGCCGCCGAGCTGATCTCCGAGGTCCGCGGCAAGGCGGAACGCGGCGAGGTCACCGCCGGCTCCGCCCCCGGCAGCCCGGTGGAGCGCACCGGGGAATCCGGCGAGGGCTACGGCACCAAGCTGCGCAAGTGGCTGATGAGCGGCGTGAGTTACATGGTGCCGTTCGTCGCCGCGGGCGGCCTGCTGATCGCCCTCGGCTTCGCGATCGGCGGCTACGAGGTCAACAAGGCGCCCTCCGTCATGGACCACTTCGTGTGGATGCAGGCGGACAGCTGGGGCGCGCTGTTCTTCCAGATCGGCGGCGTGGCCTTCGGCTTCCTCGTCCCGGTCCTGGCCGGCTACATCGCGTACGGCATGGCGGACCGGCCCGGTCTCGTCCCCGGCTTCGTCGGCGGCGCGATCTCCCTCACCATCAACGCGGGCTTCCTCGGCGGCCTGGCCGCCGGTCTCATCGCCGGTGGTGTGGTGATCGGCATCCAGCGGGTGCCGATCCCGGCGGCGCTGCGCGGCATCATGCCGGTGGTGGTGATCCCGCTGATCTCCGCGGCGATCGTCGGGTTCCTGATGTTCGTGGTGATCGGCAAGCCCATCGCCTCCGCGCAGAAGGGCATGACCGACTGGCTGAACGGTCTCACCGGCACGAACGCCGTCCTGCTCGGCGCCCTCCTCGGCCTGATGATGTGCTTCGACCTCGGCGGCCCGGTCAACAAGGTCGCCTACACCTTCGCCACCGCGGGCATCGCGGTCGCGAGCCCAAGCGACTCCGCGATGAAGATCATGGCCGCGGTGATGGCGGCCGGTATGGTGCCGCCGCTCGCGATGGCGCTGGCGACGACCGTGCGCGGCAGGCTGTTCACGCCGACCGAGCGGGAGAACGGCAAGGCCGCCTGGGTCCTTGGCGCCTCCTTCATCTCCGAGGGCGCGATCCCCTTCGCCGCGGCGGACCCGCTGCGGGTCATCCCGGCGTCGATGGCGGGCGGAGCGGTCACCGGTGCCCTGTCGATGTCCTTCGGCGCCACGCTGCGCGCCCCGCACGGCGGCATCTTCGTGGTCCCGCTGATCGGCAACCCGTTCCTGTACCTGGTGGCCATCGCCGCCGGGGTCTGCGTCACCACCGCCGTGGTGATCGTCCTCAAGGGCATGCGCAGGCAGGCACCGGAGGGTGCGGGGACGCTGCCCGGGGTGCCGGCACCGGCGGGCGGGAGCACGAAGGAGCCGGTCGCGGCCTGAGCGGCCGAACGGGGGCCGCGCACATGCCCCTTTAGGGCGGTGGTGAGTCGTTCACCGCTTCTGCGAGATGCGTCACGGTCCGGGGCCGAAGTCCCGGATCGTGGTGTTCACTGGGCGCATGCCTGAGCATGTGTCGAACCTTCAGCCGGCGGGCGCGAGCGTCCTGGCCCTGGCGGCCGTCATCGGGGTCGTCGGCCTGGTACGGCTGCTGCGCCGAAGCCGGTCCGCGGCGGCGCCGCGCCCCGTCGGCACGCTGCGCGCCGTGCCCGGCCAGCGGCGGTCCGGCCCGGGTGCGGAGAGCGTGGAGCTGACCCCTCAGGAACGTGCCGCCTTCGCGGGCCTGGTACGGCAGTTCACCGACAGCCGCCCATGACGAAGCCCTGACGAGACGCCTCACGGTCACTGGAGCCCGCTTGGGTCCGGGTTGCCGGTGTCCCGTCGCGGGCATGGGCGTCGGTGTGCAGATGCGTGCCGACGCGGGCGTGCGTCGGAGTGCGGGTGCCGAGGTGCGCCGTCGCGGGCGTGCAATGGAGTGCGGGTGCGCAGGCGTACCAGTGCCGGAGCGGGCGCGGGTGTGCCGTTGCGGGGGCGGGCGTCGGTGCGGTGCTGCGGTGTGCCGGTCGTCGTGATGCCGGGTCAGCCGAGCCGCGCGGCCCGGCGTTCCATCGCCTCGCGGGCCACGCTCTCCGTCGCGTACACCTCGCACATGTGCCGGCGGTCGGGGGTCGCCGTGTGCTCGACCTCCCACAGGGAGATCTCGCGCCCGTCGCGCAGCAGGAAGGCGTGCTCGTAGAGCGAGAAGCTGAGGCGGGACGTCTGGCCCGCCCGGCCGGGGCGGCCGAAGGCCTGGGTGATCTGGTGGGCGCACGCCTCACGCAGCAGCAGCGCGGTCAGGGCGGCGTCGGGCCCGTCCGCGTTCTCCGCGCGGCGCAGCAGCCGGCGCGCGTGGTCCGCCGAGTCGTCCGGGACGTACGCGTGCCGGGGCTCGGGGACGGGGGACAGCTGCACCGTCACGGGCAGCTCGAAGTCCGGTGTGTCCGAGGGCAGGGGTAAGCGGCCCGTCGCCGCCCGCAGCTCCTCCTCGTCCACGTACACCTCGTGCTGCGCCTCGGCGCCCCGCGCGGTGTTGTGGACCAGCTCCCACAGCGTGACCGCCGAGCCGTCGGCGAGCAGCCAGGTGTGCCGGTACGTCTCGCGGTGCAGCCCCGCGCTGTGGTGCGCGGAGTGCAGCGAACTGTCGTGCGCCAGCGCGCAGTCGAGCAGCCGCAGGGTCTCGTCCGGCAGCTCGAAGGAGTTCAGGGCACGGCCGAGAAGTCGCGCGAGATGCTCCTCAGGAGACTCGGGCGACTCGGGTGGCTCGTACGCTGCTGTCTCGTACGGAACGCTCAAGGCTTCTCCCGGCGTTGCTGCATGTCACCTTGTGGGTGCATACCGTAGCCCCTCGGTCGGACATCATGTCCGCGAACCGAGAAAACGTACGGAGGGAAAACGCGCGGGCCGCGCGGAGTGTTCCCGCGCGGCCCTTACGACCCCCGAAAAGCCCTCGTCAGACGGCACTTCCGGCGGTCCACTCGCTCCACGGCATGTTCCAGCCGTTGAGCCCGTTGTCGGGTGCGACCGGCTTGTCCGGGGAGTTCTTCACCGTCACGACGTCCCCGACGAGCGAGTTGTCGAAGAACCACCTGGCGACCGTGTCGCCGTGCGCGCCCCGCTCGTCGGCGAGACCCACGCAGCCGTGGCTGGTGCCCTCCCGGCCGAACGGCGGATTCCCGCGGTTGTACCAGTAGTTGCCGTGGATGAAGGTCCCCGACGTCGTCAGCCGCATCGCGTTCGGCACGTCCGAGATGTCGTACTCGCCGCCGTGGCCGACCGTCGCGCCGTTCATCCGGGTCTGCCGGAACTTCTCGGAGATCACCATCTGGCCGTTGTACGTGGTGTTCTCGGCGCTGCCCGACGAGATCGGGATCGACTTGATGGTCTTCCCGTCCCGCACCACCGTCATCGTCTGCGTCGCCACGTCCACCGTGGAGACCTGCCGGCGGCCCACGGTGAAGGTGACCGTCTTGTCCTGCACGCCGTAGACGCCGTTCGCGCCCTCCACGCCGTCCAGGTCGATCGTCATGGTGACCTTGGAGCCGGCCTTCCAGTACTGCTCGGGCCGGAAGTCCAGCCGCTGCGCCCCGAACCAGTGCCCCACGACCTTCTGGCCGCTGCTGGAGCGCACGGTGATGTGCGACTGCACCTTCTTCTTCGCGCTGATCGCCTTGTCGAAGGTGAAGGACACCGGCATGCCGGCCCCGACCGTGGCGCCGCCGTCGGGTGTGTACGTCCCGATGAAGCTGTTGGCCGTGGAGACCGTGCTGAAGTCGGAGTCGGCGGCGACCTTGCGCCCGTCACCGTCCTCGGCCGTCGCCGTGATCCGGTACTTCGTCCCGCGCTCCAACTGCTCCTTGGGCTTCCACGCCTTCCCGTTGCCGGAGATCGCCCCGGGCACGGCGGCCCCGGTCCCCGTCACCGTCATCTTCACGTCGGTCAGCCTGCCCCCGCTGACCTTGACGCCGGTCGCGTTGATGGACGCGTTCTTCGAACCGTCCTCGGCCGAGATGACGATCTTCGCCGCCGACGTCCTGGACGAACGCCCGTTCTTCCCGTCCTTGTTGTCCGCACTGGCGTCTCCGCCGCAGGCGGTGAGGGTGAGGGCGCCGACCATCAGGGCGGCACAGGCCCCCACTGCGCGCCGCATTGATATGTCCGGCGTTGTCACGGGCTGCTCCAGGTTCGTGTCGTGTGGGTGATCCGCTCCGTTGCGTGGAGAAAGAGCGCCACGTGCCTGGAAGGGTTCCTTCCGTAGCCGACGGACGCCATCGCGTGACAGAACCGCGACAATCCCCACCCCGCCCACCGTCCTTGCCACCCCGGATCCCGCAAGGCCCGCCTGGCTCACCGCCCTTCCCGCCCCGGATTCCGCAAGGCCCGCCTGGCTCACCGCCCTTCCCGCCACGGATCCCGCAATGCCCGCCTGGCTCACCGCCCTTCCTGCCCCGGATCCCGCATCTCTGCGCCGCTCTCACAGCCCGGCCTCCGCAATTCCCGGGCCGCCCAGCGCCATTGCCCCCCGGATCCCGCCCGCTACCGGCCCCCGTACAGCTCCTCGTACGACGGCCACGTCCCGCCCGGTCCCTCCACCGGCCCGGCCGTCCGCACCGCCCGGACGATCGCCCGCGTCACCACGTCCGCGCCGGCCGCGAGCACCTCGTTGAGCGCGAGGGGCTGGTCCGCTGCGAGCGGCCGGTCACCCGTGGCGAGCGCGAAGACCGTGTCCCCGTCGTTCAGCAGATGGACCGGCCTGACCGCACGCGCGATGCCGTCGTGCGCCGTGCCCGCCAGCTTCTGTGCCTGCGCGCGGCTGAGGTCGGCGTCGGTGGCGACGACGGCCAGCGTCGTGTTCAACGGCGGAGGGGCGTTCCGCTCGGCGACCTCGGTGAGCCGCCGCTCGGCCGCGGCGTGCACCTCGGCGGGCGGAAGGGCCATGGTCCCGCTCAACAACTCCCCGTACAGCGCCCCCGTCCTCGGCTCCACCGCGGAACCCGCCGCGTTGGCCACCACCAGCGCGGCCACGGTGATCCCCGAGTCGAGCAGCATGCTCGCCGTCCCCACCCCGCCCTTGAGCGGACCGACGGCCGCCCCCGTGCCGGCGCCGACGCAGCCCTCCCGCACCGGGGCGCCCGGCCCGCTCGCCTCGGCGGCCTCGACCGCGGCCCGCCCGGTGGCCGCGTCCGGCCGCGCCCGGAAGTCGCCCCCGCGGCCGAGGTCGAAGACACAGGCGGCCGGCACCACCGGCACCACGTGCGCCGCGTCGGGACCCACCCGCACCCCGTGCCCGCGTTCCTCCAGCCAGGCCATCACCCCCGACGCGGAGTCCAGCCCGTACGCACTGCCGCCGGTCAGCACGATCGCCTCGACCTTCTGGACCAGGTTCCGGGGGTCCAGCGCGTCGGTCTCCTTGGTGCCGGGACCACCGCCGCGCACGTCCACGGCCGCGACCGCGCCGCCCGGGGGAGCCAGCACCACGGTGGTACCGGTGAGCCGGCCCTCGCCGGTGAGCGTCGCGTGGCCCACCCGCAGTCCCGCGACATCCGTCAGAGCGTCAAGTGTCATGCCCCCAGTGTTCCTTCGCCGCTCCTCCGCAGCCGGATGCCCATCACCGTGGCGCGGTCACCCCCGCCGGTTCCCCGCTACCGCGGCGCGGTCGCCTGCGCCGGGTTCCCCGCTACCGCGGCGCGGTCGCCCGCTCCTTCCGGCCCGCCGCCGCCCGTCTCGCCGTCCGTGCCGTCAGCGCCACCCCGGCCGCCACCGTCGCCGCGCTCACGACGCCTGCCGCGAGCACCGCCCAGTGGCCGAGGAAGGTGCTCAGGACGACGAGGAGCGCGGACGTCGGCAGGACGAGCTGCTGGGCCACGCCCACCTTGAAGTAACGGGCGTGCAGCGCCCACACGGTCAGGAAGAACAACGCCGTCGGCAGCGTCACCGCGGCGGACGCGGCCAGCGTCGAGATGTGCGCCTGGCCGACGGCCTGCTCGACGGCCACCTCGACCCCCGCCCCGATCGCGGCCGCCGAGGCGAGGATCAGGTAGTGGCCGTACCCCCACACGAACGCCTGCACGCTCGTCCGCAGATGGCCGTGGATCGGCACCGCGAAGTAGATCCACCAGGCGGCGAACACCACCAGCAGCCCGCCCACCGCGATGGGCAGCAGCTCACCCAGCGCCTCGTGCTCGTCGACGGCCGACTTCACGGCGACCGTGGCCGCGGCGATCGTCTCGCCCAGCACGATGATGGTGAACAGGCCGTACCGCTCGGAGATGTGACGCGGATGCCAGGGCGTGGCGGCGTCCTTCTCCGCGTACAGGGGGACGGCCATCTCGACGACCGCCATCACCAGGAACACCCAGGGTCGGGCGGGCTCGGGCAGCACCAGCAGTCCGAGCCAGCCGATCTGGCAGAGCAGCACGCCGCCCGCGTACCGCAGCGCGGTCGTTCTCTCGCGGCCCTCGCAGGCCCGTGCCGCCCGCAGCCACTGGGCGATCATCCCGAACCGGATGATCGCGTAGCCGAGCCAGACGAGCAGGAAGTCGTGGTCGGCGAACGCCTTCGACACCCCCGCCGCGAGCACCAGGGCGCCGGCGATCTGGATCAGCGTGACGACCCGGTACAGGACGTCGTCGTTGTCGTAGGCCGAGGCGAACCAGGTGAAGTTCATCCAGGCCCACCAGATCGCGAAGAAGATCATCGCGTAGTTCAGGATGCCCTCGCCGGCGTGCCCCTCGGCGACCGCGTGCACCAACTGCGCGCCGGCCTGCGCGACGGCCACGACGAAACAGAGGTCGAAGAAGAGCTCCAGGGGCGTCGCGACGCGGTGTGCCTCGTCGCGGCCCCGGGCGGTCATCCTGCGCAGCGGGCTTCGGTCGGCCGGTCGCGCCGCACGGTCGGAGGCGGATGCGGAACCGGTGGAACCGGCGGAACTGGTGGTCATGAGGCCAAGCACAGCAGAGATGGAACGGAAAGTCTTGTGAAGGCGTTCACATGAAGGCGGCCCTCCACCGGCCTCGCGGCGGCGCCCGGCAAGCGCCCCCGGTTCTGGCAGGCGGACTTCTCGCCCTCCCGGTTCCGGCGAGCGGCGACCGGAACGCCTCCTCGACCCCGGCACGTACCCTGGAGGCATGAGTACCGCCCCCGCACCCGAGCCGCGCGACCCCAAGGCCGCGCTGGTCTTCGACGACCCGCTGAGCGAGCAGTCCTCGGACGACACCGACCGCGGGTGGGGCGAGCGGCCCGGCGGCGAGGGCGACAGCGCGGCGGACCTCCGGCGCTTCCTCGACGAGAAGCCGCCGCACCACATCTGAGCCGCCGTCCGCCGGCCCGCGCCTGTGCTCATTTCCGGCACGGGTGCCGGTGCCGGTTCTGTTTTCGGTGCGGGTGCGGGTGCGGGTGCGGGTGCGGGTGCGGGTGCGGGTGCGGGTGCGGGTTCGGCTTCCGCGTCCGGTCCTAGTCCCGGTCGTGGCCGGAGCCGCGCTGGGCCACCAAGGCGTCGCGGATGTCCTTGAGCACCTCCAGCTCGGTCACCTCGATGATCTCGTGCGTGTCCTCCTTCGCCTTCCGGCGGGCCTCCTGGCGGGCCAGGTACTTGGACATCGGCAGGACCATCAGGAAGTAGACGACGGCTCCCGTGATCACGAAGCTGAGCGTCGCGCTGAGCACCGTGCCCCACATGATGGGGATGCCGCTCGTGACCGTGCCGTCCTTCGCCATCGCGCAGGGCGACTTCAGGCAGGAGTGGTACTTGTCGAGGTCCTTGGTGCCGAAGGCCCCCACCAGGGGGTTGATGATGCCCTTCACCACGGAGTTGACGACGTTGGTGAAGGCGGCGCCGATGACCACGGCGACGGCCAGGTCGATGACGTTCCCCCGCATCAGAAAGGCCTTGAAGCCCTCCAGAACGCCCGGCTTCTTCTTCTCGCTCACCGAGAGGCCCCTCTGCACAAGTTGTGGAACAAACAGTTCCGCAACCTACGTCAGAGTGTCCCGGGCCTGTCCAATTCGGTCGCTCGATCGTGCGACTTGACACCATTTCCGCGAACGGCGCCCGCCCTTTTGCCCCGGTCCGGACGACGGTCCCGGTGGACATCACGGTCCCGGTCAGCACAGCGTCACCGCCAGCCGTGCCGTGGTGCCGGCTCCGGCCAGCCGGGTCGCCGTGGCCCGCGGCACCGACAGGACGACCAGTGCCCCGGCCTCGGTGGCGCCGACGTCCGGCAGCTCGGTGACACGCGCCCCGGCCGCCACCACCCGCGCCCGGCCGGTGCCGTCCGCCGCGACGACGTCCACCCGGTCGCCCGCACGCAGCAGCCCGACCGTGGCCCCGTCGGCGATGCGGACGGCCGCCGTGACGCTCTCGGGCGCGGGGCGCCCGCGTGCGGGAGCGGACACCGGAGCCCGTGGGGGAGCCGCCGTCGGACGGTCGCGGGCCCGCTCGGCGTCCCGGGGCCCGGCCGCCACGAGCGCGGCCGCCGTGACCGCCAGGCCCGCCGCCAGCGCCCGCCTCCGGTGCCGCAGCAGACGGCGAAGCCGGCCGTGGGCGCCGCGCACCCGCACGGGAGCGAAGTGCGGCACCTCGCACGGAGGAGGCGCGTCCGTGCCCGCGGGGCCCGTGACGGGGGAGACGAGCGAGGAGAACGGTGCGGGGGAGAACTGGGCCATGACTGCCACCACCTGCGACGAGAGATCGGCTTGCGATCCCACGATGAGGCCTCGCGGCCGAGCCCGCCGGAGCCCGTGGACCACCGGCGGATTGTGGACAACTCCCTCACCCGAACGAGCAGTTCCGCAGGCTCTCACCGAGAGAACCCGGGATCCGTCCCCTCAGGGAACTTGGAACCCCGAACCCGGGATCCGTCCCCCTTTAGGGCCTTACAACCCGGAATTCGCGATCCATCGCCTCAAGGGAGCTGGAACCCCGGATCCATCCCGCCCAGCGCAGTCGTGCACAGGCAGTCCCGTGTCTCGTTCGACGGGAGGCCCGCGACCGCGTCGAAGAGCACCCCGCGCAGCCGGTCCACGTTCGCCGCGAACACCTTCAGCACCTCCTCGTGGGAGACGCCCTCGCCGGTCTCGGCGCCCGCGTCCAGGTCGGTGACCAGGGTCATGGAGGTGTAGCAGAGCTCGAGTTCGCGGGCCAGCGCGGCCTCGGGATGCCCGGTCATGCCGACCACCGACCAGCCCTGCGCCTGGTGCCAGAGGGACTCGGCCCGGGTGGAGAACCGCGGCCCCTCGACGACCACGAGGGTGCCTCCGTCGACGGGCTCCCAGTCCCGCCCGCGGGCGGCGGCCAGCGCGGCCCGGCGCCCGACGGGGCAGTACGGGTCGGCCAGCGACACGTGCACGACGTTCGGCACCTCGCCGCCCGGCAGCGGCAGGCCGTCGAAGTACGTCTGCGTCCGGGCCTTGGTGCGGTCGACCAGCTGGTCCGGTACGAGCAGGGTCCCCGGGCCGTACTCGGGGCGCAGCCCGCCGACCGCGCACGGGCCGAGCACCTGGCGCACGCCCACGGAGCGCAGGGCCCACAGGTTGGCGCGGTAGTTGATGCGGTGCGGCGGCAGATGGTGGCCGCGGCCGTGGCGGGGCAGGAAGGCGACCCGTCGGCCGGCGATCTCGCCGAGGAAGAGGGAGTCGCTGGGCGGCCCGTACGGGGTGTCGACCCGTATCTCGGTCACGTCGTCGAGGAACGAGTAGAAGCCCGAGCCGCCGATGACCCCGATCTCGGCCGTGACCGGCGGCTGTGCCTGTGCCGGGCGCCCCGCGCCCGCCGGGTCCTGTGCGTTCTCCGTGTTCGCCATGACGGCACCCTAACCGGGGCCGCGCACGCCGAAGACCCCGCCGTCCAGGACGACAGGGTCTCGTAAGAAAGGCCTTACGCGGCGGTGCTGCCGGCCGACGAGGAGCCGCTCGACGAGGAGCTGCTCGACGAAGAGCCGGACGACGGCTTCGAGTCCGACGAGGACGTGGACTTGGCGTCCGACGAGCTCGACGACTTCGAGGACGAGGCAGGGCTGCTGCTCGACGAGGAACCGCGGCTGTCATTGCGGTAGAACCCGGAGCCCTTGAAGACAATGCCGACCGCGGAGAACACCTTCTTCAGGCGGCCATCGCAGTTGGGGCACACGGTCAGGGCGTCGTCCGTGAACTTCTGCACCGCCTCGAGGCCCTCGCCGCACTCGGTGCACTGGTACTGGTAGGTCGGCACTTGTCTTCCTCCTGGCACTCTCACTCAATGAGTGCTAACGACGGTCCATAGTGACGTATTCCGAGGGATCAGTCCACCGCCACCGGTGTGCGGTGACCGACGCCACGTGCGACGGTCCGGCTCCGGGGGCGCTGGGACAGGCGTGAACGCAGGGCCACCAGGGTCACCAGGGCCAGTACGGTCCCGGCCATCGGCACCAGGAAACCGGCGCCGTCCCAGAGGCGGTCCTCCAGCTGTCCGGCGACCGTGACGGCCGCCGCCTGGCCGAGGGCCACCGCCCCGGTCAGCCAGGTGAACGCCTCGGTGCGGGCGCCCGCCGGCACCAGACCCTCGACCAGCGTGTAGCCGGTGATCAGGGCGGGCGCGATGCACATGCCGACCAGCAGGCCGAGCCCGGCGAGGACGACCACGGACTGGGCGGCCCACAGGCCCGACGCGGCGAGCGCGAGCGCCCCGTAGCCGAGGACCAGGCGGCGCTGCGGGGCCACCTTCCAGGCGACGGCGCCGCAGACGACCCCGGAGAGCATGTTGCCCGCGGCGAAGACGCCGTACAGGACGCCGTTCAAACCGGGCTCGCCGATCGACTCGCTGAACGCGGCGAGGGCGACCTGCATACCGCCGAAGACCGATCCGATGCCGAGGAAGGCGACGATCAGGACGCGTACACCGGGGATGCCGAGCGCGGAGGCGTGCTTCACGCGCGTGTGCCCCGCCTCCACGGAGGCGACGGCGGGCTGGGTGCTCTTCTGCGCCGCGAACAGCAGTCCGCCGACCAGGGTGAGCGCCGCCTCGGTCAGCAGGCCCGCCGCCGGGTCCACGGCGGTGCACAGGGCGGTGGCGAGCAGCGGGCCGAGCACGAAGGTCAGCTCGTCCGTGACGGACTCGAAGGCCGCCGCGGTCGTCATCAGGGGGGAGTCCTGGAGCTTGACGCCCCAGCGGGCGCGCACCATGGGGCCGACCTGGGGCACGGAGGCGCCGGTCGGCACGGCCGCCACGAAGAGCGCCCACAGCGGGGCGCCGGTCAGCGCCAGCAGCGTGAGGGACAGGCCCGCCAGGGTGTGCACGAGGACGCCGGGCAGCAGTACCGCACGCTGGCCGTGGCGGTCGGCGAGCCGCCCGCTCCAAGGCGCGAACAGCGCCATGGAGACGCCGGTGGCCGCCGCTACGGCGCCGGCGGCCCCGTAGGAGCCGGTGGTGTGCTGGACGAGGAGCACGATGGAGATCGTGAGCATCGCGAACGGCTGTCGCGCGGCGAAGCCGGGGAGCAGGAACGTCCAGGCGCCGCGGGTGCGCAGCAGCTGTCCGTATCCCGGGCGGGAGGTGACCGTGGATGCCACGGCCCGTGCCTTTCTGCCGCCTGGTAGCGCGCCCCCCTGGTGAGCGGCGGCGCCGAGAGCTGTCCTCTTGCGCGGAACTGCGGTAGATACCGGCGTCCCGGTGGGGACGTCACGGCCGCCATACGGTCGCGCCAGCTCTGCGTCAGGCAGAGTTGGTTCGATCAAAGCTGTGCCTTCATCGTACAGGGGTGCAGGTCTGTGGCGCCTGTGAAAGCGAGCACCATGGCGGTGTCGGCCTGCGAATACCTGATGCCGTCTATGCCCTGGTAAGTCCGTGTGCGACCGTCACGCGCGCGGGGGCGCTAGTGGCCGGCCCGGTGTTCCGTCCCGTCGGCCCGGGTGCCCAGCCAGCCGGCCAGCTTGCCGCCCTGCGCCACCGCGCGCAGCCGCCTCTCGGCCGCGTCGCGGACCGGGTCGGTGGCCACCACGAGCAGCTCGTCGCCGTACCGCAGCGTCGTCGTGGGAAGCGGCACGAAGGAGGTGCCCTCGCGCACCACGAGGGTGACGGCGGCGCCCGGGGGCAGCCGCAGCTCGTTGATCTCCACGCCGTGCATGCGGGAGCGCGGCGGGATGGCGACGGACAGCAGGTGCCCGCGCAGGCGCTCCAGGGGCGCCGACTCGATCCCCAGGTCGGCGGCCTCGGTGGGCGCTCCCAGGTTCAGCTTCCGGGCCAGCCAGGGCAGGGTGGGCCCCTGGATGAGGGTGTAGACGACGACCAGCACGAAGACGATGTTGAAGATCCGGCGGCTCTCCGGGATGCCGCTCACCATCGGGATGGTCGCCAGGATGATCGGCACGGCGCCCCGCAGGCCGGCCCAGGCGATCAGCGTCTGCTCCTGCCACGGCATGCGGAACGGCAGGAGGCTGGAGAAGACGCTCAGCGGGCGGGCCACCACGGTGAGCACCAGCCCTATGACGAGCGCGGGCCAGACGTCGTCGCCCATCTCGTGCGGAGTGACCAGCAGTCCGAGCAGCACGAACATGCCGATCTGGGCGAGCCAGCCGAGACCCTCGGCGAAGCCGCGCGTGGCGGGCCAGTGCGGCAGCTTGGCGTTGCCGAGCAGCATCGACGCCAGGTAGACGGCGAGGAACCCGCTGCCGTGCGCGAGGGCACCGGCCGCGTACGCCGTGACCGCGATGGCCATGACGGCGATCGGGTAGAGGCCGGAGGCGGGCAGGGCCACGTGCCGCAGCCCCCAGGCGCCGAGCCAGCCGACCGCGAGGCCGACGGCCGCGCCGATGGCCAGTTCGAGCGCTATCTCGCCGAGGAGGGCGTACCAGTGCTCCACGGGGCCGGCGGTGGAGAACGCGACGACCAGGATGACCACCGGAGCGTCGTTGAACCCGGACTCGGCCTCCAGGACGCCCGTCACGCGCGCGGGGAGGGGGATTTTCCGCAGGACCGAGAAGACCGCCGCCGCGTCCGTCGAGGACACCACCGCCCCGATGATGAGCGCCTGCCGCCACTCCAGCCCGATCAGGTAGTGGGCGGCCGAGGCCGTGACCCCCACGCTCACCGCGACGCCGCCGAGAGCCAGGGCGGAGGCGGCCGGGAGGACCGGTCCGATCTCCTTCCACTTCGTGCCGAGGCCGCCCTCGGCCAGGATCACGACGAGGGCCGCGTACCCGATGACCTGGGTCAGTTCGGCGTTGTTGAAGTGGATGTCGCCGAGGCCGTCCTGGCCCATGGCGACGCCGATGCCGAGGTAGACGAGCAGGCTGGGGAGCCCGCTGCGCGACGAGATGCGGACCGCTGCCACCGCGATGAGCAGAACGAGCGAGCAGACGAGCAGGAGCTGGTTGAGGTGGTGGACAGTCAGCGGCCGTTCCCTTCACTGGCCCGCGCGGGTCGGCGCGGGCACACGTACTACGGACCCAAGTACTTCATTACCTTACCTAAGTCTTGACTTTTTCTTGACACTCCTGGAGGCAAGATCGAACGCCCGTGCTCTCGGGTTCCCGACTCCGCGTCAAGGCGCGGTGGGCCCTGCGCCTATGGTTGCTCCTGCGCTCAGTCAAAAGCACAGCCCGCCCTGCCGCTCGCGTTAGGACAGCAAGGACAGCGATGCCCCCCAACACCACCGCCTCTTCCGGCCAAAAGCCCGGCAAGTCCGGCAGGAAGAAGGGGCGCAGAGCCCGTCTGCTCGTGATCGTTCTGGTTCTGGCCCTCGTCGGAGGCGTCGCCTACGGCGCCTACTGGAGCATCAGCACCGTCCGGGCCTCCTTCCCGCAGACCAAGGGTTCGATCGAACTCGACGGGCTGTCAGGTCCCGTGGACGTGAAGCGGGACGGCTACGGCATCCCGCAGATCTACGCCTCCTCGGACGAGGACCTGTTCATGGCGCAGGGCTACGTCCAGGCGCAGGACCGGTTCTACGAGATGGACGTGCGCCGGCACATGACCTCGGGGCGCCTGTCCGAGATGTTCGGCAAGGGGCAGGTCGAGAACGACGAGTTCCTGCGCACCCTCGGCTGGGACCGGGTGGCGAAGAAGGAGTACGACACCAAGCTGTCGCCCTCCACGAAGAAGTACCTCCAGGCCTACGCCAAGGGGGTCAACGCGTACCTGAAGGGCAAGGACGGCGCGGACCTGTCGCTGGAGTACGCGGCCCTCGGCTTCGCCAACGACTACAAGCCGCACGAGTGGTCGCCGATCGACTCGGTGGCCTGGCTCAAGGCGATGGCCTGGGACCTGCGCGGCAACATGCAGGACGAGATCGACCGCTCCCTGATGACGAGCCGCCTCGGCCCCAAGCAGATCGCCGACCTGTACCCCGACTACCCGTACGGCCGGAACAAGGCGATCGTGCAGGAGGGGCAGTACGACGAGGTCACCAAGACCTACGTCCAGGGCGCCGCGGCCACG
The DNA here is from genome assembly GCF_053611025.1 of Streptomyces sp. NPDC054842. Lineage (NCBI taxonomy): Bacteria > Bacillati > Actinomycetota > Actinomycetes > Kitasatosporales > Streptomycetaceae > Streptomyces > Streptomyces sp. NPDC054842. Next base: position 205,846 of record NZ_JBSGZN010000001.1, read on the forward strand.
GGCACCGGGACCGGCACGGCGGGCTCCGCGGCGGGCAGCGGGCTGGCCGGGAACACCGCCGCCCCCGAGGGCCTGCAGAGCCAGCTGTCGGGGCTCTACGACGAGCTGGAGGACGTCCCCACGGCCGTCGGCGTGAACGGCAACGGCATCGGCTCCAACTCGTGGGTCGTCTCCGGGGACCACACCATCACCGGCAAGCCGCTGCTCGCCAACGACCCGCACCTGTCGGCCTCGCTGCCCTCGGTCTGGTATCAGATGGGCCTGCACTGCCGCAGCGTCGGCGACAAGTGCCGCTACGACGTCGCCGGCTACACCTTCGCGGGGATGCCCGGCGTGGTGATCGGCCACAACCAGGACATCGCCTGGGGCATGACGAACTCGGGCGTGGACGTCACCGACCTCTACCTGGAGAAGCTCACCGGGGACGGCTACCAGTACGGCGACAAGGTGCTGCCCTTCGAGACCCGCCGGGAGAAGATCCGGGTCGCGGGCGGCCGGACCAAGACGATCGTCGTCCGGGAGACCGACAACGGCCCGCTGCTGTCCGACCGGGACGACGAGCTGGTCAAGGTCGGCAAGAGGGCCACCGTCGACAGTGCGGCGCCCGACCGGGGCGACGGCTACGGCATCGCGCTGCGCTGGACCGCGCTGGAGCCGGGCAACTCCATGGACGCCGTCTTCGAGATGGACAGGGCCGCCGACTGGAGCGACTTCCGCAAGGCCTCGCGGTCCTTCGACGTGCCCTCGCAGAACCTGGTCTACGCCGACACCGAGGGCAACATCGGCTACCAGCTGCCCGGCCGCATCCCCACGCGCGGGACGGGCGACGGTTCGCTGCCCTCGCCCGGCTGGGAGAGCAAGTACCGGTGGACGGGCTACATCGACCAGGCCGAGCTGCCGTTCGAGTACAACCCCGAGCGCGGCTACATCGTGACGGCGAACCAGGCCGTCGTGAACAAGGACAAGTACCCCTACACGCTCACCACGGACTGGGGCTACGGCTCGCGCAGTCAGCGCATCACCGACCTGATCGAGTCGAAGATCAAGGGCGGCGGCAAGATCTCGACCGACGACATGCGGCAGATGCAGCTCGACAACAGCAGCGAGATCGCCAAGCTGCTGGTGCCCAAGCTGCTGAAGATCGACGTCGCCGACAAGGACGTGCGCCAGGCCCAGAAGCTCCTGGAGGGCTGGGACTACACCCAGGACGCCGATTCCGCGGCGGCCGCGTACTTCAACGCGACCTGGCGCAACATCCTCAAGCTCGCCTTCGGCAACAAGCTCCCCAAGGAGCTGCGGGTCAAGGGCCAGTGCCTGTACGTGGACCGGGTCGACACCACCGGGCCCGCGGACGAGGACGAGACGGTGCGCGAGTGCGGCGAGCGCGACGCGGACCAGGCGCAGCCGGACGGCGGCGACCGCTGGTTCGAGGTGGTCCGCTCGATCATCGACGACGAGGACAACGCCTGGTGGGCCTCGCCCAAGACGCGCCTGGACAAGGCGACCGGCACCCGTGACGCGCTGTTCGCCCGCGCCATGAAGGACGCCCGCTGGGAGCTGACCGCCAAGCTCGGCAAGGACATCGACACCTGGAGCTGGGGACGGCTGCACCGCCTGTTCCTGAAGAACCAGACCCTCGGCACCGAGGGCCCGCGCGTCGTGCAGTACATGCTCAACCGCGGCCCGTGGAAGCTCAGCGGCGGCGAGGCGACGGTCAACGCGACCGGCTGGAACGCGGCGGGCGGCTACGGAGTCGTCTGGGTCCCGTCGATGCGCATGGTGGTCAACCTCGGGGACCTCGACAAGTCCAAGTGGATCAACCTGTCCGGTGCCTCGGGACACGCCTACAGCGCCCACTACACCGACCAGACGGACAAGTGGGCCAAGGGCGAGCTGCTGTCGTGGCCCTTCTCGGACAAGGCGGTCGGCAGGAGCACGAGCGACACGCTGCTGCTGAAGCCCTGACGTCGTCCGCGGAACCCACCGGAACGGCCCTCCACGCACGCGTGGAGGGCCGTTCCGCGTTCCCGGGGGATCTTGGGCGGAGGGCGTCAGCGGAAGCGCCGTACGGCCGACGGGGTGACCGCCGCGTGCACCGGCCGGTCGTGGGGCTCCGCGGGTACCCGCTCCACGACCTCGGTGTCGTACAGGAGCACCACGAGGGCAGGATCGGCTCCCGCGCGCTCCAGCCGGGCCAGCACGCGGTCGTAGGAGCCGCCGCCGCGGCCCAGGCGCATCCCGCGTCCGTCGACGGCCAGGCCGGGCAGCAGGACCGCGTCCGCGTCCGTGACGGCGGCCGGCCCGAGTCGCTCGCCCGCCGGCTCCAACAGGGCCATCCGCGCGCCGTGTCGAACGCTCACGAGCGACGCCTCTCCCGTATAGGCGCCCCAGTCCAGGTCGTTGTCCGGCAGCAGGACCGGCAGGAGCACCCGCACCCGGCGCGCGCGGAGCGCGTCGAGGAGCGCGAGCGTGCCCGGCTCACTCCCCACGGACCCGTACGCCGCCACCGTGCCCGCGTGCGCCAGTTCGGGCAGCTCCAGGGCGCGCGCCGCGAGAGCACGGCCGGTTTCCCGCACGTCATCCGCCGTCAACCGGCTCCTCACCGAGAGGAGCTCTCGCCGCAACATTCGTTTGGCAGGCTCGGCTTCGCGTCCCAGGTGGCTCACAGGTTGCTCCCGTACTCTTCGTAATGTGCTCATATGAGAACGAATTAACCGGAGACACAGAATCCGCACATAGCCACCGGATATGGTTGCGGGCATGACTGAGTCGCACCCCAGGATCAGCAAGGCTGTCATCCCCGCAGCGGGCCTCGGCACCCGGTTCCTGCCGGCCACCAAGGCCACTCCCAAAGAGATGCTGCCGGTCGTCGACAAGCCCGCGATCCAGTACGTGGTCGAAGAGGCCGTGTCGGCGGGGCTGGACGACGTCCTCATGATCACGGGCCGCAACAAGCGCCCCCTGGAGGACCACTTCGACCGCAACTACGAACTGGAGTCGGCCCTCCAGAAGAAGGGCGACGCCGGGCGCCTCGCCAAGGTCCAGGAGTCCAGCGACCTCGCGACGATGCACTACGTGCGCCAGGGCGACCCCAAGGGACTCGGCCACGCCGTCCTGTGCGCCGCCCCGCACGTCGGTGACGAACCCTTCGCCGTCCTGCTCGGCGACGACCTGATCGACCCGCGGGACCCGCTCCTCGCGCGCATGGTCGAGGTTCAGGAACAGCACGGCGGCAGTGTCATCGCGCTCATGGAGGTCGCGCCCGAGCAGATCCACCTCTACGGCTGCGCCGCCGTGGAGGCCACCGGTGAGGGCGACCTCGTCAAGGTGACGGGTCTGGTCGAGAAGCCCGACGCGGCGGACGCCCCCAGCAACTACGCGATCATCGGCCGCTACGTCCTCGACCCGAGCATCTTCGGCATACTGCGCACCACCGAGCCGGGCCGCGGCGGCGAGATCCAGCTCACCGACGCCCTGCAGCAGCTGGCCACGGACGAGAAGGTCGGCGGACCGGTGCACGGCGTGGTCTTCCAGGGCCGCCGCTATGACACCGGCGACCGCGGCGACTATCTGCGTGCCATTGTCAGACTCGCGTGCGAACGTGAAGACCTGGGACCGGACTTCCGGGCCTGGCTTCGCAGTTACGTAGCCGAGGAGATGTAGCAACGTGAGCAGCGCCGCGACCCGCGCCACCGGCCAGGACCGCCTCTGGTCGGTGTCCGAGCACCTGGAGGACATCCTCGCGACCGTCCGCCCCCTGGAACCCATCGAGCTGCAACTGCTCGACGCCCAGGGCTGCGTCCTGGTCGAGGACGTCACGGTGCCGGTCTCGCTGCCGCCTTTCGACAACAGCTCGATGGACGGGTACGCGGTCCGGGTCGCCGATGTCGCGGGCGCGAGCGAGGAGTTCCCGGCCGCCCTGACGGTCGTCGGCGACGTGGCCGCGGGCCTCGCCGAACTGCCCTACGTGGGCCCCGGCGAGGCCGCCCGCATCATGACCGGCGCCCCCCTGCCGCCCGGCGCGGAGGCGGTCGTCCCGGTGGAGTGGACCGACGGCGGACTGGGCGAGGGCGCCGTCGTCGGGATGCGCGCTCACAGTTCGGCACCCGAGGGTGCCACCGGCCAGGTCCGCGTCCACCGCCCGGCGACGGCCCGCGCGCACGTGCGCGCCAAGGGCAGCGACGTGAAGGCAGGCGACCGCGCCCTGGAGGCCGGCACGATCCTCGGCCCGCCGCAGATCGCCCTGCTCGCCGCGATCGGCCGCGGCACGGTGCGCGTGCGCCCGCGCCCCCGCGTGGTCGTCATGTCCACCGGCAGCGAACTGGTCCAGCCCGACGAGCAGCTCGGCAGCGGCCAGATCTACGACTCCAACAGCTTCGCCCTGTGCGCCGCGGCCCGGGACGCCGGAGCGATCGCCTACCGGGTCGGCGCGGTCGCCGACGACGCCGAGACGCTCCGCTCCACCATCGAGGACCAGCTCATCCGGGCGGACCTGGTGGTGACCACGGGCGGTGTCAGCGTCGGCGCCTACGACGTCGTCAAGGAGGCGCTGTCCTCCGTCGCCGACGAGGACGAGGAGGGCGCCGGCATCGACTTCCGCAAGCTCGCCATGCAGCCCGGCAAGCCCCAGGGCTTCGGCTCCATCGGCCCCGACCACACGCCGCTGCTCGCGCTGCCGGGCAACCCGGTCTCGTCGTACGTCTCCTTCGAGCTGTTCGCCCGCCCGGCGATCCGCGCCCTGATGGGCCTCGACGACCTGCACCGGCCCACCACCCGGGCCGCCCTCGACACGGACAAGGCGCTGACGTCCCCGGCGGGCCGCCGGCAGTTCCTGCGCGCGACGCACGCGGACGGGAAGGTGAGGCCCGTCGGCGGCGCCGGATCGCACCTGGTGGCCGCCCTGGCGCACGCGGACGCGCTGATCGTCGTCCCCGAGGACACGACCTCGGTCGAGCCCGGAGCCGACGTCGAGGTCGTCCTGCTGGGCTGAACCGGCGGGGCCGGGCGGGTCGTCCCCGTCCGGCGGGCCGGGCCCGGGAGGGTCCGTTCCGCTCCGCACCCCGAGTTGGCGGTACCGTGTCGCGCACGACAGGCCGCGCGCCGCACCGCGAGGGGCCCTTACCGGGAGCGCCACAGCAGATGAGTACGCAGGACCGACTGACGCACATCGACGAGGCGGGCGCCGCCCGCATGGTCGACGTATCCGGGAAGGACGTGACCGCGCGCACCGCCCGCGCCAGCGGCCGCGTCCTGGTCTCGCCCCGGGTGGTCGAGCTGCTGCGCGGCGAGGGGGTCCCCAAGGGCGACGCCCTCGCGACCGCGCGCATCGCCGGCATCATGGGCGCCAAGCGCACCCCCGACCTGATCCCGCTCTGCCACCCGTTGTCGGTGTCGGGTGTCAAGCTGGACCTGTCGGTCGCGGACGACGCCGTGGAGATCCTCGCCACCGTGAAGACCACGGACCGCACGGGGGTCGAGATGGAGGCCCTCACCGCGGTCAGCGTGGCGGCGCTCACCGTGATCGACATGGTCAAGGCGGTCGACAAGGGAGCGGTCATCACGGACGTACGGGTCGAGACGAAGACGGGCGGCGCGTCGGGCGACTGGAGCCGGGCATGACCGCTCAGCCCTACCGCGCGCTCGTCGTCACCGCCTCCAACCGCGCCGCCGCGGGGGTCTACGAGGACCGGGGCGGCCCTCTGATCGCCGAGGCGCTCACCGCGTGCGGCTTCCGGGTGGACGGCCCGCGGGTGGTGCCGGACGGGGACCCCGTCGAGGCCGCCCTGCGCACCGCCGCCGAGGCCGGGTACGACGTCGTCGTCACCACCGGCGGCACGGGCATCTCGCCGACCGACCGCACGCCCGAGGCGACCCGCCGCGTCGTCGACCGGGAGGTGCCGGGCATCGCGGAGGCCATCCGGGCGTTCGGCCGGGACAAGGTGCCGACGGCGGCCCTGTCCCGGGGTCTCGCGGGTGTCGCGGGACGGACGCTGATCGTCAACCTGCCGGGTTCCACCGGCGGGGTCCGGGACGGCCTGGCCGTGCTGGAACCGCTGCTGATCCACGCCGTCGACCAGATCCGCGGCGGCGACCACCCGAGACCCAGCGGCAGTGGGGGTGCGAGCTGAACAGCCCATCCTGGCCCGTCGAGCTGCGGGAGGGCGACATCGTCCTGCGGCCGATAAAGCTGCGCGACCAGCGGGCCTGGCGCGAGGTCAACCGGCGCAACCGCGACTGGCTGCGGCCCTGGGAGGCGACGATCCCGCCGCCCACCCCGAGCGGCCCGATGGCGCACCGGCCGACCTACCGGCAGATGGTGCGGCACCTGCGCGCCGAGGCCAACGCGGGCCGGATGCTGCCGTTCGTCATCGAGTACCAGGGGCGCCTCGTCGGGCAGTTGACGGTCGCGGGGATCACCTGGGGCTCGATGTGCTCCGGGCACGTGGGCTACTGGGTGGACGAGGCGGTGGCCGGGCGGGGCGTGATGCCGACGGCCGTCGCGCTGGCGACCGACCACTGCTTCCGCACGGTCGGACTGCACCGCCTGGAAGTCTGTATTCGCCCGGAGAACGGGCCGAGCCGCAGAGTCGTGGAGAAACTCGGATTCCGCGAGGAAGGACTCCGGCCGCGTTATCTCCACATCGACGGGGCCTGGCGCGACCATCTCGTCTTCGCGCTCACCGCCGAGGAGGCGCCGGAGGGCCTGCTCGCCCGCTGGCAGCGCCGACGTGCGCACGGACCTCGGCAGAGCACCCCGGGAGACCAGTGACGAACGCCCCGCGCCGCTCCGCGTGACGCTGTGAATGCGGTGGTGGCCGGTTCACAGCCCGATCGCGGCGATAAATGAAATAGGTGTTCGAAATTGATCGGCGCGCGATCACCTGAGGGCGTTAATTTGGCGGTGTCGGCGGGCTGCTGATCGCATCGGTCACAAAAAAAGCTCGAAATATCAGCCAGATCGTGCGACACACCGGCGCAATTGGCAGATGGCCTCACGCAAACCCCTCTACCGTGTGAGGCGTGAGCAGCAGCGGCCTCATCTACGCAGTCATTGTCGGGGCCTGGGCCGCCTACTTGGTGCCGATGTGGCTCCGTAGGCAGGACGAGCTGAACGAGGCCCGTCCGACGGAACGCTTCAGCACCGCCATCCGGCTGCTGTCCGGACGGGCGGGGATGGAGCGCCGGTACGCCAAGGACCTGCAGGCGCGCTCCGCCGACGAGGAGGAGCTCAGCGCCGAACCGGAAGGTGTCACCGACTCGGTGGACGTCCGGGCCTTCGCCGTGCCCCCGACGGAGCCGCAGGTGCCGGTCGCACCGCCGCGGCCCCGGGCGCAGGCGCAGGCGCAGGAGCGTCCCCAGGTACAGGCCCGGGTACCGGTCGAGAGCCCCGAGCGGCGCGAGACGCCGGCGCCGTCCGCCGACAGATCCGCGGCCGGCCGGGCCGCCTCCCGCGACGCCGGAAGACCCCTGCCGCGGCAGACCGCCCGGTCCGGGCACCCGGCCCCGCCCGAGACCTCCGCCGCCGAGGCGCCCGAACCCGCGGAGACCGTCGCGCAGTCCGTGCCGGCCGCGCGCCGGGCGGCCTCCTCGGCGGAGGCCGCAGCGCGCGCCCGGCGCCTGAAGGTGCTCGCGCGCCGCCGGCGTACGACCGTCATGCTCTTCCTCGCCTTCACCCTCGGCGCGATCGTCGCGGCGGTCGGCGGCCTGGCGTTCCTGTGGGCGCCCGGTGTGCCCGCGGTGCTGCTGAGCGGGTACATCGCCTACCTGCGCGCCCAGGAGCGGCGCCGCTTCACCTACGTGATGGACCGGCAGCGGGCCGAGGTGGCGGCGCAGCGGCTGCGTGAGCGGCAGCCCCGGCGGCGGCCCGCCCTGGACCCGGGTGCCGAGGAGCCCGACGAGTCGCCCGAGCCGGAGGCCGACCCCGGCCTGTCCGCGCTCGCCGCCGACCGCCGGGCGCTGGTCGAGCAGACCGACCACGCCGAGTGGGTCGACCAGCAGCGCGAGCGCCAGCGCCGGCCGGGACACGGCGACAGCTGGGACCCGGTACCGGTCCCGCTCCCCACCTACGTCACCGCTCCGGTCGCCCCGCGGGCCACGCCCAGCGTCGACCTCGGGGCGCCCGACGCTTGGAGCTCGGCGCGGTCCAGCGCCGCGGAGCCGAGTGCGCCGGAGGCGGAACCCGCCGCCGAGGAGCGGCCGGAGACCGCCGACGACGACGGCCGCTGCGACGCCCGGCGGGCCGCGTCCGCCCGCCGGGCCCGTGAACGGGGGCGCACCCCGCTCTTCGACCAGTACGAGGACGGGGACCGGCCGCGCGCGGCCAACGAGTGACGAGGGGCGGCCGTCCGGGGCCCTGGTGACCAGCCAGGAACGGATTTCCAAGCACCCAGACGGGGATGCTAGAGTTTCACTCGTTGCAAGGGCCTGTGGCGCAGTCCGGTAGCGCACCTCGTTCGCATCGAGGGGGCCAGGGGTTCGAATCCCCTCAGGTCCACTGCAATTGAGAACCCCGTCGGATCCGTCCGGCGGGGTTCTCGCGTGTTCCGGGCTACAGCGGCTTCGCGAAGCAGCGGCTCAGCGGCTCGTGGCGGTAGAGGCCGAACTTGGCGCAGGGCTCGTAGCCGCTGGAGGTGTACAGGGCGATGGCCTCCGGCTGCTTCGTGCCGGTCTCCAGGACCATCCGGGTGCGGCCGGCCGCGCGGGCGTCGTCCTCCAGGGCCGACAGGATGCGCCGGGCGAGACCGAGGCCGCGCGCCTCCGGGACCACGTACATCCGCTTCAGCTCGGCGTCCCCGTCCGAGTAGCCCTCGTCGTTCTCGTCCTGGGTCCGCCAGCCGCCGGTGGCCACCGGCCGGTCGCGCTCGTCGTACGCGACGAGGTACAGGCCGAGCGGCGGCCGGAACATCGTCGGGGCGAGCGGGGTGGCGTCGCCCCCGTCCCCGTAGCGCTCGGCGTATTCGAGCTGCACCTGGTCGTTGAGCTTGACGGCGTCGGGATGGTCGTAGGGGACCGGACGGATATTCATACGGTGCATCGTACATCTATGCGCCGGACGGGAGCTCCGGATTAAGTATCGTTCGCGGGTGCTGACTGTTACCACCGCCAACGTGAACGGGCTCCGGGCCGCCGCCAGGAAGGGCTTCGTGGAGTGGCTCGCCGGAACCTCCGCCGACGTCGTGTGCCTCCAGGAGGTGCGGGCCGAACCGGCGCAGCTCCCGGACGCCGTACGGGGGCCCGAGGGGTGGCACGTGGTGCACGCGCCCGCCGCCGCCAAGGGGCGCGCCGGTGTGTCCCTCTACACCCGGCGCGAGCCCGACCGCGTCCGGGTCGGCTTCGGGTCGGCCGAGTTCGACGCGAGCGGCCGCTACGTCGAGGCCGACCTGCCCGGTGTCACCGTGGCCAGCCTCTATCTGCCCTCCGGTGAGGTCGGGACCGAGCGGCAGGACGAGAAGATCCGGTTCATGGAGGAATTCCTCCGGTACCTGAAGGGCCTGCGCGAGCGGGCCGCCGCCGACGGGCGCGAGGTCGTCGTGTGCGGCGACTGGAACATCGCCCACCAGGAGGCCGACCTCAAGAACTGGCGCGGCAACCGCAAGAGCTCCGGCTTCCTGCCCGAGGAGCGGGAGTGGCTCGGACAGGTCCTCGGCGAGGGCGCCGGGTACGTCGACGTGATGCGCGCGCTGCACCCCGGCGTCGAGGGGCCCTACACGTGGTGGTCCTACCGCGGGCGGGCCTTCGACAACGACACGGGCTGGCGGATCGACCTCCAGGTCGCCACGCCCGGGCTGGCGGGCAAGGCCGTCAAGGGGTACGTGGAGCGAGCAACGACCCACGAGGAGCGGTGGTCGGACCACGCCCCCGTGACCGTGGTCTACGACCTGTAGGCGGACCGGCCCGGCGGGGCCCGCGCGCCAGGACTGCGCACGTGTCGCGGCCCGGCGGGGGTCCCCGGCCGGTGTCCGGCGGGGGTCAGGGTGTGGGGCCGGGGTGCCGCAGGCGGCGGTCCAGGGCCATGGACAGTTCCGCCTCGACCACGCTCTTCGCCAGCGGGCGCAGGCGCCCGAGGTCCTCGGGCGTGCGGTCCTCGGTGAGGACGAGGTCGGTGAAGAGCGCGGCGAGCGCCTCGGTGTGCTCGCGGACGCGCCCGGCGGCGGCCAGTACGTCCGCGAGCGGGATGCCCTCGCGGACCAGGGCCGCCGACACGTCCAGGAGCCGCCTGCTGATGTGCACGATCTCCGTGCCGTCGGTGCCCAGGTAGCCGAGGTCGAGCGCGGCGGCCAGGTTCTCCGGGGTGGCCTGGCCCGCGAAGACGTCGGCCAGTTCCTCGGGGGAGAGGCGGACCGGCGTCTCCTCGCTGGGTTCGCCGAGGCCCAGCAGTTCGCCGACGTCCCGGCCGTGGTCGAAGGCCTCGGCCAGTTCCGCGATGCCGTTCAGGGTGTGGCCGCGCTCCAGCAGCGCCGAGATGGTGCGCAGCCGGGCCAGGTGGCTCTCGTCGTACCAGGCGATACGGCCCTCCCGCCGGGGTGGCGGGATCAGCTTGCGCTCGCGGTAGAAGCGCAGGGTGCGCACGGTGATGCCGGCCGCCTCGGCCAGTTCCTCCATGCGGTACTCGCGCCTGCCCGGCTCGGACGCGCCCGCCTGCGCCTGCGTCCGCACCCCTGGGCTCCGTTCTCCTGATCCGTCGGCCACGTCGGCACCCTACGTCGTACCCGGGGTAACTTTCCCGGCGCAGACCCCTACCCATGAGTACGAAGCTCCTCTAGTCTCCCCATTGCGCCAGTGTTCACTGGCAGAGTCGTGCGGAGCAGGGAGGCGTCGGGATGACCGAGCACGAGCATGTACGGGTGGCGGTGGTCGGCTCCGGGTTCGGAGGTCTGGGAGCCGCCGTGCGGCTGCGCCGCGAGGGCGTGACCGACTTCGTCGTCCTGGAGCGGGCGAGCGGCGTCGGCGGCACCTGGCGGGACAACAGCTACCCCGGCTGCGCCTGCGACGTGCCGTCCCATCTCTACTCGTTCTCCTTCGCCCCCAACCCGGACTGGCCGCGCACCTTCTCCGGCCAGGACCACATTCACGCCTACCTGGAGCACGTCACCGACCTCTTCGGCCTGCGCCCGCACCTGCGCTTCGACTCCGAGGTCAAGGTGATGCGCTGGGACGACGAGAAGCTGCACTGGGAGATCGAGACCGCGAGCGGCACCCTCACCGCCGACCTCGTCGTCTCCGCCACCGGACCGCTCTCCGACCCGAAGATCCCGGACGTGCCCGGCATCGACACCTTCCCCGGCAAGGTCTTCCACTCGGCCCGCTGGGACCACGACTACGACCTGCGCGGCAAGCGCGTCGCCATGATCGGCACCGGCGCCTCGGCCATCCAGATCGTGCCCGCGATCCAGCCCGAGGTGGGGAAGCTGACCCTCTTCCAGCGCACCCCGCCGTGGGTGATGCCGCGCATGGACCGCGCCATCAGCGGAGCCGAGCGCTGGCTGCACCGGCGGCTGCCGTTCACCACCAAGGCCCGGCGCGGACTGCTGTGGGGCATCCGGGAGCTTCAGGTCCAGGCCTTCACCAAGCGGCCCGAGGAGCTGGGCCTGGTGGAGAAGCTCGCCAAGCGGAACATCGCCCGCGCGATCAAGGACCCGGAGCTGCGCGCCAAGCTGACCCCGGACTACCGCATCGGCTGCAAGCGCATCCTGCTCTCCAACACCTACTACCCGGCGCTCGCCCGGCCCAATGTCGACGTCGTCGCCTCGGGCCTCGCCCGGATCGAGGGCTCCACCCTGGTGGCCGCCGACGGCACCACGACCGAGGCCGACGCGATCGTCTTCGGCACCGGGTTCCACGTCACGGACATGCCGATCGCCGAGCGGGTCGTCGGCGCGGACGGCCGGACGCTCGCCGACACCTGGAAGGACGGCATGCAGTCGCTGCGCGGCGCCACCGCCGCCGGCTTCCCCAACTGGATGACGATCATCGGCCCCAACACCGGCCTCGGGAACTCCAGCATGATCCTGATGATCGAGTCCCAGCTGAACTACCTGGCCGACTACGTACGGCAGTTGGACGTGCTCGGCGGCCGGGTGGCGCTCGACGCCCGCCCCGCCGCGGTCGACGCCTGGAACCACCGGGTCCAGGAGCGGATGCGGCGCACCGTCTGGAACACCGGCGGCTGCAACAGCTGGTACCTCGACGCCAACGGCCGCAACACCACCATCTGGCCCGGCACGACGACCGAGTTCCGCAGCGCCACCCGGCGCGTGGACCTCGCCGAGTACGAGGTGCTGCGGGCGCCCGTCGCCGGGCCCCCGGCGCAGGAGAAGGCGGAGGCCCGGGCATGAGCCGGATCACGCACGCGGCCAACGGCCCCTACGCGCCTCCCGTGCCCGCGCGGGTGCTGACGGTGGACTCCGCCGACGGCGCCCGGCTGCACGTCGAGGTGCACGGACCCGAGGGCGCGCCCGCGGTCGTCCTCGCGCACGGCTGGACCTGCTCGACCGCCTTCTGGGCGGCGCAGATACGCGACCTCGCGGTGGACCACAAGGTGATCGCGTACGACCAGCGCGGGCACGGACGCAGCCCGGCGAGCCCCGCGTGCAGCACCGACGGGCTCGCGGACGACCTGGAGGCGGTGATCCGGGCGACGCTCGCGCCCGGCGAGAAGGCCGTGTTCGCCGGGCACTCCATGGGCGGGATGGCGCTGATGGCGGCGTCCGGGCGGGCCGCCTTCCGGGAGCACGCGGCGGCCGTGCTGCTGTGCAGCACCGGCAGTTCGCGGCTGGTCGCGGAGTCCCTGGTGATCCCGATGCGCGCCGGCCGGCTGCGCACCCGGCTCACCAAGTCGGTGCTCGGCTCGCGGGCGCCGCTCGGGCCGGTGTCGCCGGTCGCGCGGCGGATCCTCAAGTACGGGACCATGGGCGCCGGTTCGTCCCCGGTGATGGTGGAGGCGTGCGCGCGGATCGTGCACGCGTGTCCGCGCCGGGTGCGCCACTCCTGGTCGCAGGTGCTCGACCTGCTCGATCTCGACCACTGCGTACGGGAGTTGCGGGTGCCGACCGAGGTCCTGGTGGGGTCGGCGGACCGGCTGACGCCCGCCGTGCACGCGAGGTCCCTGGTGGCGGCGCTGCCCCAGTGCGTCGGCGTCACCGAACTGCCCGGAGTGGGCCACATGACCCCCATCGAGGCGCCGGAGCTGGTCACCGCCAGGATCCGCGGTCTCGTCACCACATACGCACAGCCCCTGCGGCAGGAACAGCCGCTCGGTCACGACGAGTTGAAGGAGGCGGGCGCATGAGCAGGGCGAGCCTGGAAGGACAGGTCGCGGTCGTCACGGGAGCCGCGCGGGGCGTCGGGGAACTCCTCGCCCGCAAGCTCTCCGCGCGCGGCGCCAAGGTCGCGCTCGTCGGCCTGGAGGCGGACGAGCTCAAGCAGGTCTCCGAGCGGCTGCACAGCGAGAGCGACCACTGGTACGCGGACGTCACCGACCACGAGGCGATGGCGCGGGTCGCCCAGGAGGTCAAGCAGCGCTTCGGCAAGGTCGACATCGTCGTCGCCAACGCCGGTGTCGCCAGCGGCGGCCCGTTCGTCGACTCCGACCCGGTCGCCTGGCGGCGCGTCATCGAGGTCAACCTGATCGGCTCGGCCGTGACCGCCCGCGCCTTCCTGCCGGTGCTGATGGAGAGCCGCGGCTACCTGCTCCAGATCGCCTCCCTGGCCGCGATCACTCCGGCCCCCATGATGTCCGCGTACTGCGCGTCCAAGTCGGGCGTCGAGGCGTACGCGCACAGCCTGCGCGCCGAGGTCGGCTACAAGGGCGTACGCGTCGGGGTGGGTTACCTCTCCTGGACCGACACGGACATGGTGCGGGGCGCCGACCAGGACGACGTGATGCGCGAGCTGCGCCAGCGGCTGCCGTGGCCCTCGAACAAGACGTACCCGCTGGGTCCGGCGGTCGACCGGATCGTCGCCGGGATCGAGCGGCGGTCGAGCCATGTGTACGCGCAGTGGTGGTTGCGGGGCATGCAGGGCATCCGCGGCTACCTCCCGGCGCTCATCGGGGCCGTGGGGCAACGGGAGATGCGGCGCTTCGAGCCGCGGCTGACCGGGGTCGCCAAGGGGCTCGTGGGCGCGGGCGGCGCGGCGGACGAGACGGAGCGCCGGACCCCGTCCCCGTGAGCGCGCGGACCCCTCGCCGGGCCCCTGCTCACGGTGCGTGACCGGTCGACATGCGGGGTGTGACCGTCCGTGCAACTCTGGTCGAGCCCCGATCCCCTCACCCACCACGGGAGTGAATTCCATGGGCATGAAGGACCAGTTCCAGGACAAGTCCGAGCAGCTGCAGCAGCAGGCGAAGAAGAAGTTCGGCGAGCGGCAGGACGAGGCGGGCGAGCGCTCCTCGCAGGAGCGTGAGCGGGCCCAGCAGGGTGCCGAGCACGCTCAGCGCGACGCGCGTGACCGCCTCGACCAGGACTACGACGCCTGACTCGCTGCGCCCGGCCTTGGCCGGAACGGGGTGCCCTCCGCTAGGGGGGCACCCTTTCGGCGTGCCCCGCGCCTCCGGCCGCCGTTCGCCGGACAGCCGGACAGCCGGACAGCCGGACAGCCGGACAGCCGGACAGCCGGACAGCCGGACAGCCGGACAGCCGGACAGCCGCAGTGCCGCAGTGCCGCAGTGCGCCGGGTCTCCGTGGCGCCGGATCTCCGCGCGCCGTGCCACCCGTCGTGCCCGTAGTGCCGTTCAGCTCGTCGTGCGCGGGGGCAGTGGGGGCCGGGCGAGGTCGGGGACGTCCGAGAGGTCGGGCGGGGCGGCGGCGGGGTGGGTGGACAGCAGCTCCAGGGCCAGCTGGACGGCGTCGTCGAGCTGGGCGTGGCGGCCCTCGGCCCAGTCCAGCGGGGTCCGCAGGATCTCCAGGTCGGGGGAGACGCCGTGGTTCTCGACCGACCAGCCGTAGGCGTCGAACCAGGCCGCGTTCATCGGGACCGTGATGACCGTGCCGTCGCCGAGCTGGTGCCGGCCGGTCATGCCGACGACCCCGCCCCAGGTGCGCTGGCCGACCACCGGCCCCAGCTTCAGCAGCTTGAACGCCGCCGTGATCATGTCGCCGTCGGAGGCGGTGGCCTCGTCCGCGAGGGCGACCACCGGGCCGCGCGGCGCGTTCGACGCGTACGAGACCGGCTGGGCGTCGCGGGTGAGGTCCCAGCCCAGGATCCGTCGGGTCAGCGTCTCCACGACCAGCTCGCTGATGTGGCCGCCCGCGTTGCCGCGCACGTCGACGATGAGCGCGGGGCGTGACACCTCCATGCGCAGGTCGCGGTTGAACTGGGCCCAGCCCGAGCCGCCCATGTCGGGGATGTGCAGGTAGCCGCAGCGGCCGCCGCTCAGCTCGCGCACCACCTCACGGCGCTTGGCCACCCAGTCCTGGTAGCGCAGCGGCCGTTCGTCGGTCAGCGGCACCACGGCCACCCGGCGGGAGCGGCCCCCGCCCTCCGCCGGGGTGAACGTCAGCTCCACCGTCGTACCGCCCGCTCCCGCGAGCAGCGGGTAGGGGCCCGTGACGGGGTCCACGGGGCGGCCGTCCACGTGGGTGAGTACCGCGCCCTCGCGGATGCCCGAACCGGCCAGCGGGGATCGGGCCTTGGAGTCGGAGGAGTCGCCGGGCAGGATCCGCTTCAGGGTCCACCGGCCTTCCCGGTTCACGAAGTTGGCGCCGAGCAGGCCCTGCCGGCGCTGGTAGTGGGGCGGGCCCTCGTTGCGGCGGGCGGCGGAGACGTAGGCGTGCGAGGTGGCGAGTTCGCCCAGCACCTCGCGCAGCAGGTCGGCGAACTCGTCGGGGGAGGCGACCCGTTCGACCAGCGGGCGGTACTGCGCGAGGACCGCGTCCCAGTCGATCCCGCACATGTCGGGGTCCCAGAAGTAGGCGCGGATCAGGCGGCCGGCCTCCGCGTACGCCTGGCGCCACTCGGCGGGCGGGTCGACCTCGTGCAGGATGCGGCGCAGGTCGATCCAGACCGTCGAGTCGCCGTCGCCGGACTCGGTGGACGGGACGGCCCGCAGATCGCCCTCGTCGGCCACCACGAGCCGGCTGCCGTCGCCGCTGACCGCGAAGAAGTCCAGGTGGCCGACGAGTTCGGACTTCTTCGCCTTGGCGATGCTGAAGTACTCCAGGGTGGGGCGGCCGGTCGTGTCGTCGGGGTTGGCGAAGGTCTCGCCGAGCGCCCCGGAGATCGGCCAGCGCAGCCAGACCAGGCCGCCGCCCGCCACCGGGTACAGCGCCGAGTACTTGGAGGCGGTCACCGGGAAGGGCGTCACCCGGCTCTCCAGGCCCTCGGTCTCGACGGTCGTCGTGCCGCCGTCGTCAGGTCCGTCGTCGACCGGGTCGAGGCCGCCGGCGACCGGCCGCCCGTCCGGGTTGAGCGCGAAGGGGGAGGGGGTCGCCGAGGAGAGGGGCACGAGGTAGGGGCGGCAGCCCAGCGGGAAGGACAGGTCACCGGTGTGCACGTCGTAGACCGGGTCGAAGCCGCGCCACGAGAGGAACGCCAGATAGCGGCCGTCCCGGGTGAACACCGGGTTCTCGTCCTCGAAGCGGCCGTTGGTGACGTCGACGACCAGGCCGTCCTTGATGCGGGCCATCTTGATCTGCCGCAGCGACCGCCCGATGCCCGGGTGCGACCACGTCAGCCAGCTCCCGTCCGGCGAGAACGCCAGGTCCCGCACGGGCCCGTTGCCGGACCGGATCAGCTCCACCGCCCGCCCCGGGGCGAGCGTCTCCCCGGCACCCTTGGGCGCCGCCTCCCCGTCGACCTCTCCGGTCGTGTCCTCGGCGGCCGCGCCCTCGGCGATCCCGTCCTCCGTAGGCTCCTCCGTCGCGTCGATCAGCAGGACCCGCCCGTCGTGCGAGGCGACGGCGAGGCGCTCGCCCCGCGGGTCCGACACCAGCTCCAGGACGCGGCCGAGGTCACCGGCGGCGGGCCGGCGCGGTGCGCGGTCGCCGGTGGCGCGCGGCAGATGGGCGATCTCGACGGCGTCCTCGCCGTCCGCGTCGGTGACGTAGGCGACCTGGCCGCCCGAGCCGAGCATCTCGGGGAGCCGGACGCGTACGCCGGGGGTGTCGGTGATGGTGCGCGCGGGGCCGTCGCGGTGGGTGAGCCAGTACAGGGAGCCGCGTACGACGACGGCGCTGGCGCGGCCCGTCTCGTCCACGGAGATGCCGTCGACGTGCTGGGCCGCGGGCACCTGGTAGCGGCGCCGCCCGGCGCGCGGGCCGCCGAGGCGGACGTCGATCCGGCGCGGCACCGAGTCGGCGGCGAGGTCGTCGACGATCCACAGGTCGCCCGCGCACTGGTAGACGACCCGGCTGCCGTCGCTCGCCGCGTGCCGGGCGTAGAAGGCGTCGTGGTCGGTGTGCCGGCGCAGGTCGGAACCGTCGTACGCGCAGGAGTAGAGGTTGCCGATCCCCTCGTGGTCGGAGAGGAAGGCGACGCGCCCGCCGACGAACATCGGGGAGTGCAGGTGTCCTTCCAGGCCGGCGAGGAGCTGCCGTCCGTGCAGCCACAGCCGCCCCGTCGCCCCGCCCCGGTAGCGCTTCCAGGCGGCGGGCTCGTGCGGCGGCGTGCCGGTGAGCAGGAGGGTTCTGCGCTCGCCCTCGATGTCGGCGACCTGGATGTCGGAGACCGGGCCCCAGGGCAGCCGGCCGCCGGGGTCGCCGTCGGTGGGGACGCTGTAGGCCCAGGTGAAGTAGGAGAAGGGCTGGCCGTGCGAGGCGACGGCGAGGATGTGGCAGTTCCCGTCCTTGTCGGGCGGTGCCCAGCCGCAGACCTGGGTGTCCGCGCTGCCCCAGTAGGTGAGCCGCCGGCCGGGGCCGCCGTCGACGGGCGCGAGATGGATCTCCGGCACGAGACTGCGCCAGCTCGTGTACGCGATGTGGCGGCCGTCGGGGGAGAAGCGGGGGTGGCCGACCTTGGTGCGGTCGACGGTGAGGCGCCAGGCGCGTCCGGCCCCGTCGAGGGGGGCGACCCACAGGTCGTCCTCGGCGGCGAAGCACAGCAGGTCGCCGCTCAGATGCGGGCATCGCAGATAGCCGGGGGCGCTCTCGTCGGCGGTCGCCTTCTCGTGCTCGTCGCTCACCTCCCCATGCTTTGCCGACGGCGGGGTAGCGGCAAGTCGGGTGCCTCCGCGTACGGTCGTGACCGATGACACGTACGAAACGGTTTCGTTTCGCTGCCCGGAGGGGTATGTTCGGTGGCGTACGGACGTCGTGAGGCGTACGGAACGGTGTCGTTCGAGTGTGGAGAGGTGAGTGGGATGACTGAGGCCGCAACGGTGCGTCGCAGTCGCATCACGCCCGAGCGCGAGGCCGAGCTGTACGGGGCCGTGCTCGACCTGCTCCGCGAGGTCGGTTACGACGCCCTGACCATGGACGCCGTCGCCGCCAGGACCCGGTCCAGCAAGGCCACCCTCTACCGTCAGTGGGGCGGCAAGGCCGAGCTGGTCGTGCGGGCGATGCGGCACCACAAGCGGCTCAGACTCACCGACCTGGACACGGGGTCCCTGCGGGGCGACTTCCACGCCCTGGCCTCCCGGCACGACGACTGCCAGATGGAGCAGGACTCCGCGCTCATGCGGGGTCTGGCGATGGCGGCGCACGGGAACCCCGAGCTCCTCACGGCCTTCCGTGAGTACCTCGTCGAACCCGAGCGGGAAGAGATGCGCAGCGTGCTGCGGCGTGCCGTCGAGCGCGGCGAGATCCGGGCGGACAACCCCGCCATGGAGTACGTGATGCACATGATGATCGGCGCCTTCGCGGCCCGCACCATGATCGACGAACTGCCACCCACGCAGGCCTTCCTCACCTCGTACATCGACGCCGTGGTCCTCCCCGCTCTCGGCGCCTGACCCTCCCCTCGATCCCCGTTGAGTCCCTGTCCCACCTGACGCGACCGCTCACGTCGTCGGGCTGATCATCCCTGCCGTTCCCCGTGCCCCACCGGGTGAGCGCACCAGCCCCCTGCCGTCCACGACCTGACCGGGAGTACGCCTTCGTGGCCACGTTCCTCTACAAACTCGGCCGACTCGCCTTCCGGCGACGGCACTTCGTCGCCCTGATCTGGGTGGCCCTGCTCACGCTCGCCGGCGCCGGGGCAGCCTCGGCGCCCACCGCGGGCTCCAGCTCCTTCTCGATCCCGGGCACCGAGGCGCAGAAAGCCTTCGACCTGCTGGAGAACCGTTTCCCCGGTATGAGCGCCGACGGAGCGACCGCACGCGTCGTCTTCAAGGCGCCCGACGGCGGGAAGATGGCGGACGCGCCGAACAAGGCCGCCGTGAAGAAGACCGTCGAGGAGCTCGGCAACGGCTCCGAGGTCACCTCCGTCACCGACCCCTTCAAGGCGAAGACCATCAGCAAGGACGGCACCGTCGCGTACGCGCAGGTGTCGTACGAGGTCTCCGGCATGGAGCTGAAGGAGGTCTCCAAGGACGCCCTGAAGGAGGCCGCTCAGGACGCGCGGGCCTCCGGGCTCACCGTCGAGATCGGCGGCGACGCCCTCCAGGCCGTGCCCGAGACCGGGTCCACCGAGATCATCGGCATCGCGATCGCCGCCGTCGTCCTCGTGATCACCTTCGGTTCGCTGATCGCGGCCGGGCTGCCGCTGCTGACCGCGCTGATCGGCGTCGGCATCGGCGTCTCCACGATCACCGCCCTCGCGAAGGCGCTCGACCTCGGCTCCACCACCTCCACCCTCGCGATGATGATCGGCCTCGCCGTCGGCATCGACTACGCCCTGTTCATCGTCTCCCGCTACCGGGCCGAGCTGGCCGAGGGCCGGGAGCGCGAGGAGGCGGCCGGACGGGCCGTCGGCACGGCGGGCTCGGCCGTCGTCTTCGCCGGTCTCACCGTCGTCATCGCCCTCGTGGGCCTCGCCGTCGTCAACATCCCGATGCTGACCAAGATGGGCGTCGCCGCGGCCGGCACGGTCGCCATCGCCGTCCTCATCGCCCTCACGATGATCCCCGCGCTGCTCGGCTACGCCGGCCGCAAGGTGCAGCCGGCCGGACAGAAGAGCCGGCTGCTCGGCGGCGGCCGGAAGAAGGCGCGGGAGGCCGCCACCGGGGGACGGCCCAACATGGGCACCCGCTGGGCGCGCTTCGTGGTACGCCGTCCCCTCGCCGTCCTCCTCCTCGGCGTCATCGGCCTCGGTGCCGCCGCCGTCCCCGCGGCCTCGCTGGAACTGGGCCTGCCGGACGACGGCTCGCAGCCGACGTCCACCACCCAGCGCCGCGCCTACGACCTGCTGTCCGAGGGCTTCGGGCCCGGCTTCAACGGCCCGCTGATGGTCGTCGTCGACGCCAAGGCCGCCGACGACCCGAAGGACGCCGTCGCGACGGTGTCCGACACCGTCGAGAAGCTCGACGACGTCGTCTCCGTCTCCCCGGCGACCTTCAACAAGGCCGGCGACACGGCCATGATCAGCGTCGTCCCGGACTCCAAGCCGTCCTCGGTGCGCACCGAGGACCTGGTCCACGAGATCCGCGACGCGGGCGCCGGCATCAAGGCCGACTCCGGCGCGACCGTCCTGGTCACCGGCTCCACGGCCATGAACATCGACTTCTCGCAGAAGCTCAACGACGCCCTGGTCCCGTACCTGGCGCTCGTGGTCGGCCTCGCCTTCCTCCTGCTGATCGTGGTGTTCCGCTCGATCCTGGTCCCGCTGAAGGCGGCCCTCGGCTTCCTGCTGTCGGTGATGGCCGCGCTCGGCGCCGTCGTCGCGGTCTTCCAGTGGGGCTGGCTGGCCGGACTGATCGGCGTCGAGGAGACCGGCCCGATCATGTCGATGATGCCGATCTTCATGGTCGGCGTGGTCTTCGGCCTCGCGATGGACTACGAGGTGTTCCTCGTGACCCGGATGCGGGAGGCGTACGTCCACGGGGAGCGGCCCGGCCAGGCCATCGTGACCGGCTTCCGGCACGGCGCCCGGGTGGTCACCGCCGCGGCCGTCATCATGATCGCCGTTTTCTCCGGCTTCATCGGCTCCAGCGAGTCCATGATCAAGATGATCGGCTTCGGCCTCGCCATCGCCGTCTTCTTCGACGCGTTCGTGGTCCGCATGGCGATCGTCCCCGCGGTGCTCGCCCTGCTGGGCAAGCGGGCCTGGTGGCTGCCGAAGTGGCTGGACCGGGCGATCCCGAACGTCGACGTCGAGGGCGAGGGGCTGCGCGCCCACGACACCGACGGCCCGAAGGACGACGACGGGGACCGTGAGCTCGTACGGGTCTGACCCGGCCCTTCGCCCTCTCGCCGGCCGCCGGTGAGGCCCCCGCAGGGGTGCCCTCACCGGCGGCCGGCGCGGTTCGGGGGGACGTCGCTCTGCGGCGCCGGTACCCGGCTCTCCGGGGTGCAGGAGGCCGTCGGTACGCCGCTTTCCGGGGTGCAGGAGGCTGCCGGTTCCCCGCTCTCCGGGGTCCAGGGGGGAATCCGCACCTCCGCCCAGACCGTTTTGCGCGGCGGCGGCCCCGAGGACACGCCCCAGCGGTCGGCGAGGGCGTCCACGAGCAGCAGCCCCCGGCCCGACGCGGACTCCGGGAGCACGTCGCGCGGGAGGGCGGGCAGCCGGTCACCGCGCGTGTCCGTCACCTCGACGCGGAGGGTGTCGCCGACGACGTAGAGCGTCAGCCGGAAGTCCCGCCCCGGCACCCGGCCGTGCGTCACGGCGTTGGCGGCCAGCTCCGCCACGAGGTGGGCCGTCGTCGCCGACGGCAGCTCCCAGCAGCGCAGTTGCTCCACCGCGAGCAGGCGGGCCAGGCGGGCGCCACGAGGGGTCGGGGACAGCAGGACGCTGAAATTGCGCAGGGGATGGGCGACTTGGGGCCGCGGCCCACGGGTCTCTTGATTCACGTCACTCAGCGTGGCCGACGCGGCCCGCGCCGAGCGGGGATCACGCCGGTACGTACGGGGACTGTCCGGCCGCTGTCCCACTCTGTCCGGGGTGTCCCGAGTGCGGTTCGGGTACGGCTGAGCGTTGGAAGGGGGTGCACATGAGCGGCGAGGGTGCGGACGAGCCCGGGTGGGATGTCGGACCGGAGGACGAGATCGCTCCGGTGGTGGAGGCGACGGGGCGCCAGATCAGACTCTGGCGCGAGGCTGCGGGGCTGCGGGTCGCCGACTTCGGGGAGGCCGTCGGCTACGGCGAGGACCTGGTCCGCAAGGTGGAGCGCGGGGCGCGCATCCCCCGCGCCGAGTTCCTGGACAGGGCGGACGAGGTCCTGAACGCGGGGGGCCGCATCCGCGCGTTCCGCGAGGACATGGAGAAGGCCCGGTACCCGAAGAAGGTGCGGGAGCTGAAGATGCTGGAGGAGCGGGCGGTGGAGCTTGTCGCCTACGGTGACCACAACCTGCATGGCCTTCTGCAGACGGAGCTTTACGCCCGTGCCCTCTTCGAGATGCGTCAGCCCGCGTATGCCCCTGACGAGGTCGAGCGAGCGGTGGCGGCACGGATGGCACGACAGGCCATCTTCGACCGTGACCCCGCTCCGGCTCTCGTCTTCGTTCAGGAAGAGGTGACGCTGCGGCGGCCTCTCGGGGGGAGAATGGTGATGCGCCGCCAACTCGAACGCCTGCTTGAAGTGGCGCAGTTGAGGAACGTCACCATTCAGGTGATGCCCACGGACCGCGAGGAGCACGCGGGTATGCAGGGCGAGACCCAGGTGCTGAAGTTCGAGGACGGCTCGGCGGTGGGGCGCTCCGAGGGGGCGTTCAACGGCCGTGCGGTGTGCGAACCAAGGCAGCTTCGGATCCTGGAGCTGCGCCATGGCATGATCCGGGCTCAGGCTCTCACGCCCCGGGAGTCGACGGCCTTCATCGAGCAAGTGCTGGGAGAGACATGACACTTGGGACCACTGCCGAGACCGTCTCCGGGTTGCTGTGGATCAGAAGCAGCTACAGCGACAGCAGCAACAGCAGTGAGTGCGTCGAGATGGCCGCCGCCCCGCCGACGATCCACGTCCGTGACTCCAAGAACCCGGGCGGCCCGCGCCTGGCCGTGGAAGCCGGCGCGTGGACGGAGTTCGTGGCGTACGTGACGTCCGCCCAGTCCGCGGCCGGCGTCTTCGCGGCACGGTGACCTGACGTGCGACTGCCGGGAGGGACATGAGACGTGAGCCGACGGCCGGGTCCAGCTCCGGGCCGACGTGGATCAAGAGCAGCTACAGCGACAGCAACAACCCGAACGACTGCGTCGAGATAGCCACCGCCCCGCCGACGGTCCACGTCCGTGACTCCAAGGACCCCCGCGGCCCGCGCCTGGCCGTGGAGGTCAACGCCTGGACGGTGTTCGTGGCGTACGTGGCCGGGGTGTGAGGCGAGGCGTTGCTCAGGTCACCTCAATGCGCCACCGGCGCCACCGGTACCGCCAGGTACGTCCGGCGGAGGAAGCGGATGAGGGTCTTCGCGTCGAACTGGACGACCGCCGTTCCCTTGGGGGAGTGGAACTCCATGATCGCCTGGACCCGGCCGCAGGGCCATATCTCCACGTCGCCGCTGCGGACGGGGGTGCGCAGGCCGCGTTCCAGCAGTTCGCGGGGGAACGTCCACTCGTGAGGGCCGGGCAGGGCGATCCGGACGGCGCGGGGGTCGATCTCGGGGTCGTAGCGCAGGGCGACCGGGACGGCATTCTCGCCTTCCTGGGACTCCGTGACGATGTGGACTCGCGCGTACTGCTCGACGACGGACATCGGACGGCTCCTTACGCAGCGTGACCCGAGCGGAAGCTATGCGTCCGCTCCTCATCCAATGTCCCATATTTTCCCAAAATCACCTCATGGTGGTGCTCGGTCGCCGGGACTATTCATGTGGGGCCGCTCTTGCAAGGCGTTCGCAACAAGGCGCTATCCTCGTACGGTGCATGTGCCTGACGGATTCATCAACGCCCCGGTCTCCGCGGTCACCGGCGTCATCGCCGCCGGTGCCATCGCCGTGAGCCTCAAGGGGGCCCGCCGCGAACTGGACGAGAAGACCGCGCCGCTCGCCGGACTCGTCGCCGCCTTCATCTTCGCCGTACAGATGCTGAACTTCCCGGTCGCCGCCGGGACCAGCGGGCATCTGCTCGGCGGCGCCCTGGCGGCGATACTCGTCGGCCCCTTCACCGGGGTGCTGTGCGTCTCCGTCGTGCTGCTGATGCAGGGCATCCTCTTCGCGGACGGCGGCCTGACCGCGCTCGGCGTGAACATCACCGACATGGCGATCGTCACGACGGTGCTGTCCTACGCCGTCTTCCGGGGACTGGTGAAGGTGCTCCCGCGCGGGCGCCGCTCCCTCACCGCCTCCGCCTTCGTCGCCGCGCTGATCTCCGTACCGGGCGCCGCCGTCGCCTTCACCTTCCTCTACGCCCTGGGCGGCACCACGGACGTGTCGATCACCAAGGTCGCCACCGCCATGATCGGCGTCCACGTCCTCATCGGCCTCGGCGAGGCCGCGATCACCGCGCTCACGGTCGGCGCCGTGATCGCCGTACGGCCGGACCTCGTGTACGGCGCGCGGGGCCTGCGGCAGCGCCTGAAGCTGCGCGTGAACGGGGAACTGGTCGACGCCCCCGGCACCGTCGCCGTCCCGGTGGCCGCCCGGACCTCCCGGCGCGGGGTGTGGGCCGCGGGCCTGGCCGCCTCCCTCGTCCTCGCCGGGTTCGTCAGCTTCTACGCCTCCGCCAGCCCCGACGGACTGGAGAAGGTCGCCCACGACCAGGGCATCGACAAGAAGGCGGAGGAGCACGCCGCCTCCGGCTCCCCACTGGCCGACTACGGCGTCAAGGACGTCTCCGACGCCCGGATCTCCGGCGGCCTCGCGGGCGTGATCGGCGTCGGCGCCACCGTCGTCGCGGGCAGCGGCGTCTTCTGGGCGGTCCGCAGGCGGCGTACGGCCGACGCCTCGCCCGTCTCCCTCCCCGAGGGCGTCTGAGATGGGGGCGGGCCACGCCCACAAGCTCTACCGGCACGGGCACTCCGCCGTGCACGCCCTGCCCCCGCACACCAAGCTCGCGGCGGCCTTCGGCTTCGTGGTCGTCGTGGTCTCCACCCCGCGCGAGGCGATGTGGGCGTTCGCGCTCTACGCGGTGCTCCTCGCCGGCGTCGCCCACCAGGCCCGCGTCCCGGCGCCCTTCCTCCTCAAGCGGCTGCTGATCGAGGTCCCGTTCGTCGCCTTCGCGGTGCTCATGCCGTTCGTGGCCGAGGGCGAGCGCGTGGACGTGCTCGGCCTGTCCCTGAGCGTCAACGGCCTCTGGGGCGCCTGGAACGTCCTCGCCAAGGGCACCCTCGGCGTCGCCGCCTCCGTACTCCTCGCCTCCACCACCGAGTTGCGCGAACTGCTCCTCGGACTCCAGCGCCTGAAGCTGCCGCCGCTGCTCGTGCAGATCGCGTCCTTCATGATCCGCTACGGCGACGTCATCACGGACGAGATGCGGCGGATGCGCATCGCGCGCGAGTCACGCGGGTTCGAGGCCCGCGGCGTCCGGCAGTGGGGCGTCCTCGCCAAGTCGGCCGGCGCGCTCTTCATCCGCTCCTACGAACGCGGGGAGCGCGTGCACCTGGCCATGGTGAGCCGCGGATACGCCGGCTCCATGCCGGTGATCGACGAGGTGACCGCGTCCCGGGCCCAGTGGACGTACGCCCTCACCCTCCCCCTCGCCGCCCTCGTCGTCTGTCTGCTGGGATGGACCCTGTGACCCCGTCTGGATGGACCCCGTGACCCCCACCGCCGTGACGCCGCCCTCGCTGGACGTGGCCGGGCTGGCCTTCGCCTACCCCGACGGCCACCAGGCCCTGTTCGGCGTCGACTTCACCATCGGGCGCGGCGAGCGGGTGGCGCTGCTCGGGCCGAACGGCGCCGGCAAGACCACCCTCGTGCTGCACCTCAACGGCATCCTGAGCGGCGGCGCCGGGACCGTGACGGTCGCCGGACTCCCCGTCGGCAAGAAGCACATGGCGGAGATCCGGCGCAAGGTCGGCATCGTCTTCCAGGACCCCGACGACCAGCTCTTCATGCCGACCGTGCGCGAGGACGTGGCCTTCGGGCCCGCCGCGGCGGGCCTGCGCGGGGAGGAACTGGAGGCGCGGGTTCGTACGGCGCTGGAGCGGGTCGGCATGGAGTCCTTCGCCGACCGTCCGCCGCACCACCTCTCCTTCGGCCAGCGCCGCCGGGTGGCCGTCGCCACGGTGCTCGCGATGGAGCCGGAGATCCTCGTTTTGGACGAGCCCTCCTCCAACCTTGACCCCGCCTCCCGGCGCGAACTCGCCGACATCCTGCGCTCGTTGGACGTGACGGTGCTGATGGTCACGCACGACCTGCCGTACGCCCTCGAACTGTGCCCCCGCGCCCTGATCCTCAGCGAGGGCGTCATCGCGGCCGACGGGAGGACCGGCGAACTGCTCTCCGACGACGCGCTGATGCGCGGTCACCGGCTGGAGCTTCCGTTCGGCTTCGACCCGCGCTCCGTGACCATGGGCGCGTGACAAACGAAGAGACGGGCCCGGGCGGCCCCGCGGCCGCGCCGGGAAGCCGTGGCGGCTCGCCCGGCGTGCGGAGAGCAGCGCCGGGCACGGGCACCAGCAACCGTCGTCCGGATCGAGTCGGCGTCGCGGGAGCCGAGTGCGCCCGTACTCCGGTGCCACTCGCGGTGACCTCGGCCTCACGGTCCTGCCCGGGCGGCGCGGGCGCAGGAATCGGGCGGGACGCGCCGCTGTTGCACACCCTGGCGCCGGCTGGGCGCGGGCGAGGGCGGACGCGGGTACGCGTACCGGCGGTCAACTGGACGGAGTGGCGGGCGTGGACGTGAACGGCACAGTGGCCGAGGGCTTCGAGCCGGTCAGGGAGGCGTTCGTCCGCAACTTCGACGCGCTCGGCGAACGGGGCGCCGCGGTGGCCGTCCACCGCCACGGACGCAAGGTCGTCGACCTGTGGGGCGGCACGCGGGACGTGGACGGCACCGCGCCCTGGGAGCAGGGGACCGCGCACGTCGTGCACTCCGCGACGAAGGGCGTCGCCGCCGCCGTACTCCTGCTGCTGCACCAGCGCGGGCAGGTGGACCTCGACGCCCCGGTGGGCGCGTACTGGCCCGAGTTCAAGGCCCGGGGCAAGGAGGCGGTGCTCGTCCGCCACGTGCTGTCGCACCGGGCCGGGGTACCGGTGGTGGACCGCCCGCTGACCCCCGCCGAGGCCGCCGACCCCGCCCGTACCGCGGAGGCGGTCGCCCGGCAGGCCCCCGTGTGGGAGCCCGGCACGGAGCACGGCTACCACGCGCACACCTACGGCTGGCTCGTCGGCGAACTCGTCCGCCGGATCACCGGCCGGGGCGTCGGCGACTGGATCGCGGACGAGATCGCCGGACCGCTCGGGGCCGACCTGTGGGTCGGGCTGCCGGACGCGAGCCGGGACCGGGTCGGGCGCTCCGGCAAGGTCGCGCCGCCGGAGACGGCGAGCAGCCTGCGGATGCGCCCGAAGCGGTCCGTCGCCGAGTCCTACGCCGACCCGGCCTCGCTGACCAGCCGCGCCTTCGCCGCGATCACCCCGCACCCCGACGACAACGACCCGGCGTACCGGGCGGCGGCGCTGCCCGCCTCGAACGGCATCGCCACGGCGGAGGCGCTGGCCCGCTTCTACGCCGCCCTCATCGGTGACGTGGACGGCCGCGCCCGCCTGTTCACGCCGGCGACCGTCGACCTCGCCCGCGCGGAGGCGTCCTCGGGCGCGGACCGCGTCCTGGTGGTCAACACCCGCTTCGGCCTCGGCTTCATGCTGCACGGCACCGCCTCCCCGCTGCTCGGCCCCGGCTCCTTCGGACACCCCGGCCGCGGCGGCCCCCTCGGCTTCGCCGACCCCGAGTCCGGCATCGCCTTCGGCTACGTCACGAACGGCTTCCGCAAGACGGTGACGGCGGACCCGCGGGCGCAGGCGCTGATACGCGGGGTGCGGGCGTCGCTCGCCGGCTGAGGGGCCCGCCCGCGGGAAAGCGGGGTGCGGGCGTGCTCGCCGGCAGAGCGGCCCGCCGGATCGCGGGGTGCGGAGGGCGGAGGCGTCCGGCCGGGACCTGGACCGCGCCCGCAGGCGTGCGGCGGGACCCGGACCGCGCCCGCGGCGGTCTCCACCGGCCCCCGCGGCGGTCTCAACCGGCCGCGGCGGTCTCAACCGGCGTGCAGCATCAGCCCGATGCCCGCCACCAGCAGTCCCGCCGCCGCGACCCGGGGCGCCCCGAAGCGTTCCTTGAAGAACACCGCGCCGATGGCCGCGCCGACGATGATCGAGGACTCCCGCAGTGCCGCGATCGGCGCCAGCTCGGCGCGGGTCTGGGCCCACAGGACCAGGCCGTACGCCGAGACGGAGAGGACCGCCCCGAGCAGCCCGACGGCGGCGAAGGGGCGCAGGCGCGCGACGGCGGAGCCCCGCCACCGGTGGAGCGCGTACACCGGGATCACCCAGCCCTCCGCGGCCATCAGCCAGGCGGTGTACCCGAGGGAGGAGCCGGAGGCGCGGACGCCGAGCCCGTCGACGACGGTGTACGCGGCGATCGACAGGCCGGTCGCCAGCGCGGCGCCGATCGCCGCCCAGTGGGGCCGCCGCCCGCGCAGGCCCCACAGCGCGACGCCCGTCAGCCCCGCGCAGGACAGCGCGATCCCCGCCGCCGCCCACCGGTCGGGGACCTCGTGCGCGAAGAAGGCGGCCAGCACGGTCACCACGAGCGGCGCCGTCCCGCGCGCGATCGGGTACGCCTGCCCGAAGTCGCCGAGCCGGAACGAGCGCATGAGCAGGGCGTAGTACACGACGTGGATGAGGGCCGACGCGATCAGGTACGGCCACGCCCCGCCCGCCGGGAACGGCACGAACGGGATCGCGGCCAGCCCGAGGAGCGCCCCGCCGCCCGCGATCAGGGTGAAGCCGACGAGCTTGTCGGTGATGCGGTGGGCGAGCGCGTTCCACCCCGCGTGGGTCACGGCGGCGAGCAGTACGGCCGCCGTGACCAGCGGCGTCACGGAGTCCGCTCGCGCACGTCCGCCCCGGCGGCCCCGCCGCCCGACTCCGGTGCGGGCGCGTCCTGTTCGCGGACGTCGGCCAGGGTGGCGCCCGAGTGGGAGACGAGTTCCCCGGGGGTCATCGGGAAGACGGCGTAGGGGGTGCCCGCCGCGGCCCACACCGTGGCGTGGGCGAGCAGGGAACGGTCCGCCAGCACGCGGGTCCTGGTGCGGTGGCCGAAGGGCGGGACGCCGCCGATCGCGTACCCCGTCGTCTCGCGGACCAGGTCCGCCCGCGCGCGGGTGACCTTCTCGGCGCCCAGCGTCCGCCGGACGAGCTCCAGGTCCACCCGGGACGCGCCGTCCATCAGCACCAGGACCGGGACCCCGTCCGCGGCGAAGATGAGCGACTTGCAGATCCGGCTCGGGTCGCAGCCGATCGCGGCGGCGGCCTCGGCGGCGGTGCGCGTCGCCTCCGGGAACCGGCGGACGCGCGGCAGCAGGTCCTCCAGGCCCGCCTCGCGCAGGGCCTCGGCGAATCGGGGGTGGGCGGCGTGCTCTTCGGCGGCGGTCATGGACGGCACGGTAGTGGTGGATGTACGGGGCACGCGAACGGTTTCCGGGACGTGGACGTCAGCTTCCCGCACGCAGCAGCGCGGCCACGAGCGGGCCCGCGGAGTCGCCGCCGTGCCCGCCCGCCTGCACCACGCCCGCGGCCGCCAGGTCGCCCTTCCAGGCGGTGAACCAGCCGTTCGGCTTCTCCTGGCCGTCGACCTCCGCGGACCCGGTCTTGGCGCCGAAGTCGGGACCGAGCCCGGACATGGCCCGGGCGGCGGTGCCGGCGGCGGCCGTGTACCGCAGCAGTTCCTTCAACTGCGCGCGCGTCGCCGGGGACAGCGGACGGGACGCCTTGGCGAGGGTGCGGCGGTCCACCGAGGGCGGCACCAGGTACGGCTGACGGAAGGTGCCCGTCTTGGCGGTGGAGACCACCGACGCCATGTTCAGCGGGTTCATGCGCACGCCGCCCTGGCCGATCAGGGAGGCCGCCATCGACGCGGCGCTCTGCACCGGGACGGAGCCGTCGAAGGAGGGCACGCCGATGGACCAGTTGTCCATGCCGAGGCCGAAGACCTGCTGGGCCTGCGCGGTCAGGTCGCCGTTGTCCAGCTTCTTCGCCTGGGAGATGAAGGCGGTGTTGCAGGACGCGGCGAAGCTCGCCTTGAACGTGCCGTCCTTGATCTGGAACTTGTCGTCGTTCTGGAACTTCCAGCCGCCGTACGTCACGTACTTGGGGCAGGGGTGCCGCTTCTCGGCCGACGCCAGGCCCTTGTCGATCAGCAGCGACGAGGTGACGATCTTCATCGTGGAGCCGGGCGCCAGGGAGCCCTGGAAGGCCGTGTTGAAGCCGTGGCCCGAGTTCGCGACGGCCAGGATCTCGCCCGTCGAGGGGCGCATCACCACCACCGACGCCCGGGGCTTCTTCGCCACCTGCCGTTCCGCGGCGGCCTGGAGAGCCGGGCTGAGCGTCGTGCGCACCGTCCCCGGAGTGCCCTCGCTCAGCGCCACCAGCGTCTTGTCGGGCGTCTTGTCGGCGCCCTTCGCCGCGGCCCTGCGGACCACCCGGAGTTCGATGCCGGCCTTGCCGCCCGCCTTCTTGCCGTACTTCTCGCGCAGCCCGTCCAGCACGGTGCCCAGCGACGGGTACGCGGCCTCGGTCAGCACACCGCCGGCCGCGTCGAGCGCCTTGACCGGGGGCGTGCCGGACTCGCCGGTGACGAGCCGGTCGCCCTCCCGCAGATCGGGGTGCACGACGGAGGGCCGCCAGTCGACGAGCGGGACACCGTCCTCGGCCCGCCGTACGACGGTCAGCTTCGTGTCGTACGCCAGGGGCCTGCTCCTGCCCTTGTACGTCACCGTCGCCTTCACGGAGAACGGGACGGCGGTGCCCGCCCGCCTGCCCGGGGTCAGTGTCACGCCGGTGAGGTGGGCGTCCTCGCGGTGGCCGGTGAGGGCGGCCTCGGCGGCGGCCGGGTCGTCGGTGACGGCGGCCGCCTTCGCGAGGCGGCCCCGCTGCCAGGAGGTGAGGAACGTCGTCGCCGCCGTGCGGACCTCGGCCGCCGACAACGGGCCCGTCTTCACCGGCTTCTGGTCGGCGCTGGTGGACCCTTCGTCACCCGCCGCTCCGAACAGGCTGTAGGCGCCGAACCCCCCGCCCGCGACGACGACGGCGATCAGCCCGCCGATCACGGCCGGCCTCGTCCTGCTGCGCTCGGCGGCGCGCCCTCTCTTGCCCACAGCTACAGATCCTTTGCTGGTTCCCCTGATGCCCCGGTGCCCTCGCGTGCTCAACGAGGGGCACCATCCCGGGGTCCCGGTGCGGCCGGTGTGACTTCAGCCGCTCGTTCTTAGCACATCCGCGACGATGGGCCCGGCCGCGTCCCCGCCGTGGCCGCCCTCCTCGGTCATCGCGGCGACCGCCATGTCGCCGCGGAACCCGGTGAACCAGCTGTTGGACCTCGCCTGGCCGTCCACCTCGGCGGAACCGGTCTTGGCGCCGATGTCGCCGCCGAGCCCCGCCATCGCCGGGGCACCGGTGCCCTGCGTCGCGGTGAGGCGCATCATCTGCTTCAGCTGCGCCGCGGTCCCGGCGCGCAGACCGCGGGCCGTCGCGAGGGTACGGCCGTCGAGCTTCGGCGAGACGAGGTAGGGCTGGCGGAACGTGCCCGTGACGGCGGTCGCGGTGACGGACGCCATGTTCAGCGGGCTCATCTGCACCTGGCCCTGGCCGATCGCGTTGGCCGCGCGGTCCGGGCCGCCGGACGCGGGGATCCGGCCGTCGAAGGAGATGATCCCCGTCTTCCAGTCGTCCCGCCCGAGGCCGAACCGCTCCTGCGCCTCGGTGGTCAGCGAGGCGTCGGTGAGCGGCTTCTCGTCGACGAGCTTCACGAAGGCGGTGTTGCACGAGCGCATGAAGCTGTTCGCGAGCGTGGCCTTCTCGTTGGGGGGCATGCCCTTGAGGTTGTGGAAGGTCTGGCTCTGCCACACGGCGGTGTCCGTGCAGGGCGCCGGGCCGTTCATGGAGGTCACGCCGTTGTCGATGAGCATGGCCGCGGTGATGATCTTCATCGTGGAGCCGGGGGCGAGGCGGCCCTCGAAGGCCGCGTTGAAGGCGTCCCTGCGGTGGTTGGCGACCGCCAGCACCTCACCGGTGCTGGGCTTCACCGCCACCACGGACGACTCGGCGTACCCCTCGACGGCCCGCTCGGCGGCGGCCTGCGCGCTCGCGCTGATGGTGGTGCGCAGCCGGCCCGGCTTCCCCTTGGCGAGGGTCAGCAGCGTCTTGTCGCCCGCGTTCTCGTCCGCGTGCCGGATGGCGAGCTCGACGCCCGGTGTGCCGCCCGCCTTGTCGCCGTACCGGCCGCGCAGCGCGTCCAGGACCGGGCCCAGCGACGGGTACTTGCCCTCCGTCAGGACAACGTTGTTCCGGTCCACGGCCTGGATCGGCGCGCTCGCCGCCTCGCCCGTCACCAGCGTGTCCCCCTCGACCAGGCCGGGGTGCACGACGGAGGGCTTCCAGCCGACCAGCGCCTTGCCGGTGGTGACCCCGCGCACGACGGTGAGCTGGGAGTCGTACGCCAGCGGCTTGCTCTTGCCCCGGTACCGCACGGTCGCCCGCACCGAGTACGGCACGGTCGTCCCGGAGGGCGCGCCCGCCTTGATCCGCACGCCGGTGAGATGGGCGTCGTCGCGGTAGGCGGCGAGCAGCGGCTCGGCGGAACCGGCGTCGTTCGTGTACGCCGCCGCCTCGGCCGCGTCGCCCTTCTCCCAGGCGGCGAAGAACTTCTCCGTGGTCTCCCGGACCTCGTCGCCGTCGGGCGTCCCGGTCCGCACGGGCGCGGGACCGCCCGCCGTCCCGTCCCCGCTGACGGCGGTCACCACGTTGTAGGCGCCGTACCCGGCACCGCCCACCATCACCGCGAACACACTGCCGACGACGGCAGCCTTGACCCCCTTGCGCATGGCGCGCTCCCTCCCCGTAAGCGGTTGCACTCTAAGCCTGGCGAGTGACGGGAGGGGAGGGTGTTTTCGCGATTGTTAGACCCAGGTATCCAGCCACATGCGTGAACGCCAGTCGTCGATCGGGATCGCGGTGCCCGTGTAGATCGGCCAGAAGTAGATGAAGTTCCAGGCGATCAGGAGGACCAGGACGCCCGTGGCCGTGGCGCCCGCGACGCGGCGGCGTTCGCCGGAGCCGGGGGGGCCGAGGATCGCGCCGACCAGCATGGCGACGGCCAGGCAGAGGAACGGCACGAAGACGACGGCGTAGAAGAAGAAGATCGTCCGCTCCTGGTACAGGAACCAGGGGAGGTACCCGGCGGCGACGGCGCAGGCGATCGCGCCCGCCCGCCAGTCGCGGCGGAACGCCCAGCGCCACAGCACGTACAGGAGCGCGAAGCACGCCGCCCACCACAGCAGCGGGGTGCCCAGCGCCAGCACCTCGCGGGCGCACTTCGCGCCGGCGTCGGCGGGGCAGCCGTCCTTGCCGGGCGCCGGGGACTCGTAGAAGTACGAGACGGGGCGGCCGGTGACGAGCCAGCTCCACGGGTTCGACTGGTAGGTGTGCGGGGAGGACAGGCCCACGTGGAAGTCGTAGACCTCGTGCTCGTAGTGCCACAGGCTGCGCAGCCAGTCGGGCAGCAGGGTCCAGTCGCCGCCCTTGCCGTCGGTCGCCGCCCAGTTGCGGAAGTAGCCGCCCTTGCCGTCGGCCGGGGAGAGGATCCAGCCGGTCCACGACGCCAGGTAGACCACGACGGCGACCGGCACCGTGGCCAGGAACGTGATGCCGGTGTCGCGCAGGAGGGCCGCCGAGTACGGGTGACGGGCGCCGGCGACCCGGCGCGAGGCGACGTCCCACAGGACGGCCATCACGCAGAACGCGGCCAGGACGTACAGGCCGTTCCACTTCGTGCCGATGGCCAGGCCCAGCATCACACCGGCACCCCAGCGCCACGGCCGCAGACCGAGGCGGGTGGTCTCGGCGATGTGCGCGTCGGGCCGCACCAGGCCGTCCGCGTCCGCCGGCAGCGCCGCCGCGAGCCGCGCCCGTGCCTTGTCCCGGTCGACGACCAGGCAGCCGAAGGCGGCCAGCACGAAGAACATCAGCACCCCGTCGAGCAGCGAGGTGCGGCTCATCACGAAGTGCAGCCCGTCCACCGCCATCAGCGCGCCCGCCAGGCACCCGAGGAACGTGGAGCGGAACAGCCGCCGGCCGATCCGGCACAGCATCAGCACCGACAGCGTGCCGAGCAGCGCCGTCATGAAGCGCCAGCCGAACGGATCGAAGCCGAACATCAGCTCGCCGAGCCCGATGACGTACTTGCCGACCGGCGGGTGCACGACGTACGCGGCGTCGGTCGGGATCGACACGTGCCCGTTGCCCTGGAGGATCAGGTCGTTGGCGTCCTTGGCCCAGTTGACCTCGTACCCGCGGTGCACCAGTGCCCAGGCGTCCTTGGCGTAGTACGTCTCGTCGAATATCACCGCCTTGGGGCTGCCGAGGTTCCAGAACCGCAGCACCCCGGCCAGCAGGGTCACGAGCAGCGGACCGCCCCACCCCGACCAGCGGGCGAGGCGGTCGCCGGTCTCCCGGCGCAGCCCGATCGCGGCCCAGAACCGGGCCCCCGGCTCCGCGTAGGGCGGCACGAGGCGGTCGCGGACGTCGCTTCGGGGCCTGGCCGAGTAGCCGAAGCGCCGCAGCCGCTGCTGCCACGACGGCCGCTGCTCTTCGGTGGCCCGGCCCTGCCGGGTGTCCGTGGAGGACGCGGTACTGGTCACCGCGCCATCGTAGGGAACGTCTCTGTGGGAGTCCCGTCCCCGGGCCCTGCGAGGATGGAAACGTGACAGGAACCCTTGTACTGGCAGGCACCCCCATCGGCGACGTGAGCGACGCCCCGCCGCGGCTCGCGCACGAGCTGGCGACCGCGGACGTCGTGGCCGCCGAGGACACCCGGCGGCTGCGCAGGCTCGCGCAGGCGCTGGACGCGCTGCCGACCGGGCGCGTGGTCTCGTACTTCGAGGGGAACGAGGCCGCCCGCACCCCGGAGCTGGTCGAGGCGCTGGCCGGCGGTGCCCGGGTGCTGCTGGTCACCGACGCGGGCATGCCGTCCGTGTCCGACCCCGGCTACCGGCTGGTCGCCGCCGCCGTCGAGAAGGACATCAAGGTCACCGCCGTGCCCGGCCCGTCCGCGGTGCTCACCGCGCTCGCGCTGTCCGGGCTGCCCGTCGACCGGTTCTGCTTCGAGGGCTTCCTGCCGCGCAAGGCGGGCGAACGCCTGTCGCGGCTGCGGGAGGTCGCCGAGGAACGCCGCACCCTCGTCTACTTCGAGGCGCCGCACCGGCTCGACGACACCCTCGCCGCGATGGCCGAGGTGTTCGGCGAGGGCCGCCGGGCCGCCGTCTGCCGGGAGCTGACGAAGACGTACGAGGAGGTCAGGCGCGGCCCGCTCGCGGAGCTGGCCGCCTGGGCCGCCGAGGGCGTGCGCGGCGAGATCACCGTCGTCGTCGAGGGGGCGCCGGAGAAGGCCGCCGGTGACCTGGACGCCGCGGAGCTGGTGCGCAGGGTGCGGGTGCGCGAGGAGGCGGGGGAGCGCCGCAAGGAGGCGATCGCCGCCGTGGCCGCCGAGGCGGGGATTCCCAAGCGCGAGGTCTTCGATGCCGTGGTGGCGGCAAAGAACGCGGCGCAGAGCGCACCATAGAAGGGCAAAGGACTGTCGGGAAAGGCAAAGCCCGGACGGGCTCCGGGGGCGTTGCGGCAAGGAACGGCCAAGACGCCTCCAACACTCGGCAGGTCTGATGCTTTCGCGCCGGGAGAAGCGTCCACTGGTCGAAGGGACGCACCCGTCCCTCGCCTCCGGAGGGCCGCAGGGGAGCCCGCGCTCCCCCGTCCGCGACGGAGGCGCTTGTCCAGCGGACAAGAGGAGCTGGAATGAGTGAGATCGCCGGGCGGACCGGTCACCGCACCCCGGGGGCCGACGTCGTCCACGAGTCGTACGCCTTCGCCTGCATGCGCTGCGGGCACGGCTGGGAGCAGTCCTACGAGATCGAGCACCACCGCGACGCCGAGGGCACCGCGTTCGTGACGTACGTGGCCGACGGCCTGGTGGTGCCGTCGCCGCTGAGCCGGCCCACCTGCGTCAACTGCGACAACCACGTGGTGCGCATCATGCGCGCCGGACAGGTGTCCTCCGCGCTGGCCTCCATGCGGCGCGCCCAGCCGCCCGCGCTGCCCCGGCAGGCCGGCCAGGAGCCCGCCGGACCCGAGCAGGGACCGGAGCCCAAGGAGCACCACTGGCACCTCTCGGACCTGCTGCACCCCTTCCAGCACCGCAGGGCGAGCTGATCCGCCGACCGTGACGAGAGGGCGGGCATGCCCCCTTCGTAGGATCGGGGCATGCCTTCCAACGCCGAAGCCCCACCCCTGCCGGAGCCGCTGCGCGTCGCGGTCGCCGACTCGCACACCCACCTCGACATGCAGTCCGGCACGGTCGAGGAGGGGCTCGCCAAGGCCGCGTCGGTCGGCGTGACGACGGTCGTCCAGGTCGGCTGCGACCTGAAGGGCTCCCGCTGGGCGGCCGAGACGGCCCTGGCCCACGACGCCGTGCACGCGACCGTGGCACTGCACCCCAACGAGGCGCCCCGCATCGTGCACGGCGACCCCGACGGGTGGTCCCGCCAGGGCGCGCGCACCGCCGGTGGCGACGCCGCGCTGGACGAGGCGCTCGCCGAGATCGACCGGCTGGCAGCCCTCCCCCAGGTCAAGGGCGTCGGCGAGACCGGACTCGACTACTTCCGCACCGGACCCGAGGGCAAGGCCGCCCAGGAACGGTCCTTCCGCGCGCACATCGAGATCGCCAAACGGCACGGCAAGGCCCTGGTCATCCACGACCGCGACGCCCACGCCGACGTGCTCCGCGTCCTCGACGAGGAGGGCGCACCCGAGCGGACCGTGTTCCACTGCTACTCCGGCGACGCGGAGATGGCCGAGATCTGCGGCCGGGCCGGGTACTTCATGTCCTTCGCCGGCAACATGACCTTCAAGAACGCCCAGCCGCTGCGCGACGCGCTCGCCGTGGCTCCGCTGGAACTGCTCCTGGTGGAGACCGACGCGCCGTTCCTGACCCCGGCCCCGTACCGCGGACGGCCCAACGCCCCGTATCTCGTTCCGGTGACCGTCCGCGCGATGGCCGCCGTGCGCGGCATCGGCGAGGACGCGCTGGCGACGGCACTCGCCGCGAACACGGCCCGCGCGTTCGATTACTGACCCATAACGCTTCCAGGGGTTTTCCCGCGGTCCCACCTTGGGGGAGTGTCGCGACACTGTGTAGCCGCGTTGCTTTGGAGAGTGACGGCCACTCCGCTAGGTTCTGGTCGCCCGATCCCCCTGGAGCGTCGTCGTGAGCAACTCGCAGTACGAGACGTACGGCCCGGCCGGTCCCGGCCCGGTCACCTATGACCCGCCGGTGCCGTACGACGTCCATGACCCGCACAGTGCCCCGACGCTGCCCTACGACGTGCACGCCGGGCACGGCGGCCCCGCCGGGTTCGAGGCCGCCGACGGTCCGGCCGGGGCCTACGCGGACACCTACCGGCCCGCCTACGAGGAGCCCACGCTGCCCCGGCAGGCGTACCCGGAGGGCGGGTTCCCCGAGCACGCGACCCTCCCCGCCCCCGTGGGGCCGCCGCCCGGCGGACGGGCCCAGGCGCGCCGCGCCGCCCGCCGCAGACGCACCGCCGCCGGGCCCGACCCGCTGCGCCGGCTGCTTCCGCAGGCCCTGGTCGTGGCGTTCCTGGCGGGCGGCACCAGCGCCTTCGTCGCCAAGGACAAGGCGATCGAGCTCAGCGTCGACGGCAAGCCGCGCACGCTGCACACCTTCGCGGACGACGTCAGCGAACTACTCGCGGACCAGGGGGTCGACGTCGGCGCCCACGACGTCGTGTCGCCCGCCCCCGGCACGGAACTCGACAGCGGCGACGAGGTCACCGTCCGCTACGGGCGGCCCGTGCACCTCACCCTCGACGGGCAGCGGCACACGGTGTGGACGACCGCGCACACCGTGGACGGCGCCCTCCGCCAGCTCGGGGTCCGCGCGGAGGGCGCGTACCTGTCGGCCGCGCGCTCCCGGCGGATCGGCCGGGCGGGGCTGGCCCTCGACGTCCGCACGGAACGCACCGTCACGATCATGGCGGACGGGCGGGCCCGGACGATCCGCACGAACGCCGCGAGCGTCCGGGAGGCGGTCGAGGAGGCCGGCATCACCCTGCACGGCCAGGACACCACCTCCGTGGCGCCGGGCAGCTTCCCGCGGGACGGGCAGACCGTCACCGTCATGCGGATCACCGGCACCAAGGAGGTCCGCGAGGAGCCGATCCCGTTCGCGGTGGAGCGCACCCAGGACCCGTCCCTGTTCCGCGGCACGGAGGTGGTCGAGCGGGCCGGGCGGCCGGGGACCCGCCGGGTCACGTACGCCCTGCGCACCGTGAACGGCGTCCGGCAGAAGCCCCGGCGGCTGCGGACCGAGATCGTGCGGGAGCCGCAGACCCAGGTGGTGAAGGTGGGCACGAAGGCGCCGCCGACGTCCGTCGCGGGGGCCGACCACCTCGACTGGTCCGGGCTCGCGGCGTGCGAGTCGGGGGGCCGGCCGGGGGCGGTCGACGCGTCCGGGACGTACGGCGGGCTCTACCAGTTCGACACCCGCACCTGGCAGAGCCTCGGCGGGGCGGGGCGCCCCCAGGACGCCCCGGCGGCGGAGCAGACGTTCCGGGCGAAGAAGCTGTACGTGCGGCGTGGGGCCAGTCCGTGGCCCCACTGCGGGGCGCGCCTGCGCGGGTGAGGCCGGTCGGTCTCCGGGGCTGCGCTCCCGAAGCCCGGGGGGCGGTGTCCTCAATCGCCGGACGGGCTCAATCTTCTTCCGGGCCTCGGCTGTCCGGTTGCTGTTCCTGTCCTTGACCGCCTTCCGGGCCGGGGGTGGTTCGAACTCTCGGTGTGCGTTGGCGCGCTTGTCCTCAATCGCCGGACGGGCTCGAAGTTCCTCCGCCCTTGGCTGTCCGGCGAACCCTCGGTGTGCGTGGCCGCGCTTGTCCTCAATCGCCGGACGGGCTCAATTTTCTTCCGGGCCTTGGCTGTCCGGCGAACCCTCGGTGTGCGTGGCCGCGCTCGTCCTCAATCGCCGGACGGGCTCCGATTTCCTCCGGGCCTCGGCTGTCGGCTGTCCGGGCGAACCCTCCGTGTGCGCTGGCGCGCTCCCCGACGGGCTCGGACGGGGTGGGCGAGGTGGGGGGTGGGCACCCGTACCCTTGGTGCGTGAGCAGCCCCACCCCCGACGCCCTCCTGGGCCCCGCCGACATCCGCGAGCTCGCGGCCGTCCTCGGCGTGCGGCCCACCAAGCAGCGCGGCCAGAACTTCGTGATCGACGCCAACACCGTGCGGCGGATCGTGCGGACCGCCGGTGTGCGCTCCGACGACGTGGTCGTCGAGGTCGGGCCCGGGCTCGGGTCGCTGACCCTGGGGCTGCTGGAGGCGGCCGACCGGGTCGTCGCCGTCGAGATCGACGACGTGCTCGCGAGCGCGCTGCCCGCCACCATCGAGGCGCGCATGCCGGAGCGGGCCGAGCGGTTCGCGCTCGTGCACTCCGACGCCATGCAGGTGACCGAGCTGCCGGGCCCCGCGCCCACCGCCCTCGTCGCGAACCTGCCGTACAACGTCGCCGTGCCCGTGCTGCTGCACATGCTGGAGGCCTTCCCGACCATCGAGCGGACGCTCGTGATGGTGCAGGCGGAGGTGGCCGACCGGCTCGCCGCGCCGCCCGGCTCGAAGGTGTACGGCGTGCCGTCCGTGAAGGCCAACTGGTACGCCGAGGTGAAGCGCGCCGGGGCCATCGGGCGCAACGTGTTCTGGCCCGCGCCGAACGTCGACAGCGGGCTGGTGTCGCTGGTGCGGCGGACCGAGCCCCTGAAGACCACGGCCTCACGGCGCGAGGTGTTCGCCGTCGTCGACGCCGCGTTCGCGCAGCGCCGCAAGACGCTGCGGGCGGCGCTCGCCGGGTGGGCGGGGTCCGCCGCGGCCGCCGAGGCCGCCCTCGTCGCCGCGGGTGTCTCGCCGCAGGCCCGCGGGGAGGCGCTGACGGTCGAGGAGTTCGTCCGCATCGCGGAGCACCGCGCCGCCGCGGGCGGCACACAGGCGGCGGACGCCGGGCACGGCGAGCACACCGAGAAGAAGGAGCCCAGGGCATCGTGACGGTGACGGTACGCGTCCCGGCCAAGGTCAACGTCCAGCTCGCGGTGGGCCCCGCCCGCCCCGACGGCTTCCACGACCTGGCCAACGTCTTCCTGGCGGTCGGGCTGTACGACGAGGTGACGGCCACCCCCGCCGACGAGCTGCGCATCACCTGCGCGGGCCCGGACGCCGCACAGGTGCCCCTGGACGCCACCAACCTGGCGGCCCGCGCGGCCCTCGCGCTCGCCGCCCGGTACGGCCGCACCGCCGGCGTCCACCTCCACATCGCCAAGGACATCCCCGTCGCGGGCGGCATGGCGGGCGGCAGCGCGGACGCCGCCGGCGCGCTCCTGGCCTGCGACGCGCTGTGGGGCACCGGCGCCCCGCGGGAGGAACTGCTCGACATCTGCGCCGAGTTGGGCAGCGACGTGCCGTTCAGCCTGGTGGGCGGGGCGGCTCTCGGCACCGGCCGGGGCGAGCGGCTGCGGCCGCTGGAGGTCGGCGGGACCTTCCACTGGGTCTTCGCCGTCGCCGACGGCGGGCTCTCCACGCCCGCCGTGTACCGGGAGTTCGACCGGCTCACCGCGCACGTCACCGTTCCCGAGCCCGCCGCCTCCCAGGAACTCCTCGACGCCCTCGCCAAGGGCGACCCGGCGGCCCTCGCCGCCGCCGTCTCCAACGACCTCCAGCCGGCGGCGCTCTCCCTGTTCCCGGCGCTCGCGGACACCCTGGACGCCGGACGCACCGCGGGCTCCCTCGCCGCGCTGGTCTCCGGGTCCGGACCGACCACCGCCTTCCTCGCCCGGGACGCCGGGTCCGCCCGGGAGATCGCGGACGCGCTGCTCGCCTCGGGCACCTGCCGGACGGCACGCGTCACCGAGGCCCCCGCGCCCGGCGCCACCCTGCTCTGAGACCGCGGCCCGGGCGAGGACGGGCCCGGACTACCCTTGAGGGTCGATCGTCCCCCTTGTCAGGAGAGAAATGGCCGTCAACCTGGTCAATGTCGAGTCCGTCAGCAAGGTGTACGGAACCCGTGCCCTGCTCGACGGAGTCTCCCTCGGCGTGTCCGAAGGGGACCGGAT
Organism: Streptomyces sp. NPDC054842; assembly: GCF_053611025.1. Taxonomy (NCBI): domain Bacteria; kingdom Bacillati; phylum Actinomycetota; class Actinomycetes; order Kitasatosporales; family Streptomycetaceae; genus Streptomyces; species Streptomyces sp. NPDC054842. The sequence goes on from NZ_JBSGZN010000001.1 coordinate 247,178, forward strand.
CGGCGTGGTCGGCCGCAACGGCGACGGCAAGACCACCCTGATCCGGCTGCTCGCCAAGCTGGAGGAGGCGGACACCGGCCGGGTCACGCACTCCGGCGGCCTGCACCTCGGGGTGCTCACCCAGCACGACTCCCTGGACCCCGCCGCGACCGTCCGGCACGAGGTCATCCGGGACATGGCCGACCACGAGTGGGCGGGCAACGCCAAGATCCGTGACGTGCTGACCGGCCTCTTCGGCGGCCTGGACCTGCCCGGCTTCCCGCAGGGACTCGACACCGTGATCGGCCCGCTGTCCGGCGGTGAGCGGCGGCGCATCGCGCTCGCCAAGCTGCTCATCGAGGAGCAGGACCTGATCATCCTGGACGAGCCCACCAACCATCTGGACGTGGAGGGCATCGCCTGGCTGGCGAAGCACCTGCGCGAGCGGCGCTCGGCGCTGGTCTGCGTCACCCACGACCGGTGGTTCCTCGACCAGGTCGCCACCCGCATGTGGGACGTGCAGAAGGGCGCCGTCTACGAGTACGAGGGCGGCTACACGGACTACGTCTTCGCGCGGGCCGAACGGGAGCGCATCGCCGCCACCGAGGAGACCAAGCGCCAGAACCTGGTGCGCAAGGAGCTGGCGTGGCTGCGCCGGGGCGCGCCCGCCCGCACGTCCAAGCCGCGCTTCCGGGTCGAGGCCGCCAACGAGCTGATCGCGGACGTGCCCCCGCCCCGGGACACCAGTGAGCTGATGAAGTTCGCCTCGTCGCGGCTCGGCAGGACCGTGTTCGACCTGAAGGACGTGACCGTCCAGGCGGGGCCCAAGCTGCTGCTCAAGCACCTGACCTGGCAGCTCGGCCCGGGCGACCGGATCGGCCTGGTCGGGGTGAACGGCGCGGGCAAGACCTCCCTTCTGCGGGCCATGGCCGAGGCCGCCCGCAGCGACGGCGAGAAGCAGCCCGCGGCCGGCCGGATCGTCACGGGCAAGACCGTCAAGCTGGCCTACCTGTCGCAGGAGGTCGCCGAACTCGACCCCACCTGGCGGGTGCTGCAAGCGGTGCAGGCCGTGCGCGACCGCGTCGACCTCGGCAAGGGCCGGGAGATGACGGCGGGACAGCTCTGCGAGACGTTCGGCTTCAGCAAGGAGAAGCAGTGGACGCCCGTCGGCGACCTGTCCGGCGGTGAGCGCCGCCGGCTCCAGCTCCTCCGGCTGCTGATGGACGAGCCGAACGTCCTCTTCCTCGACGAGCCCACCAACGACCTGGACATCGAGACCCTCACGCAGCTGGAGGACGTCCTCGACGGATGGCCCGGGTCGATGGTCGTGATCTCCCACGACCGGTTCTTCATCGAGCGGACCACCGACAAGGTGTACGCGCTGCTCGGGGACGCCACGCTGCGGATGCTGCCGCGCGGCATCGACGAGTACCTGGAGCGTCGCCACCGTATGGAGGAGGCCGCCGCGGCCGCCGTCCTCGCCGCCGCCCCGGCCCCGGTCAAATCCGCGTCGGCCGCGGACGCCCGCGCCGCGAAGAAGGAACTGCAGAAGATCGAGCGGCAGTTGGACAAGATCTCCGACAAGGAGACCAGGCTGCACGCCCAGATCGCCGAGAACGCGACGGACTTCGCGAAGGTCGCCGGACTGGACGCGGAGCTGCGGGAGTTGGCCGGTGAGCGCGAGGAACTCGAACTGCGCTGGCTGGAGCTGGCCGAGGACGCGTAGCACATCGCCGGGGGCGTGAAGGGCGCGTGAAGGCGCGTAACGAGGGCATCACGGGCCGGTCCTCCCTTGGGAACAGGGGATGGACCGGCCCCTTGTTCGAGGGCCGCGCAGTGATAGAAAGAGCCGTCTAAGACAGTCTGAGAACCACTCCGGCGCGCGACGCGGGTGGCTAAAAATCAGTGAAGAGGGGGGAGCGCTGATGACTCAGCCGCCCAACGAGCCGCCCAAGGGCGGCTCGGGAACGCCGCACGACCAGCCGACACAGATCGCCTTCGGGGCACCGCAGGACCCGCGGCAGGGAGCGACACCCCCGCCGCCGGCACAGCCGCCCCAGGCGCCGGCCGCCCCGCCGGCCGGCGGACCTCCGCAGGCACCGCAGCCCGGCTACGGCTACCCGCAGCAGCCCGGCCCGTACGCCCAGCCCGGCCCGTACACCGCACCGCAGCAACCCGGCCCCTACGGCCAGCCGCAGCAGGCCGGTCCCTACGGCCAGCCCCAGCAGCCGGGCCCCTACGGGCAGCCTGCGCAGCCCGGGCCGTACCCGCAGCAGGGCCCGTACGGGCAGCCGCCGCAGCCCGGCTACGGCTACCCGCAGGCGCAGTTCCCCGGCGGCCCCGTGCCTCCGCCGCCCGGCGGCGGGTCGCGGAACCCCTTCAAGGGCCGGCCCGCGATGATCATCGGTGCCGCGGTCGCCGCGCTCCTCGTCGTGGGCGGCACCGTGTGGGCCGTCTCCGGCGACGGTGACGACGACAAGAAGCCCGTCGCGAAGAAGACCCAGGACGGCAAGCCCACCCAGTCCGCGCCCGTCAACGAGGGCGACGGCAGCGGCGACGGCGGCGAGGACCCGGACAACCTCAACGAGGGCCGCCAGGACGGCGAGGCGAAGGTCCTCTGGTACAAGGAGGCGCCCGACGCCCCCGCCTCCGGCGCGGACGCCCCCGGCATGTGGATCACCGACAAGTCGGCGGTGAAGGCGGCCTACAAGCAGCTGTTCGCGTACAACGTCGGCGACGGAAAGCCCGCCTGGGAGATCACCTTCCCCCAGAAGATCTGCTCGGCCACCCCGCAGAAGACGTCGGACGACAAGATCGTCGTCGCGTACAAGAGCGGCGCGAGCGACAGCGCCAAGTGCAACCAGATACAGCAGGTCGACCTCACCACCGGCAAGAAGGGCTGGAGCGGGAAGGTCGCCGAAGGCGGTCTCTTCGACAGCGCCCTGTCGGTCGAACTGACCCTGTCCGGCGACACGTTGTTGGTCGGGCGCTCGCAGTCCGGCACCGCCTACGACATGTCCTCCGGCAAGAAGCTGTGGGACAAGGAGAAGTACGGCACGGCCTGCTTCCCGACCGCGTTCGCGGGTGGCGCCAAGCTGATCTCGGTGTCCTCCTGCGGCGCCGGCACCTCCAACGAGCACGACGAGGTGCAGGAGCTGGACCCGGCGACCGGCAAGACCCGCTGGACGCAGAAGGTCACCAAGGGATGGCAGGTCGCCCGGACGTATTCCGTCGACCCCGTCGTCCTCTACCTGACCAACAAGGACAAGAAGCAGTGGAACGTCTCCACGCTGAAGAACAACGGGACGATCCGCTCCCAGGTCGACGTCGACGAGTCGTTCGCACCGGAGTGCGGCTGGGCCATCCTCACCCGTGACCTCCAGGGCTGCACCGGGGTCGCGGCCGACGCCAACACCCTCTACCTGCCCACCGAGGCGAAGAGCGGCCCGAACGAGATCGTCGCGATCAGCCTGGAGAGCGGCAAGGAGAAGTGGCGCGTCAAGTCGCCCACGGACCAGACGATGCTGCCGCTGAAGCTCGACGGCGGCAACCTCGTCGCGTACGTCGAGCCGTCGTACGACGCGGGAGGGCGCATCGTGTCCGTCCCGACCGGCGGCGCCTCCCACAAGCCGACCGTGCTGCTGCAGAACCCGCAGGGCGCCGCGGACGTCGAGAACGGCTTCTACTCGAAGGCACTCGACTACGTGGACGGGCGCTTCTACCTCTCCACGACCCGGCTGACGGGCAACGACGAGTCGAAGGAGAAGCTGATGCTGGCCTACGGCAAGTGACCGCCGGCCCGCGCAGAACGATCCTCCCCGCCGCCGCCGTGCGCCCCGCGCGCCCTTCCGAACACCCCGAGGTAGAGACGTCATGAGCCAGCCGCCGCCACCGCCCAACCAGCCCCCGCAGGGGGGAGGCTTCGGCGCACCGCAGGACCCGCCCCCCGGCGGCTTCGGCGCGCCCCAGAGTCCGCCGCCGGGCGGCTTCGGCGCGCCCCAGCAGCCGCAGGGACCGGGCTACGGCTACCCGCAGGCCCCCCAGCCGCCGCAGGCGCCGCCGCCCGCCCCGCCGCAGGGCACGCCCCCGCAGCCGCAGGGCCCGGGTTACGGCTATCCGCAGACCCCGCCGGCCCAGCCCGGCTACGGCTACCCGGGGCAGCAGCCCCCCTCGCCGTACGGCTATCCGCAGCCGCCGACGCAGCCCATGCACCCGCAGGTGCCGCAGGGCGGCGGTGGCCGCAAGGCCAGCCCGCAGCTCCTGATCGTCGTCGCGGCGGTCGTCGCCATCGGCCTCATCATCGGCGGCGGTGTCTGGTACTCGTCCTCGGGCAAGGACGACAACAGCAAGGACACCTCCGCGGGAACCGGCGGCGGCACCGGCGGCAAGGACGGCAAGGGCGGCTCCGGCACCTCCGGGGGCGGCGGCTCCAAGGAGAAGGCGCCGTCCGACCCGGCCGCCAAGGTCCTCTTCCAGGTACCGGCGCCCGAGGTCAAGGAGGACAGCCAGATCGACAGCGTGGCCGGCTCCTGGCTCACGGACGCGGTGTACGCCAAGTCCGGCGTCAACAAGATCGTCGGCTACGAGCCCGACAGCGGCTCCGAGAAGTGGACCCTCGACCTGCCCGGGCAGACCTGTGCGGCCTCCCGCGAGACGACCGGGGCCGGTGTCGCCGCCGTGGTGACCGAGGAGGCCCCGCGCAAGAACAAGAACGACCGCCGGCCGTGCACGCAGGTCGTCGCCTTCGACGTGAACACCGGCAAGAAGCTGTGGACCGGCACGGTCGCCATCAGCGGCACCAAGGTCGCCTTCGGCGAGATCACCATCAGCGGCAGCACCGTCGCGGTGGGCGGCGGATTCTCCGGTGGTGCCGCGTTCGACGCCAAGAGCGGCAAGGTCCTGTGGCAGCCGAAGGTCAGCTCCTGCGAGGACGTCGGCTACGCGGGCGGCGCGCAGCTGGTCGCGGTCCGCAAGTGCGGTGACTACGGCAGCGAGAAGTACCAGGTGCAGCTGCTCGACCCGAAGAGCGGCAGCGTCAAGTGGAGTTACAAGCTGCCCGCCGGCATCGACAACGCGAAGGTGATCTCCACCAAGCCGGTGGTCTTCGGCGTGGACTCCGGCGACATCACCGCCTCCGGGGTCACGGACGCCTTCTCGCTCGACGACAACGGCAAGCTGCGCACCAAGATCACGCTGGCCGACGGCAAGTACGAGCACGACTGCGACGTCGGCAAGGTGAACGACTGCAAGAGCATCACGGTCGGCAACGACAAGCTGTACGTGCCGACCAAGGAGCACGAGGGCACCGGCGAGTACAGCCGGACCAACGAGATCATCTCGTTCTCGCTGGCCACCGGTAAGACCACCGGCGACCGGATCGACGCGGGCGACGGCTACTCGATCTTCCCGATCCGGATGGACGGCGCCAACGTCATCGCGTATAAGGACGGTCCGTACAACAAGGGCGCCCAGGTCGTCTCCGTGGACGGCACGTCGCTGAAGCAGACGAAGCTTCTGGAGACGCCGGCCTCCGAGACCGTCCTGGACGCGATCAGCGGTATGGTTCCGGACTCCTGCGAGCTGCTCTACTCCGGCGGCCGGCTGTTCATGGGCAAGGACCTCGTCAGCAAGCCGTACTCGAAGGACGAGAAGGAGTACACGGCCCTCGGGTTCGGCGCGAAGTAGCACCGCCCGGCGCCCGGTGCGCACGAGGCCCCGCCCCCGGGCGGGTGCGCGGCCGACGGCCCCGCCCCTGCTCAGGGGCGGGGCCGTGCGCATTACCCCGCATCATTCGCGAAGGGGAGGGATTTCGGTATTCCGGGTCACTTCTCTCCGGTAGGGGAAGCGCAACGTCGAACAAGCGTGTAGCTTCCGGGGGATGGAGAGCCGGGGGGCTCCTACCACGGGGAACCAGTGGGGATGCTCAGGGGGACTGGGGGGTTGCTCGATGGGAGTTCGGCTCATGGTGGTCGACGACCACCGGCTGCTCGCCGAGGCGCTGGCCTCGGCGCTGAAACTGCGCGGGCACCGGGTGCTCGCCGCCGCCGCGCCGGCCGCGGGAGCGGCCGAGCTGGTGATCGCGCGGGCGCCCGAGGTGTGCCTGATCGGCACGGCGGCGCCGGCGGAGCCGGGGATCTTCGACCCGGTGGTGAAGATCAAGCGGGAGCGTCCGCAGGTCGCGGTGCTGGTCCTCGGGCCGGTGCCGAACCCGCGCGGGATCGCCGCCGCCTTCGCGGCCGGGGCCTGCGGGTACGTCCGGCACGACGAGCGGATAGAGGGCGTCGAGCGCGCCATCATGAAGGCCCGGGCCGGAGAGGCCGCCGTGGCCCCGCAGTTGCTCCAGGGCGCCTTCGGTGAGCTGCTCAACCCGGCGGCGCAGCCCGACGACGAGGGCCAGCGGCTGCTGCAGATGCTCACTCCGCGCGAGGTGGAGGTGCTGGTGCGGGTGGCCGACGGCGAGGACACGCGGCTGATCGCGGCCGGCATGGGGATCGCCCCGAGCACCGCGCGCACGCACGTCCAGCGGGTGCTGATGAAGCTGGGGGTGGGCTCGCGGCTTGAGGCGGCGGCGCTCGCCGCGCGCACCGGGCTGCTCGACCGGGCTGGCCCGGTGCCGCACCCCCCGGCGGAGACGGAGACGGGGCCGGAGTGACGTGAACTCCGGCCCCGCCGGGGCGGTTCGGGCGCGCCCGCGCCCGTCCGTCAGGCGCTGTCGTCCCGCGCCCCGGTCTCGTCCGGGGTGGGCGGGGCGATGGGGCGCAGCTTCAGCCACACCAGGAAGAACAGCCCGAGGGCGAGCATCGCGAGGCCCGTCCACAGGTTGATGTTGACGTTCTCGGCCTTCTCCAGGTCGGCGTCGGACGGGTTGATGCCGGCGATCGTGACGATCACGCCGTAGACGACGAACAGGCCGCCGATGATGCGCCGGATGTCGAAGAGACGGGCGGCGGTCGCGGACTTGCTCTCCAGCTCGGAGACTTCGCGTTGCAGGTCGGACATGGTCAGTGCCTCCGATCGGGTCAGAAGGAGTACGGGACGTAGCACAGCGCGGCGAGGGCGATCGCGCCCCAGCCCAGCAGGGCAGGCCTGCGGTACCAGGCGTCGTCGCCCTTCGCGGGCGGCTCGGCGAGACCCGGGGAGGTCGTCCCGTAGACCAGACCGGCGAGTTCGGCCTCCGGCTTCGGGGCGGTGAACAGGGTGACGGCGACCATGACGACCGCGCCCGCGACGAACCCGACGATGGCCGACACGAAGTTGGCGCCCTGGTCGCTGGGGATGGAGATGACGCCCTGCTTGTAGATCCAGAAGTAGTTGACCATCGCGGCCGTGGTGCCCGCGACCAGGCCCCAGACACCGGACTTGACCGAGGCGCGCTTCCAGAACATGCCGATGATGAAGACCACGAACATCGGCACGTTGAAGAAGGAGAACAGCGTCTGGAGGTAGCTCATGATGTTGGAGAAGCTGGAGGCGATGAACGCCGTGCCGACGGAGGCCAGCACACCGATCGCGGTGATCAGCCGGCCGAACCTCACGTAGTAGCCGTCCTCGCGGTCCTTGACCACGTACCGCTGCCAGATGTCGGTGGTGAAGACGGTGTTGAAGGACGAGACGTTCGCCGCCATGCCCGCCATGAACGCGGCGAGCAGACCGGTCACCGCGATGCCGAGCACGCCGTTGGGCAGCAGCTCCTGCATCAGGTACGGGATCGCGTCGTTGTACTGGAGGTCCGAGCCGCCGGTGCCGATCTTCGGGACGAGGACGGCGGCGACCAGGCCCGGGATCATCACCAGGAAGACGATGAAGATCTTCGGGAACGCGGCGATCAGCGGGGTGCGCTGGGCGGCGGAGAGGTTCTTCGCGGACAGCGCGCGCTGGACCTCGGCGAAGTTGGTCGTCCAGTAGCCGAAGGAGAGCACGAAGCCGAGACCGAGGACGATCGTCAGCCAGTTCGCGCCGAGCGGGTTGGCGTCGCCGATGCCCGTACCGCCCCAGGCGGAGAGGAAGTTGTCACCGTGGCTCTTGGTGAGCGAGTCGCTCAGGCCGTCCCAGCCGCCGACCTTCTTCAGGCCGAGGACGGAGAGCGGGATGAGCGCGGCGAGGATCACGAAGAACTGCAGGACCTCGTTGTAGATCGCCGAGGACAGGCCGCCGAAGGTGATGTAGGCGAGGACGAAGAAGCCCGCGACGACGATCGCGACCCACTGCGGCCAGCCGAGCAGCGCCTCGACGACGATCGCCAGCGCGTACAGGTTGACGCCCGCGATGAGCACGGCGGCGAAGGCGAACAGGATCGAGCTGAGCAGATGTGCGGACTTGTCGAACCGCTGGAGCAGGAACTCCGGTACGGACCGGACCTTGGAGCCGTAGTAGAACGGCATCATCACCAGGCCGAGGAAGACCATGGCCGGGATGGCGCCGATCCAGTACCAGTGGACGACGGCCACGCCGTACTGTGCGCCGGTCGCCGCCATGCCGAGGATCTCGGTGGCGCCGAGGTTGGCCGCGACGAACGCGAGGCCGGTGACCCAGGCGGGCAGCGAGCGCCCGGACAGGAAGAAGTCGAGGCTCGTCTTCACCGAGCGGCGCGCGGCGAAGCCGATGCCCAGCACGACGACGAAGTAGATCGCCAGGATCGCGTAGTCGAGCCCGTTGGTGGGGAGCCGGAGCCCTTCCGCGAGATAGGTGCTTCCGGGCGGATATGTGGGGGACTGCATAGGGGAACTCGCTTCGTTGCGTGAACGTATCCGACCGGAACCTACGCCTCCGCGTTCAGAATTTGAACACTTCGGTTGATGTTCTTTGTTTGATTGTGATGTTGACGCCCGTGGGGACTTGTGGTTTGTTGTGTTCGGTTCTGTTTGATGGGTGGGACAGGGGAGTCCGGCAGTGAAGAAGACGTCGACCCGGCTGGCGGACGGCCGGGAGCTCATCTACTACGACGCCCGGGACGACTCGGTGCGCGACGCGGTCGACCGGCGCCCGCTCGACCCGACCGTCACCACCTCCGAGGTCCGCCGCGACCCGCTGCTCGGCGACGCCGTCGCGATCGCATCGCACCGCCAGGGCCGCACCTACCACCCCCCGGCCGACGAATGCCCCCTGTGCCCGTCCCAGGGCGACCGGCTGAGCGAGATCCCCGACTCCTCGTACGACGTCGTGGTGTTCGAGAACCGCTTCCCGTCGCTGGCCGGCGACTCCGGCCGCTGCGAGGTCGTCTGCTTCACCTCCGACCACGACGCGTCGTTCGCCGACCTCACCGAGGAGCAGGCCGGCCTCGTCCTGGAGGCGTGGACCGACCGCACCGCCGAGCTGTCCCATCTCCCCTCCGTCGAACAGGTCTTCTGCTTCGAGAACCGCGGCGCCGAGATCGGCGTGACCCTCGGCCACCCCCACGGGCAGATCTACGCCTACCCCTTCACCACCCCGCGCACCGCACTGATGCTGCGCTCGCTGGCCGCCCACAAGCAGGCCACCGACGGCGCCAACCTCTTCGACGAGGTCGTCGCCCGCGAACTCGCCGACGGCACCCGCCTCGTCCTGGAGACCGAGCACTGGGTCGCCTTCGTGCCGTACGCCGCGCACTGGCCCTACGAGGTGCACCTCTACCCCAGGCGCCGGGTGCCCGACCTGCTCGGCCTGGAGGAGGGCGCGCGCACAGAGTTCCCCCAGGTCTACCTGGAACTCTTGAGGCGCTTCGACCGGATCTTCGACGCGCGGGACGAGAAGAAGGAGGGCGGGGGCGAGCCTCCGACGCCGTACATCGCGGCCTGGCACCAGGCGCCGTTCGGCACGCTGGAGGAGTTCGAGGGCGTCAGCCGCGACGACTTCGCCCTCCACCTCGAGCTTTTCACCATTCGCCGCACTTCCGGCAAGCTGAAGTTTCTCGCGGGTTCCGAGTCCGGCATGAGCGTGTTCATCAACGACGTGCCGCCGGAGACCGCGGCCCAGCGACTGCGAGAGGTAGCGAGTTCATGAGTGGGAAGTACCTGGTCACCGGCGGCGCGGGTTATGTCGGCAGCGTGGTCGCCCGGCATCTGCTGGAGGCGGGCCACGAGGTCACCGTCCTCGACAACCTCTCCACCGGCTTCCGCGAGGGCGTCCCCGCCGGGGCCGCGTTCATCGAGGGCGACATCCGCGACGCCACCAAATGGCTGGACTCCTCCTACGACGCGGTCCTGCACTTCGCCGCGTTCTCCCAGGTCGGCGAGTCCGTCGTGAAGCCCGAGAAGTACTGGGACAACAACGTCGGCGGCACCATGGCGCTCCTCGCCGCGATGCGCTCCGCGGGCGTGCGCAAACTCGTCTTCTCCTCCACCGCCGCCACCTACGGCGAGCCCGAGGTCACCCCCATCGTCGAGAGCGCGCCGACCGCCCCCACCAACCCCTACGGCGCCTCCAAGCTCGCCGTCGACCACATGATCACCGGCGAGGCGGCGGCCCACGGACTCGGCGCGGTGTCCCTGCGCTACTTCAACGTGGCGGGCGCCTACGGCGACTGCGGCGAGCGGCACGACCCCGAGTCGCACCTCATCCCGCTGGTGCTCCAGGTCGCCCAGGGCCGCCGCGACGCCATCTCCGTCTACGGCGACGACTACCCGACCCCGGACGGCACCTGCGTCCGCGACTACATCCACGTCGCCGACCTCGCCGAGGCGCACCTGCTCGCGCTGACCGCGGCCCGCCCCGGCGAGCACCTCATCTGCAACCTCGGCAACGGCAACGGCTTCTCCGTCCGCGAGGTCATCGAGACCGTCCGGCAGGTGACCGGCCACCCGATCCCCGAGGTGATCGCCCCGCGCCGCGGCGGCGACCCGGCCGTCCTGGTCGCCTCCGCCGCCACCGCGCGCGAGCGGCTCGGCTGGAACCCGTCCCGCGCGGACCTCGCGGGGATCGTCGCGGACGCGTGGGCGTTCGCACAGAACAGGGACTGAGGAGTAGCAGGTGGGGGTTCGCGAAGGATTCCAGGAGCTGTACGGGACCGCGCCGGAGGGCGTCTGGGCGGCCCCCGGCCGGGTCAACCTGATCGGCGAGTACACGGACTTCAACGAGGGGTTCGTGATGCCGCTGGCCCTGCCGCACACCGCGGTGGCGGCGGTCTCCCGGCGGGCGGACGGCGTCCTGCGGCTGCACTCGGCCGACATCGACGGACCCGTCGTCGAGCTGCACGTCGACACGCTCCAGCCGCTCACCGACACCGGCTGGGCCGCGTACCCGGCCGGCGTGGTGTGGGCGCTGCGCGCCGCCGGGCACGCGGTGACCGGCGCCGACGTGCACCTCGCCTCCACCGTGCCGACGGGCGCGGGCCTCTCCTCCTCCGCGGCCCTGGAGGTTGTGACGGCCCTGGCCCTGAACGACCTGTACGAACTCGGCCTCACCCGGCCCGAACTGGCCCGGCTGGCGCAGCGCGCGGAGAACGACTTCGTCGGCGTGCCCTGCGGGATCATGGACCAGACGGCGTCGGCGTGCTGCACCGAGGGGCACGCCCTGCACCTCGACTGCCGCGACCTGTCGATCCGTCAGGTCCCCTTCGACCTGGCGGCCCAGGGTCTCGAACTGCTCGTCGTGGACAGCCGCGTCAAGCACGCCCTCGGCGACGGCGCCTACGCGGAGCGGCGCGAGGGATGCGAGGAGGGCGCGCGGCAGCTCGGCGTCCCCCACCTGCGCGACGTCGCGTACGAGGACCTGGACGCGGCGCTGGAGCGGCTGTCCGACGAGCGGGTGCGCCGCTACGTCCGGCACGTCGTCTCCGACGACCACCGGGTCGAGCGGGTCATCGGCCTGCTGGACGCGGGCGACGTGCGCGCCATCGGGCCCGTCCTCACCGAGGGGCACGTCTCCCTCCGGGACGACCTGCGGATCTCCTGCCCGGAGCTGGATCTGGTGGTGTCCGCCGCCAACGCGGCGGGGGCGCTCGGGGCGCGGATGACCGGCGGCGGCTTCGGCGGCTCGGCGGTCGTCCTGGTGGAGTCCGCCGACGTCGACAACGTCACCAAGGCGGTGACGGAGGCGTTCGCCGCGGCCGGCCACACCGCCCCCCGGGTGTTCCCGGCGGTCCCGGCGGCGGGCGCCCACCGGCTGAGCTGAACCCCGGGGGAGGGGACGCGCGGGGCGGAGGACCCGAAGGGCCCCGTGCCTCAGTGGGGCAGCGGGCCGGGAAGGCCCCGTGCCTCAGCGGGTCAGCCGTTTGGTGAGGGTGTACTCGGTGATCCCCGGCGGATAGCCGGGAATCACGCACACCACCTCGTAGCCCTGCTTCCGGTAGAAGTCGGGGGCCTGGAAGTCCCAGGTCTCCAGCCGGGCACTGCGGCAGCCGTGGTCGTCGCGCGCGGCCCGCTCGGCCCGCGCGAGCAGCCGGCTCCCGAGGCCGGCTCCCCGGTGCCGGTCGTCGACCCAGAGATACGTGACGTGCAGCCAGGTCGCCCAGGCGTGCCCGACGAGTCCGCCCGCGAGCGCGCCGGCGTCGTCCAGAGCCCAGACGTGGAGCGGAACCTCCCGCTCACCGGGGGTCCCCCGCAGGGAGCGCAGCACCGGCGAGGCCTGCGTGTTGGCCTCCCGCAGCCGCCGGCGCAGCAGATCCCGCCGTTCCCTGTCCACTTCTGTCTCAAGACGAAACATACGGCTCACCATAAACGCGCTGGCCAACCAGTTCTGCAAATGGCCTTCCGCTCCCCGCTCCCAGCCCTACCCTGATGAACAGCACCGGTGGGGGCCGGTGCTGATCAGGGGGCGAGACAGCCGGGTACGACGCCCTGAGTGGGGGTAGCAGTTCCAGCACGGCGGCGGCCGTGCGGCTGCGGCGCCCACCCCGGGGTCCGGGGTCGTTCCGGGCGTCGTACCTGCGCAGGTCGTCCTCCGACAGTGGGGGTTTCAGTGGTTCGCATCCGAGTCCTGGTCGTCGACGACCACCGCATCTTCGCCGAGTCGCTCGCCGCGGCACTGGCCGCCGAGCCGGACGTCGACGTGTCCGCGGCGGGCAGCGGCCCCGCCGCGCTGCGCTGCCTGGAGCGCGGCGCCGCGGAGGGGCACAGATTCGACGTCCTGCTCGTCGACGCGGACCTGGGCGGCAACGTCCCGGGCATGCGGTCGGCCGTCCCGGTGCAGGAGAGCAACGAGGACGGGCTGGTCGACGGCATCTCGCTCGTCGCCGGGGTCCGTTCCGGCCAGCCCCACGTCCGCACGGTGGTGCTCGCCGAGAAGGACGACCCGCGCCGCGCGGCCCTCGCCCTCCAGGCCGGCGCCTCGGGCTGGGTCGCCAAGGACTGCTCGCTGTCCCGGCTGCTGACCGTCATACGGGGGGTGCTGCGCGACGAGACGCATCTGCCGCCCGCCCTGCTCACGGGCGTGCTGCGGGAGCTGACCGCCGCCCGCAAGCACCGCACCGAGAGCGAGCGCCTGGTGGAGTCCCTCACGCCGAGGGAGCGGGAGGTGCTGCGGTGCATGGTCGCGGGGCTGGGCCGCAAGGCCGTCGCCGAGCGGCTGTTCCTGTCGCCGCACACCGTGCGCACGCACATGCAGAACGTCCTGGGCAAGCTCGGGGTGCACTCCACGCTCGCGGCGGTCGCGCTCGCCCGGCGGGCCGGGGTGGGCCCGGTCGACCTAACCGGGGATGTTGTCGAACGGGGCGGTCAACTGGCGTAGCAGCGCGGCCAGTTCACCGCGCTGGGCCCGGCTGAGTTCCGCCAGGATCGCCCGCTCCTGGGCGAGGAGTCCGGCGAGTGCCTGGTCGGCGCGGTCCTGGCCCTCCTCGGTGAGCCGCACCAGCACGCCCCGGCGGTCGCTGGGGTCGGGCAGCCGCTCCACCAGGCCCTTCTTGGCGAGCCGGTCGATGCGGTTCGTCATGGTGCCGGAGGTGACCAGGGTCTGGGTCAGCAGCTGGCCGGGGGAGAGCTGGTAGGGGGCGCCCGCACGGCGCAGCGACGTCAGGACGTCGAACTCCCAGGGCTCCAGGCTGTGCTCGGAGAACGCCAGGCGGCGGGCCCGGTCCAGGTGCCGGGCCAGTCTGCTCACCCGGCTGAGCACCTCGAGCGGTTCCACGTCGAGGTCAGGGCGCTCCCGGCGCCATGCTGCGACCAGCCGATCGACCTCGTCCTCCATGACGATCAGTGTAGTGGTTGTGTCGATGTGAAGTCTCTTGACGTCAAGATACTTCCGGTGTGAGGGTGGAGACCGCCCGGAACGCCCCCCTGGGAAGGACCGGGCCGCCCCCACGCGCCCGCTGCCCGCTGCCACCGCCCACGCGACCGCCCCTCGCCCCGCACCATCGTCCCGACCGTCCGTCCAGGACGCCACCGCACCGGTACCCGAGCACCGGACGACACCTCAAGGAGGCCCCGCCATGCCCGCCGCCGCCCCCCTCTGGGACCCCCGCCAGTACCTGCGCCACGCGGACCACCGCGCCCGCCCCTTCGCCGACCTCCTCGCCCGCGTCCCGGACCTCCCCGGCCGGCCCGCCCGCATCGCCGACCTCGGCTGCGGCCCCGGCAACGTCACCGCCCTGCTCGCCGCGCGCTGGCCCACCGCCCACATCACCGGCTACGACAACTCACCGCAGATGCTGGAGCGCGCCCGCGCCGACCACGAGGGCCCCACGCCGGGCGGCGGCCGCCTCGACTTCACCGCCGCCGACGCCCGCACCTGGGCGCCCGCGGAGCCGTACGACCTGATCATCAGCAACGCCACCCTCCAGTGGGTCCCCGGGCACCCGGCGTCCTTCCCGGCCTGGGTCGACGCCCTCGCCCCCGGCGGCACCCTCGCCTTCCAGGTCCCCGGCAACTTCGACTCGCCCAGCCACCGGCTGATGCGCGAGATCGCCGGCACCCCGCGCTGGCGGGACCGCCTGAGCGGCACCCTGCGCCACGACGGGGCGATCCTCACCCCGGCCGGCTACCTGGACCGCCTCGCCGCCCTCGGCTGCGACGCCGACGTCTGGGAGACGACGTACCTGCATCTCCTGACCGGCGAGGACCCGGTGCTCGACTGGGTGAAGGGAACCGGGCTGCGGCCCGTACTGACCGAGCTGGGGCCGGACGCGGACGCGTTCGTGGACGAGTACCGGGCGGCCCTGCGCACGGCCTATCCGGCGGGCGAGCACGGCACGGTGTTCCCGTTCCGCCGTGTCTTCGCCGTCGCCCGCAAGGCGGGCTGACCGGTGCTGACCAGCGTCGACCACGTCCAGCTCGCCGCCCCGGCCGGCTCCGAGGACGCCCTGCGCGCGTACTACGTGGACGTCCTCGGCATGACCGAGATGCCCAAACCGCCCGCTCTCGCCGCCCGCGGCGGCTGCTGGTTCGCGGCGGGCGCGGTGCGCCTGCACCTGGGGATCGAGGACGGCTTCCGCCCGGCGAGAAAGGCCCACCCGGGGCTGCGCGTCCACGGCATCGCGGCGTACGCGGCCCGCCTCGCGGCGCACGGGGCGCCCGTCACCTGGGACGACGGGCTCCCGGGCCACCACCGCTTCTTCTCCGAGGACCCGGCCGGCAACCGGCTGGAGTTCCTCGAACCCCACGCCGCCGGCCGGAGCACCGCCTAGGCCTTGCGGTGGCCGATCAGGCGGGGCTTGGCCTCCAGGCCGTCCAGCCCGTGCCAGGCCAGATTCACCAGATGGGCGGCCACCTCCGCCTTCTTCGGCCGCCGCACGTCCAGCCACCACTGGCCGGTCAGCGCGACCATGCCCACCAGGGCCTGCGCGTACAGCGGCGCCAGCTTCGGATCGAAACCGCGGCTCTTGAACTCGCGGCCCAGGATGTCCTCCACCTGCGTCGCGATGTCCGAGATGAGCGACGCGAAGGAACCCGTCGACTGCGGGATGGGGGAGTCGCGGACCAGGATCCGGAAACCGTCCGTGTACTCCTCGATGTAGTCCAGGAGCGCGAACGCGGCCTGCTCGCACAGCTCACGCGGATGCCCGGCCGTCAGCGAACTGGTCACCATGTCCAGCAGCCGGCGCATCTCGCGGTCCACCACCACCGCGTACAGGCCCTCCTTGCCGCCGAAGTGCTCGTACACCACCGGCTTGGAGACCCCGGCCTTCGCCGCGATCTCCTCCACCGACGTGGCCTCGAAACCCTTGGCGGCGAACAGCGTGCGACCGATCTCGAGAAGCTGCTGGCGTCTTTCAGCACCGGTCATACGGGTCCGGCGCGGACGCCGCTGCTTGTCGTTGCCGGAGGTGCTGGAGTCGGTCGCCACGCCGTCCATCATGCCGCGTCGGCGGTCTCCGGCTTGCGGCGGGCGCCCGTCCCGTCCGTGTTCCGGCGGGAATCGATACGCGAGCGTGACGGCCAGCGCACGTCATAGGCCCAGCCCAGTTGCTCGCACCAGCGGATGATCCGGGCCGAGGAGTCCAGCTGGCCCTTCTCCACCCCGTGCCGCGCCGACGTCGGGTCGGCGTGGTGCAGGTTGTGCCAGGACTCGCCGCACGACAGCACGGCCAGCCACCACACGTTGCCCGAACGGTCACGCGACTTGAAGGGCCGCTTGCCCACCGCGTGGCAGATCGAGTTGATCGACCACGTCACGTGATGCAGCAGCGCCACCCGCACGAGTGAACCCCAGAAGAACCCGGTGAACGCGCCCCACCAGGACATCGTCACCAGACCGCCGATCAGCGCCGGCAGCGCCAGCGACAGCGCCGTCCACGCGATGAACTGCCGCGAGATCGCCCGGATGGCCGGGTCCTTGATCAGGTCCGGCGCGTACTTCTCCTGCGACGTCCGCTCCTCGTCGAACATCCAGCCGATGTGCGCCCACCACAGGCCCTTCATCAGCGCGGGAAGGGTCTCACCGAAACGCCACGGCGAATGCGGGTCGCCCTCCGCGTCCGAGAACTTGTGGTGCTTGCGGTGGTCGGCCACCCAGCGCACCACGGGCCCCTCGACCGCCATCGAGCCGGCGATCGCCAGCGCGATCCGCAGCGGCCGCTTGGCCTTGAAGGAACCGTGCGTGAAGTACCGGTGGAAACCGATCGTGATGCCGTGGCAGCCCAGGTAGTAGAAGAACACCAGCAGGCCGAGGTCCAGCCAGCTCACCCCCCAGCCCCAGGCCAGCGGCACCGCCGCCAGCAGGGCCAGGAAGGGAAAGACGATGAACAGCAGCAGCGCCAGCTGTTCCACCGAACGCTTCTGCTCACCGCCCAGCGTGGCCGGAGGGAGCGTGCCGTCGTCGTCCGCCTGCGGGGCGTCTTCGATCACGTCGGAGCTTGCGGTCATGGGCGTCCCCTTGTGGGGTCGAGGGTCTGGGGGTTGAGAAAGATGCCGCGGGTAGGGATCCCGGAGACATCCCTGGAGCTGACGGGGTCCCTACGGTTCCGTAACCTACGGCGTCGTAAGTATGGCAGCGCGAAGGCCGACGGCAAGAGCCCGAGAGTCTGCGCGTCCGCATGGACACCTATCCTTGAGGTCGGTCGGACAGCGCGGTCCGTTCTGACTTCTTCCCGGATGCCACGTCCCTAAGCGGCACCCCGCCGCGCGGTCGCCACCCGGGTTCCCCTCCAGACGAGCTTCAGACGAGCTTCAACACTGCAAGGAGCCGCACCTGTGAGCAGTGCCGACGATCAGACCATGACGACCAGCAGCGAGCTGCGCGCCGACATCCGCCGCCTCGGCGACCTGCTGGGCGAGACCCTCGTACGGCAGGAGGGCCCCGAGCTCCTGGAACTGGTCGAGAAGGTCCGCCGCCTGACCCGCGAGGACGGCGACGCCGCCGCCGAGCTGCTCCGCGGCACGGAACTGGAGACCGCCGCCAAGCTGGTCCGCGCCTTCTCCACGTACTTCCACCTGGCGAACGTCACCGAGCAGGTGCACCGCGGCCGCGAGCTGCGCGCCAGGCGCGCCGCCGAGGGCGGCCTCCTCGCCCGCACCGCGGACCGCCTCAAGGACGCCGACCCCGACCACCTGCGCGACACCGTACGCAACCTCAACGTCCGCCCGGTCTTCACCGCGCACCCCACCGAGGCAGCCCGCCGCTCCGTACTGAACAAGCTGCGCCGCATCGCGGCCCTCCTGGAGACCCCGGTCATCGAGGCCGACCGGCGCCGCCACGACACCCGGCTCGCCGAGAACATCGACCTCGTGTGGCAGACCGACGAACTGCGCGTCGTCCGCCCCGAGCCCGCCGACGAGGCCCGCAACGCCATCTACTACCTCGACGAACTCCACGCCGGCGCCGTCGGCGACGTCCTGGAGGACCTCACCGCCGAACTGGAGCGCGTCGGCGTCGTCCTGCCCGACGACACCCGCCCCCTCACCTTCGGCACCTGGATCGGCGGCGACCGCGACGGCAACCCCAACGTCACCCCCCAGGTCACCTGGGACATCCTGATCCTCCAGCACGAACACGGCATCAACGACGCCCTGGAGACCATCGACGAGCTGCGCGGCTTCCTGTCGAACTCCATCAGATACACCGGCGCCACCGAGGAACTGCGCACCTCCCTGCGCACCGACCTGGAACGGCTGCCCGAGATCAGCCCCCGCTACAAGCGGCTCAACGCCGAGGAGCCCTACCGGCTCAAGGCCACCTGCATCCGCCAGAAGCTCGAGAACACCAAGACACGCCTCGCCAAGGGCACCCCCCACGAAGAGGGCCGCGACTACCTCGGCACCGGCGAACTGCTCGCCGACCTCACCCTCATCCAGACCTCCCTGCGCGAGCACCGCGGCGCCCTCTTCGCCGACGGCCGCATGAACCGCACCATCCGCACCCTCGCCGCCTTCGGCCTCCAGCTCGCCACCATGGACGTCCGCGAACACGCCGACGCCCACCACCACGCCCTCGGCCAGCTCTTCGACCGGCTCGGCGAGGAGTCCTGGCGCTACGCCGACATGCCCCGCGACTACCGCGGCAAGCTCCTCGCCAAGGAACTGCGCTCCCGCCGCCCCCTCGCACCCAGCCCCGCACCCGTCGACGCCGCCGGCGAGAAGACCCTCGGCGTCTTCCAGACCGTCAAGCGGGCCCTGGAGGTCTTCGGACCCGAGGTCATCGAGTCCTACATCATCTCCATGTGCCAGGGCGCCGACGACGTCTTCGCCGCCGCCGTCCTCGCCCGCGAGGCCGGCCTCATCGACCTGCACGCCGGCTGGGCGAAGATCGGCATCGTGCCGCTCCTGGAGACCACCGACGAACTGCGCGCCGCCGACATCATCCTCGACGAGATGCTCGCCGACCCCTCCTACCGGCGCCTGGTCGCCCTGCGCGGCGACGTCCAGGAAGTCATGCTCGGCTACTCGGACTCCTCCAAGTTCGGCGGCATCACCACCTCGCAGTGGGAGATCCACCGCGCCCAGCGCCGCCTGCGCGACGTCGCCCACCGCTACGGCGTACGCCTGCGCCTCTTCCACGGCCGCGGCGGCACCGTCGGCCGAGGCGGCGGCCCCTCGCACGACGCGATCCTCGCCCAGCCCTGGGGCACCCTCGAAGGCGAGATCAAGGTCACCGAACAGGGCGAGGTCATCTCCGACAAGTACCTCGTGCCGTCACTCGCCCGCGAGAACCTCGAACTGACCGTCGCCGCCACCCTCCAGGCGTCCGCCCTGCACACCGCACCCCGCCAGTCCGACGAGGCCCTCGCCCGCTGGGACGCCGCGATGGACGTCGTCTCCGACGCCGCCCACGCCGCCTACCGCCGGCTCGTCGAGGACCCCGACCTGCCGACCTACTTCCTCGCCTCCACCCCCGTCGACCAGCTCGCCGACCTGCACCTGGGCTCGCGGC
Source organism: Streptomyces sp. NPDC054842 (assembly GCF_053611025.1). Classification (NCBI taxonomy): domain Bacteria; kingdom Bacillati; phylum Actinomycetota; class Actinomycetes; order Kitasatosporales; family Streptomycetaceae; genus Streptomyces; species Streptomyces sp. NPDC054842. The sequence goes on from NZ_JBSGZN010000001.1 coordinate 266,870, forward strand.
CCTCCCGCCGCCCCGGCTCCGGCGTCTCGCTCGACGGACTGCGCGCCATCCCCTGGGTGTTCGGCTGGACCCAGTCCCGGCAGATCGTCCCCGGCTGGTTCGGCGTCGGCTCCGGCCTCAAGGCCCTGCGCGAGACCGGCCTCGACACCGTCCTCGACGAGATGCACGAGCAGTGGCACTTCTTCCGCAACTTCCTCTCCAACGTCGAGATGACGCTGGCCAAGACGGACCTGCGGATCGCCGGCCACTACGTCGAGACCCTCGTCCCCGACGAACTCAAGCACGTCTTCGACACCATCAAGGCCGAACACGAACTCACCGTCCGCGAGGTCCTGCGCGTCACCGGCGGCGAGCAACTGCTCGACACCCAGCCGGTGCTCCAGCAGACGTTCGCCATCCGCGACGCCTACCTCGACCCGATCTCCTACCTCCAGGTCGCCCTCCTCAAGCGCCAGCGCGACGAGGCCGCGGCCGGCACCGAACCCGACCCGCTGCTCTCCCGGGCCCTGCTCCTCACCGTCAACGGCGTCGCGGCCGGCCTGCGCAACACCGGCTGACCGCACCCCCGCACGGACGTGGCCCCCGCCCTCGCACCAACGAGGACGGGGGCCACCCCCATGTCACCGGCGCCGCGGGCTCAGCCGCGGTTCGCCCGACGGCGGAACACCAGGTAGCCGCCCGCGGCCACCAGCGCCGCGGCCGCCGCCGACAGCGCGCCCACCGGAGCGCCGCTGCCCGTCTCCGCGAGGTCACCGCCGCCCTGCGCCGACGGCGACGAGGACGGCGAAGCGCCCTCCGCCGGAGCCGACGACGTCTGCGACACGGACGAGGACGGAGACGCGCTCGCCCCCGTCGACCCCGACGGCGACGCCGACGCGGACGCGGACGGCGAGGCGGACGCGGACGGCGTGCCGCCGCCACCCGCCTCGCCCTCGCAGTCCGACCAGAACACCTTGTGCTTCGCGGCGCCCTTCTCCCCCTCGAAGGTCCAGAACAGCTTGTAGTGCCCGTCGGGCAGCTTCAGGTCGTCGCTGCGGCCGTGGCCCTCCGCGTCCAGGGTCAGCTCACCCGACTTCACCGTCTCCCCCTTGACGTCGGCGGTCGGCGCCCAGGCCTCGATGTGCCAGTCCACCTCCTGCACCCCGTCGAAACCGAAGGCGTCCAGGTAGAACGCGCACACGTGCGGCTCGTTCCTGCGGAGCTCCTCGCCGGTGACGGCGTCATGGATCTTGACGGTGCCGTTGTCACCCGGAGCGGTGTGCGGCGTGGCATGGGCGGAGGGCGCGGTCAGCAGCGCGGCGGAGAAGCCGGCGACGAGAGCGCCGGCGCGAACGAGGGTACGCATGGGCAGTCCATCTTCGAGAGGAGCGGCGGAAGATGTGGAGGGGGCGGCTCAGCATCCAGCCGCCACGGCCGCCCGTCAAGCGATGCAACGTCCCCCGTGCCCCATGCGCCACCATTCGCCCCCGAAGGAACGGATAACGATCGGGGAACACGGAGATCATCCGCCTCCGCCCCGCGCAATTCAGCGCACCGGAAGGTCGGCGCACCAGGACTTCAGCGCATCAGAAGGTCAACGCCCCGGTACCTCACAGCACCAGGAACGTCGCCGTCAAGAACGTGACCCCCGCGCCCGCCATCAGCCACGCCGCCCGCGTCAGCCGCAGACCCCCCGCCACCACCACCGACGCCAGCAACAGCGCACCCGCCAACGGCACCCACGCGTACAACAGCCCCGCGGGCCCCGTACGCACCACATGACCACTGCCCGGCTTCACCGCGACGGCGTACGTCCGCCCCTTCTCCACCGCCACCGGCTGCTCGATCACCACCCGCGACCGCGCAAGCGAACCCACCGACTCCGGCCGGTACGGCCCCCAACAGGCGTCGTCCGCACACGACGTCACCCGCATCGTCCCCTGCTCACGCCCCTTGGTCAGCATCACGTGCTGCGCCGTACCCCAGGAACCCCACACCCCCGCGACCAGGATCAGCGCCGCGACCGCGCCCATCACCGCGAGCCGCCCGAACCGCAGCGCCGCGTACGCGCTCTGACTGGAAGAGGGCTTGGAACGCATGGCGGCGATCCTTGGCCATGGCGCTGCACCCGGTCAACCGGCCCGGGCGACAAGTCGCCCCATGTCCCCCTACATCGACCGGCCCCCCGGCCCGCTCACGAGTTGTACGTGCCCTGCGCCCGCTCCAGACCCTCGATGACCAGAGCCTCCGCCGCGTCCGCCGCACGGTCCACGAAGTACCCCAGCTCCTTGCGCTCCGCCGACGAGAAATCCTTCAGCACGAAATCCGCCACCTGCATCCGCCCCGGCGGACGCCCGATACCGAAACGCACCCGGTGATAATCCGCACCCATCACCTTCGTCATCGACTTCAGCCCGTTGTGCCCGTTGTCGCCGCCCCCCAGCTTCAGCCGCAGCACACCGAAATCGATGTCCAACTCGTCGTGCACCGCCACCACCTGACCCACCGGCACCTTGTAGAAGTCCCGCAGGGCGTTCACCGGACCACCGGACAGATTCATGTACGACATCGGCTTCGCCAGGATCACCCGCCGGTTCGCCGGCCCCGGCGGACCGATCCGCCCCTCGATCACCTGCGCCTGCGCCTTCCCCGCCCGCTTGAACTTCCCGCCCACCCGCTCCGCCAGCAGATCGGCCACCATGAAGCCCACGTTGTGCCGGTTCATCGCGTACTCGGGCCCCGGATTGCCCAGCCCCACGATCAGCCAGGGCGCATTGGCGTCGGTCGTCACGTCCGTGTCTCCCATGTGTCTTGGATACACGCCGGCCGCCGCCCCGGAACGGAGCGGCGGCCGGCATTCGAGCAGAGCGAGGGATCAGGCCTCGGCGGACTCGTCGCCACCCTCGGAGTCGGCCGCGGCCTCCTCCGCCTGGGCGGCCAGCACCTGGAGGACGACCGCGTCCTCGTCGATGGCGAGCTTCGTGCCCGACGGCAGCGGGATGTCCTTCGCGAGGATGGCCGCACCGGCCTCCAGGCCCTCGATGGACACGGTGACCGACTCGGGGATGTGCGTCGCCTCGGCCTCGACCGTCAGCGTGCTCAGCACGTGCTCGAGCAGGTACGCGCCCGGAGCCAGCTCGCCCTCGGTGTGCACGTAGACCTCGACCGTGACCTTCTCGCCACTGCGGACGAGCAGCAGGTCGACGTGCTCCAGGAAGCCCTTGATCGCGTCACGCTGGACGGCCTTCGGGATCGCCAGCTGCGACTTGCCCTCGAGCTCCAGGGACAGCAGGACGTTCGGGGTACGCAGGGCGAGCAGCAGCTCGTGACCCGGAAGCGTCACGTGGACCGGCTCGGCGCCGTGGCCGTAGACGACACCGGGGACCTTGCTGTCACGACGGATACGGCGCGCGGCACCCTTGCCGAACTCCGTGCGGGTCTCAGCGGCGATCTTGACCTCGGACATGTCACTCCTCGTAGTACCTGGGGAAAGTGGTCACCCGGCCACGAACGGCCTGCTACGAAGAGCGCGTCGATAACGGACAGCCGTACGCACAAAGCGGTACGGCCTCCCTCGCCGAGCAACTGTGACAGCTTACTCGGCGGGAAGGCCGTACCAGAAATCGATCTTCAGCGAACCCGCGGACGGCTCACCGCCCCCCGCGTCACTGCTCCTCGAACAGGCTCGTCACCGAACCGTCCTCGAAGACCTCACGCACCGCGTTCGCGATCGTCGGCGCGATCGACAGCACCGTGATCTTGTCCAGCTCCAGCTCACCCGGCGTCGGCAGCGTGTCCGTGAACACAAACTCGCTCACCTTCGAGTTCTTCAGCCGGTCCGCCGCCGGACCCGACAGCACACCGTGCGTCGCCGTCACGATGACGTCCTCCGCACCATGCGCGAACAAGGCGTCCGCCGCCGCGCAGATCGTGCCACCCGTGTCGATCATGTCGTCGACCAGGACACAGACCCGGCCCTTCACGTCACCCACCACCTCGTGCACGGTGACCTGATTCGCGACGTCCTTGTCACGCCGCTTGTGCACGATCGCCAGCGGCGCGTCCAGCCGGTCGCACCACCGGTCCGCCACCCGCACCCGGCCCGCGTCGGGGGAGACGACCGTCAGCTTGCTGCGGTCGACCTTCGCACCCACGTAGTCCGCCAGGATCGGCAGCGCGAACAGGTGGTCCACCGGACCGTCGAAGAAGCCCTGGATCTGGTCCGTGTGCAGGTCCACCGTCAGAATCCGGTGCGCACCCGCCGTCTTCATCAGATCCGCGATCAGACGCGCCGAGATCGGTTCACGCCCACGGTGCTTCTTGTCCTGCCGCGCGTAACCGTAGAACGGCACGATCACCGTGATGCTCCGCGCGGAGGCCCGCTTCAGAGCGTCGATCATGATCAACTGCTCCATGATCCACTTGTTGATCGGAGCCGTGTGGCTCTGCATCAGGAAGCAGTCGGCACCACGAGCCGACTCCTGATAACGGATGTAGATCTCACCGTTCGCGAAGTCGAAGGCCTTCGTCGGGACGACCCCGACACCCAGCTTGTGGGCGACCTCCTCGGCAAGCTCGGGGTGGGCGCGGCCGGAGAAGAACATCATCTTCTTCTCGCCGGTCGTCTTGATCCCGGTCACAGCACTGTCTCCTCAGAGGTGTCTCAGCTGGGCGTTGAGAAGTGATCTCAGCTGGGGATTGCGGGTGGTGCACCTATCACGGTACGCCGTGTCCGACGTGCCGGTTTCCGGTCAGCCCTCGCCGTCCGGCTCCCGGGAAGCCACCTCCGCCGCCTTCGCGGCCGCGCTCCCCGGACGCTTACGAGCCACCCAGCCCTCGATATTCCGCTGCTGGCCCCGGGCCACGGCCAGCGAACCGGGCGGCACATCCTTCGTGATCACCGAGCCCGCCGCGGTGTACGCGCCGTCCCCGATCGTGACAGGAGCCACAAACATGTTGTCCGAACCCGTACGGCAGTGCGAGCCCACCGTCGTGTGATGCTTCGCCTGCCCGTCGTAGTTCACGAACACGCTGGCCGCACCGATGTTGGAGTACTCACCGATCGTCGCATCACCCACATACGACAGATGCGGCACCTTCGTCCCCTCACCGATCGTCGCGTTCTTCGTCTCCACGTACGTACCCACCTTGGACTTCAGCCCCAGACGCGTACCCGGACGCAGATACGCGAACGGACCCACACTCGCCTGCGGACCCACCTCCGCGCCGTCCGCCACCGTGTTGTCCACCCGGGCCCCCGCACCCACCGACGTGTCCTTCAGCCGCGTGTTCGGACCCACCTCCGCACCCTCACCCAGATGCGTCGCCCCCAGCAGCAGCGTCCCCGGCAGCACCACCGCGTCCCGCTCGAACGTCACCGACACGTCCACCCACGTCGACGCCGGATCCACCACCGTCACACCCGCCAGCATCGCCCGCTCCAGCAACCGGTCGTTCAGCGTCCGACGCGCCTGAGCCAACTGCACCCGGTTGTTGATGCCGGCGATCTCCCGATGGTCGGCCGCCACCGACGCCCCCACCCGGTGACCCGCCTCCCGCAGGATCCCGAGCACATCCGTCAGGTACTCCTCACCCTGGCTGTTGTCCGTACGCACCTTCCCCAGCGCGTCCGCCAGCAACTGCCCGTCGAACGCGAACACCCCGGAATTGATCTCCCGGACCGCCCGCTGCGACTCCGTCGCGTCCTTGTGCTCCACGATCGCTGTCACCGCGCCGCTCGCGCCGTCCCGCACGATGCGGCCGTAGCCCGTCGCGTCCGGGACCTCGGCCGTCAGCACCGTCACCGCGTTGCCGTCCTCGGCGTGCGTGGCCGCCAGCCGCTCCAGGGTCGCCCCCGTCAGCAGCGGCGTGTCCCCGCAGACCACCACGACGGTCCCGTCGACCGGGCCGCCCAGCTCCTCCAGCGCCATCCGGACCGCGTGCCCGGTCCCGTTCTGCTCGGCCTGCACCGCCGTCCGCACGCCCGGATCGGTCTCGGACAGGTGCGCGATGACCTGCTCGCGGGCGTGACCCACCACGACGACCAGGTTCTCGGGGTCCAACTCACGCGCGGCGGCGAGCACATGGCCCACCAGCGAGCGGCCACAGAGTTCGTGCAGGACCTTCGGTGTGGCCGACTTCATACGGGTGCCCTCACCCGCTGCAAGAACGACGACGGCTGCCGGGCGGTTGGCGCTCACGGGGATGCCCTTCGGCTACGGATGGCGGGGTGGACATCCGCAGGATACCGGGGCGTTTCGGGGGCGACATGGGAGCGGGTCCTGACGGAGCCGTCAGGACCCGAACCGAGCAGGGCTCCCCCGCCAGGACTCGAACCCGGACAGATGGCACCAAAAGCCACAGTGCTGCCAATTACACCACGGGGGAACAAGTGCGACTAAACCGGACATTCGGTCAGGTCGCCGAGTTGGCACCCAACACTATGCCGTACCAGGCACCTTCGATGCGACGGTACAACTCGGCACCCTGGCCGACGTAGACGGCCAGGCATCCGCGGTAGGTGTCGCCGACGTTCCTGCGCACCGTCCTCGGGTTGTGCTTCTTGAGCGTGGTGCGGTGGAAGGAGTGGCCGCCGGGCCCGACGTGGTCCGCCCAGAAGCGCTCGGCGGCGGCCACGTCGGCGGACTCGTGGATCATCACGCGGAAGCGCAGGCGGGCGCGGTCGACATGGAGGAGGTCCAGCCAGGCGAGGAACACGGAGATCATGCCGGGGTCGCTGTTGACGAAGAGGACCTGCTCGCGGCGGCTGTAGGGCTTGTCCTTGGCCCCTTCGGCCCAGTACAGGCCCACGCCCACGAGGAACAGCTCGCGGTCGGAGAGCCGGCCGACCGCCGCGGCCGCCGTCCGCTTGGTCGCCTCGCGTGCGAGGTTTTGGGAGGCGCGCAGCCGAGCCAGCCCCGCGTTCATCCGCGCCCGCTGTTGCTCCGGGGTGCAGCGTGCTTCCGGCCGGGGGAGATCGCGCACCCACAACGAGACCGAACTCTTGGAGCAGCCCAGCTCCGCCCGGATCTCGTCGTACGTCCAGCCGCGGCGGCGCAGCTCGCGGGCCCTGTCCCGCAGGTCGTCCTTCGCGTTCGGCCGCCTCGTCCACTCCGGAGGCGGCTCGCCCTCGACGAGCCGCTGGAGCACCTTCTTGTCACGGACGCCGAGCCGCTCCTTGATCTGCCGGAGGCTGAGTCCCTCCCGGCGCAGTGCCGCCGCCCGTTTCCGTAGGTCCTCGAAGTCGGTGTATTTGCCGTGTGCGTATGCCATGGGCACAGGCTTCGGGCGGAATGTGGGGGTCCGGGGGTGGACGCTGTGCGATTCAGCAGTTCGAGGGATACCGGCAGGTTTCGCTTCTGTTCGATTGCGGCGTGTGATGGGGGTCGCTCGCGAAAACTCACCGGAAATCGGGCGGGGTGCGCCCGTAGGCTGGAGGCATGACCACGACGGGGGAAGACCACACCGGGGCCGGGAGAGGGCCGTGGTGGTGGGCGAAGTGGCGCAGTGCGGTGCTGGACGTGGGCCTGGCGCTGGCGTCGGCGGTGGAGTGCGCGGCGGAGGGGGTGCCGTTCGCGCGGGACGCGGGGCTGCCGCCGGCGGTGGGTGTCGTGTTCGGTCTTGTGGCCGGTTCGGCGCTGGTGCTGCGGCGGAGGTGGCCGATCGCGGTGGTGCTGGTCGCGATCGCGATCACGCCGGCGCAGATGGGTTTCCTGATGGGTGTCGTCGGGCTGTACACGCTCGCGGCGTCGGAGCTGCCGCGGCGGATCATCGGGGCGCTGGCGGGGATGTCGTTGGTGGGGACGTTGATCGTGACGTTCGTGCGGGCGAGTCAGGACGTGGTGCGGGGTGATCTGACGACGGGGGACTGGTTCGTGCCGTTCCTGGCGATCACGACGTCGCTGGGGCTGACGGCGCCTCCGTTGCTGCTGGGTCTGTATGTGGGGGCGCGGCGCCGGCTGATGGAGTCTCTGCGGGAGCGGGCGGATTCGCTGGAGCGGGAGCTGCAGTTGCTGGCGGAGCGCGCGGAGGAGCGTGCGGAGTGGGCGCGTGGTGAGGAGCGGACGCGGATCGCGCGGGAGATGCATGACGTGGTGGCGCACCGGGTGTCGTTGATGGTGGTGCACGCGGCGGCGTTGCAGGCGGTGGCGCGGAAGGATCCGGAGAAGGCGGTGCGCAATGCGGCGCTGGTGGGGGACATGGGCCGGCAGGCGTTGACGGAGTTGCGGGAGATGTTGGGGGTTTTGCGGTCGGGGGAGCCGGATTCGCGGGCGGGGGTGCGTTCGCCGGTGCCGTTGGTGGCGGTGGGGGTGGCGGCGGCGGAGGCGGCGTCGCGGGCGGTGGACGAGGCGGCGGAGGGGCCGTGTCTGGCGGAGCTGGACGAGTTGGTGGGGCAGTCGGCGGCGGCGGGGATGGTCGTGGATCTGTCGGTGGAGGGGGAGGTGCGGTCGTATGCGCGGGAGGTGGAGCAGACGGCGTACCGGGTGGTGCAGGAGGCGTTGACGAACGTGCACAAGCATGCGGCGGGGGCGAAGACGTATGTGCGGTTGGCGCATCGTTCGTCGGAGATCGCGATGCAGGTGGAGAACGAGCCGCCGCCGGAGCCGGGTTCGGCTGCGGCGGCGCGGTTGCCGAGTGGCGGTAACGGTCTGGTGGGGATGAAGGAGCGGGTGACGGCGCTGGGGGGTGTGTTCGTGTCGGGGCCGACGGATGCGGGGGGTTACCGGGTGTCGGCGGTGTTGCCGGCGGCCTGAGGGTGTGTCCGGGGGCGCCTGGTGGTGGGCGCCCGGGGGCGGGTTCAGGCGGCGGTGAGGCGTACGGGTTCGAGGCCGGTGAGGAGTGTGGTGAGGGCCTGGTCGATGTCGTGGCCCAGGTACCAGTCGCCGGTGTGGTCGAGGGTGTAGACGCGGCCTTCGCTGTCGATGGCGAGGGCGGCGCCGGTGTCGGTCTCCTCGCCGAGGGGGCAGACCTCGGTGTCGAGGGCGCGGCCGAGGTCGCCGAGGGTGCGGGCCATGTGGAGGCCGTGCAGGGGGTCGAGGTGGAGGGCGGCGGGGGCGACGCGTCGTCCGGGTCCCTGGGGGGTGATGCGGAGTCCGCCGAATTCGGCCCAGGCTTCGACGGCGGCGGGGAAGACGGTGTGCCGGTGTCCGGCGGATGAGGTGTGTCCGCGCAGGGTGTCGGCCCAGTATTCGGCCTGTTTTATGTCCCAGCGTCCCGGTTGCCAGCCCGCGTCCCGCAGTGCGGCGTCGACGGGTACGGCGAAGCGTGTGGTGGAGGTGCGGTCGGCGTGCATCTGCCCTTCGTTCGTCGAGTGTCGTGGACCGGCGTGGTCGCCGTGGTGCGGGGGGTGGGGGGTCAGTCGTCCTGCGCGGTGGGGTCGACGATGCGGACGCCGAAGTGGTCGCTGAGCGCGGTGCAGGAGCGGCACGGGGTGGCGAAGCTGCCGTGCAGGGGGTCGCCGTCCTCGCGGATGCGGCGGGCGGTGAGTTTGGCGTGCTTGAGGGCTTTGCGGGCCTCGCCGTTGGTCATGGGTCTGCGGGCGGCGCGTTTGCTGCGGGCGGCGTCGGCGTTCGCGAGGTGGCGGGAGATGAGGATGGCCTCGGCGCAGCGTCCGGTGAAGCGGTCGCGTTGTCCGCTGGTGAGGGTGTCGAGGTAGTCCTGGACGAGGTGGTGCAGGGCGGGGGGCTGGTCGCCGCGGGCGGCGGTGCCGGTGAGGGTGGCGCCGCGTACGGAGAGGGCGGCGGCGACGGTGGGGAGTATGCCGTCGCGGCGGTGCAGGAGTGTGGGGGTGGGGGGTGTGTCGGAGCTGCTCCAGCCGACTCGTGGGTCGCCGGACGTGCCTGTCTGTGTCGCGTTCATGGTTGCCATCCCCTCCCGTCCCGTGGTGGTGGCCGCTGTGGTGACCGCCCCTCGGTGCGGTCACAGACTGCCAAACGGCGTGGCTGGTGGGGAAGCTGGGGCGGTGCGACACGCCCGGGCTTCGGCGCACGGTCACGGCGTTGTGACGGCTGGTCACGGAACTGGAGGCCCGGTGACCGGGGTCGTCGTACCGCATAGGCTGTCGACATCCGGGATCCATACAGCCATACGAAGAACGCCGCAGGGGGCAATCGTCATGACGACAGGTCGGCTCGGGCTGGGGGCACCTCCCGGCCGCCAGGCCGGGGGCCAAGCCGCGCCGCCGAACGCGGCGTACGCCGGGCAGGTCGTGCATTTCCCGGATCCGGTCCGGGCCGCGCGTCATCCCAAGGGGGTACGGGTGGACGAGCACGGCTATCCGGATTTCTCGCCGTACGCGCGTGCCGCCGCGGAGATCGCGGAGCCTCCGGAGGGTTTCGGGGTGGACGAGTTGCGGTTGACGGACTATGTGTCGGCGAACGCGGCGCTGGCCGTGACGGGGCACGAGCTGTGGGACACGATTCCGTCGGTGGCGACGCCGCACGGCTGGACGTGGCATCACGTGCCGGGTACGCGGCGGCTGGAGCTGGTTCCGGTCGAGGTGAAGGCGTTGCTGCGGCATCACGGTGGTCTGGCGACGGCGGCGGTGGATCAGGAGAAGCGGGGGACGCGGCCGTTGCAGGAGACGCGGCCGGCGCATTTCGGGCTGCCGAAGGCGTCGGTGGCGGTGACGGAGCAGCAGGTGCTGGGGGTCGAGGAGGATCTCGGGTACCGGTTGCCGGGTGCCTACCGGTCGTTTCTGAAGGCGGGGGGCGGGTGTGCGCCGGTGGGTGCGGCGCTGGACGCCGAGTTGGGGCTGCTGGTGGACCAGCCGTTGTTCACGGTGCGGGACGAGGCGGCGGTCAATGACCTGGTGTACATCAACAAGTGTCTGCGTGACCATCTGACCAAGGACTATCTGTGCGTGGGTTTCGTGCAGGGCGGTCTGCTGGCGGTGAAGGTGAAGGGTGACCGGATCGGGTCGGTGTGGTTCTGCGCGTACGACGACGCGCGGGATCAGGACGCGTGGCCGCCGGCCGAGCGGGTGGAGCGGCTGTTGCTGCCGTGCGGTGACGACTTCGACGCGTTCCTGTCGCGGCTGGCGGGTAATCCGCCGGAGCTGGAGACGGTGGCGAATCTGATGGTGGACGGTGGCTTCGCGTACGCCGTGCCGGTCTCTTCGGTGGGGGAGTGAGCGTCCGATGGTGACCTTCGCGCAGGCGCAGGAGCGTGCGGAAGAGTGGATCAACGGGGACGTGGCCGCGTACCAGCACCGGGAGGTGCGGGTGCGGGAGTTCGATCTCGGGTTCGTGGTGTGGGCGGAGGACCGTGTGGACGGTCCGCGTTCGGACGGTGGTGCGCAGCGGCTGGTCATCGCGCGGGACAGCGGTGAGGCGACGTTGTGGCCGGGTCTGCCGGTGGGTGAGGTCATTCGCCGGTACGAGGAGGAGTACGGGGTGGCGGACGCGGCGGAGCAGTCGGCTCCGGCGCCCGTGCAGCGGGTCGATCTGAATCAGACGTCGTTCTTGTTGAGCCCTCCGGAGTGGCTCCAGGAGGCGGCTGACCGGATGGGGATTCCGGATCGTCGGGCGGGTGCGTCGGACGGTGCGGGGTCGCGTCCGGTCGTCGCGGACGCGTCGTCGGGGGGTCCGTCGGCCAACGGGTCGGGTGATGACGCGGCGTCAGCGGGCGCCGGGGTTCCGGGGGTTCCGGGGGGTGCGACGCCGTGGCCGGCGGCCGCGGCGGCCGACGACGCCGAGGGCGCCGAGGACGCGCCGCCGCGGGACCGGGTGCCGGGTGCGCCCGCGGGGGCGACGCCGTGGGCGGGTACGGACACCAACGGCGAGGGGGGCGAGGACCGTTCGGTGCCGTTGCCGGTGACGGTGTTCGCGCCGCCGCTGAGCGATGCCGACGACGCGACGCCGCCGCCGGGGGTGACGCCGGACGCGAAGACGGCTCTGATGTCGGGCGGCAGCATGCTTCCGCGGACGACGGTGGCGCCGGCGCTGGACGATCCCGCCGCTCCTGGGCCGCAGGGTCCGGGCGCGCGGGCGGCGGCAGGCCCGCAGGACGCGCCGCCGCCGGGTGCGCCGTCGTACGGCTATCCGCAGGGTCCCGGCCCGGTTCCGGGCGCCCCGCAGGGACCGGCGGTTCCGGGCACGCCGCCTCCGGGCACGCCGGTTCCCGGTGGTCCGGGTACGCCGGCTCCGGGGACCGCGGTTCCGACTGGTGCGGGCACGCCTCCTCAGGGGGCGCCCGTTCCCGGTGGCCATCAGGGCACGCCCCCGCACGGGGCGCCCCTTCCCGGCGGTCAGGGCACGCCTGCGCCGGGTGTCGCGCCGTACGGCGGTCCGGGGGTTGCCGGGGTGCCGCACGCGCCGCAGCCGCCCGCGGGTCCGGCGTCCGCCGGTCGTCCGCTGCCGTCGAACGCGGGTGACATCGCGGACGCGGCGACCAGCAAGGCGCAGCCTCCCGCGCGGGCCGGGCGGGGCGGTGGCGCGGCGACGCCTCCGCCGCCGGGTGAGCCGGGTGTGCCGGGGGCGCGGCCGACGCCTCCGCCGGCTCCGGGTGCTCCGGGCGCGCCGGCGGGCGGGTACGTGCCGACGCGGCTCGTCTCGCAGCTGGGCCCGGACGGGCCCGAGGCCCCGGGCGCTCCGGGTGCGCCGGGCCATTCGGGCGGCACGCCTTCGGGTGACGCTCCTCACGCGGCGACGATGCTGGCGGGTCCCGCGGTCGGCGGTCCGGGCGCTCCGTCCGCTCCCGGTGCTCCGCGGCCTCCGGGTGCGCCGGGCCGGCCGGGCGGTACGCCTCCGGGTGACGCTCCTCACGCGGCGACGATGCTGGCGGGTCCCGCGGTCGGCGGCCCGCACCAGCCCGGTGCCCCGCAGCCGCCCGGCGTTCCGGGTGCCCCGGCGGCGCCCGGTGCTCCGGGCGCGGTCCATCACGCGGCGACGATGCTGGCGGGTCCGGCGGTCGGCGGTCCGGGTGTGCCCCCGCCGCCGCAGGCCCCCGGCGTGCCTCCGGGCGCCCCGCAGCCGGTGCCGGGTCAGCCGGTGCCCGGTCAGCAGCCGCCGGCGTACGGGTATCCGCAGGGCGGGCTGCCGACCGTGGGCCCCGGTTACCAGGCGGTGCTGCGCTACCGGGCCCAGGACGGGTCGGAGCAGCAGCTGATCCGGCGGTCCGCGCCGGGCACCCCGCATCCGGAGTGGCAGATCCTGCACGAGCTGCGCGCGATGAACGTGCCGCCGCAGCAGGTGCTGGAGCTGCACACGGAGCTGGAGTCCTGCGAGCTGCCGGGCGCGTACTGCGCGCGGATGATCCGGGAGACCTGGCCGCAGGCGCGGATCACCAGCATCGCCCCGTACGGCACGGATCACGCGAGCCGTCAGCAGGGCATGCAGCAACTGCTCGCGCATCAGGGTGAGTTGCACCAGGTGGCGGACGGTCCGGCGCGGCCGGCGCCGGTGCGGGCCCCGATCCCGCCGGTGCATCCGGCGCCGCCGCTCCCGCCGGAGGGCATCGCGCACGAGCTGGCGGCGGCGTTCGGGCCGGGTGTCTTCCGCTTCGACCAGGCGGCGGTGTCCCGGCAGGGCGTGCCGCCGATCGTGGCGCACACGCTGGTGGTGGCCGGGCTGCCGGTCGACATGGGGCCGTTCTTCTGGGCGCAGGCGCAGCCGGGCCGTCCGGTGCCGACGCTCGCCGAGCTGGCGCAGGAGCGGGGGGTGCAGCCGTCTCCGGACGCGGGTTCGTATCTGGTGATGGGCAGTGACTTCGGCCGGGCGGTCTGTGTCCAGTACGGCACGGCGAACATCGTGGCCGTGCCGGTGGAGGCGGGTCCCGGTGGGGGGTCGGTGCCGCCGCAGTTCGTGAACACGGGGCTGCCGGAGTTCGCGCGCTGTCTGGCGCTGCTGGGCCGGATGTGGCGGCTGCGGTTCGGTCTCAACCAGGAGCAGGCGGGCCGCTGGACGGTGGACTTCCAGGCGCAGCTGGCCGCTCTGGACCCGGCGGCGCTGGGGTCGCCGGAGAGCTGGTGGTCGGTGCTGCTGGAGCAGATGTGGGACGGGCTGCTGTGAGGCGCCGCTGAGTTCGGGTCCCGTACCCGAGGGGCGGATTCGGTCGTAGGACCGGGTCCGCCCCTTTTGTTGTGCGCCGTGACCGGATGGACCGGGCGGAGTGTCGCGTTATGAACACTTCCGTGCGATCCAGCAGTATATGCGCGAAATCATTCCGTATTTCGTGTGTGTACGGCGGAGAGGGGTTACAGGATGAGCAGCGCTCCGGTGTCGCCGCACGGCTTCGTGGCCGCACGGCGTGGTTACCGTCCCGAGCAGGTCGACGCGTTCGCCGCGGCGCTCTCGCAGGACCGCGACGCCGCCTGGGAGCGGGCCGCCCGGCTGACCGTGCTGGCCAGGGACATGGAGGCCGACGCCGAGGATCTGCGCGAGGTGGTCGCCGGCCTCGCTCCGCAGACGTACGAGAGTCTCGGCGAGAGCGCCCGGCGGCTGTTCGCGCTGGCCGTCGAGGAGGCCGACGCGGTGCGCGAGGGCGCCCGCAGGCAGGCGCGGCTGGCGGTGGAAGCGGCGCGGGAGGACGGCCGGCGGCTGCGCGAGGACGCGGAGGCGTACGCGGAGGCGGTGCGCGCCGAGACCGACGGGCAGGTGGGGCGGCGGCTGGAGGCGGCCCGTGCCGAGGCGGACGCCGTGCGGATCTCGGCGCGGCGCGCGGTCAAGGAGGGCCGCGGTGAGGTGCTGGCCGTACTGCGCGAGGCGCGGCGGCGCGGCGAGGCGCTGCTCGCCGGCCAGGAGCGGGAGCAGGCGGCGCGCTGGGCGGAGGCCGAACGGGCGGCCGAGGAGCGGGCGGCGGCGCTCGACGCGCACCACGAGGAGCTGGCGGCCCGGGCCGAGGCCGCGCTGGCGGCGGCGGGGCGGGAGCTGGCGCGGGCCGAGGCGTCGGTGCCGCTCACCGAGGAGGCGGCCGGGAAGCGGGCGGCGGAGGTGCTCGCCGACGCCCGGCTCCGCGCGGACGGCGTCGCGCGGGAGACCGAGCGGGTGCTGCGGGAGCACGGCGAGCGGTGGGACGAGGTGCGCGCCCACATGGACCACGTGCGCGGGAAGCTGATGGCGCTGACGGGGCGGGCGCCGGTCGAGTGATCTCCGCCCGGCGCCCGCGGTGTCGTCGTGCGGCCGTTCAGTCGGTGCGGCGGACGGCGCCCGCCAGGATCCAGCCCTCCACCGCCTCGTACTGCCGGCGCTGCTGCTCCGCCTTGCGGCGTCCGGAGGCCACCGTCCCCAGCCAGCCGTAGGCGAAGCCCAGCGGGATGGAGAGGATGCCGGTCGTGGTGAACGGGAACCAGTTGAAGTCGGCCTCGGGGAAGGCGGCGGCGGGGGAGCCGGACACCAGGTTGGTGCCCGTCATGAGCACCAGGACGGTGAGTGTGCCGCCGATGAGGGTGCACATCAGGCCCGCGCGGGTGTAGCGGCGCCAGAAGAGGCTGTAGACCAGCGCGGGCGCTATGGCGGACGCGCCCAGGCAGAACGACAGGGTGACCAGCGGCTGCAGGCTGTGGTGCTGGACGAGGGTGGCGAGCAGGATCGCCGGTGCGCCGACCGCGAGAGCGGAGAGCCGGGCGACGGTCATCTCGCGGCGCGGGCTCATCTCCCGCACGCGCGCCGCGAACACGTCGTGGGCGAGGGAGTTGGCGCAGGCCAGGATCATCCCGGCGACCGAGGCGAGCACCGTCAGGAACAGCGCGGTGGTGACCGTGGTGAACAGCAGGGTCTCCGCCGTGGAGACGCTCGTCCCGAACGCGGCCCGGGCGCCCAGCAGATAGGCCGTGTTGCCCTGCGGGTCGGCGCCGGCGATCACCTCCCGCCCGATCAGCGCCGTCGCGCCGAATCCGACGACCGAGATGACGAGCACGAACAGGGCCACCGACGGCACCGCCCAGGACAGCGAACGGCGCACCTGGCGGGCGCTGTTGGCGGTGTACATGCGCATGGTGACGTGGGGCAGGCAGGCGCCGCCGAGGACGACGGTCAGCTCCGCGCTGATCATGTCCAGGCGGGGGCTGGGTCCGCCGGCGAACTGCAGTCCCGACTGCAGGAAGGCCGGTCCCGCGCCGCTGCCCTGCGCCGCGGCGTCCAGCAGCGCGCCCGGACTCCAGTCGAAGCGGCTCATGATGAGGACGGCGACCACGGCTCCGGAGCCGAGCAGCATCACGATCTTCATGATCTGGATGAGGGCGGTGCCCTTCATGCCGCCGATCGCCGCGTAGCTGATCATCAGCACGCCGAGCCCGATCACGCAGCCGGTCTTCAGGGAGTCGCTGGAGAAGCCGAGGAGGAATGCCAGCAGGTCGCCGGTGCCGGCCAGCTGGACCAGCATCAGGGGGAGCAGCGCGGTGATGGTCGCGGCGCACGCGGTGATGCGGACCGCGCGTCCGGGCATGCGCCGCGCGAACGCGTCGCCCATGGTGAACCGGCCCGCGTTGCGCAGGGGTTCGGCGAGCAGGAACATCAGCAGCATCAGCGACAGGGCGGTGCTCAGGGCGAGGACGACGCC
The DNA here is from genome assembly GCF_053611025.1 of Streptomyces sp. NPDC054842. Classification (NCBI taxonomy): domain Bacteria; kingdom Bacillati; phylum Actinomycetota; class Actinomycetes; order Kitasatosporales; family Streptomycetaceae; genus Streptomyces; species Streptomyces sp. NPDC054842. The sequence continues at coordinate 283,346 of NZ_JBSGZN010000001.1, forward strand.
GTCGTACCCGGCGAGCGCGATGACGCCGCCGGTGCCGAGGACGGTCGCCGCGGAGATGTAGTCCCCGGCGATGGCGAGGCCGTTGCGCATGGGGGAGAGCGACCCGTACCCGGTGTAGAACTCGTCGATGTCGTCGCGGTCGGGGCCCGTCATCACGCACAGCAGCAGCGTGATGGTGGCGACGGCGGTGAAGGCCACCAGGGACATGGCCTGCGCGGAACTGCTGAACCCGGTCACCGGGACTCCTCCCGCCTGATGTCCAGCGCGGACTGTCTGCGGATGCGGTCGGCGACCGGGTCGACGCGCCGGCGGGCCGTGTACTCGTACACGAGGATCGCCAGGCAGGTGACCGGGACCTGGAGCACTCCCAGGAGCAGGCCGACGGACAGGCCGCCGGAGACGGTCCGCGTCATCAGGGAGGGGACGAACGCGGAGAGGAGGAGGAACAGCACGAAGTAGCCGAGGGCGGTGAGGGTGGCCACGCGGCGCTGCCAGCGGTAGGCGCTGCGCAGCAGGCGGATGTCGCTGTGCTGCCCCAGCGCGTGGTGGCGCGGACGGCGTGCCCGCGCGGGCGGGGCCGGCGGCGGCTGCCAGGGATAGGTGGCGTAGGAGGGTGAGGAGTTGTACGGGAACTGCTGGTTCTGCTGGTACTCGGGGGACGAGAACGCGTCTGGCATCCCGTTTCTCCTTGCGTGGCTCGGGCCCTTGCGGACCGCAGGGAGCGGGGGGTGAGCGAGGCACGCTACTCGCAGGTATCCGGCGCGCGGGGCACTTTCGGCAAACTGAGCGGTCGGTACGCGCTTACTTCGGTGACCTGCGGTGTTACCCGCGTTAACCCGGCCGTCCGGGCGTCCACGGCGTGGGCCGGGTCCGCGGTCGGCCGTCCGGCGTCACGGCCCGGACCCGCGGTCAGCCGGCCTGGTTGTCCAGGACGGGGAACCGGCGCGGCGCCAGCACGAGCAGCACCAGGAACGCGAGGGCCGCCGCGCCGGCCGCGCCCAGGTAGACGGCGTGCACGGCGTCGGCGACCGCCCTGCTCAGGTGGCCGTCGGGGTGACCGGAGTCCAGCGCGCGGGTCACCGAGTCGAGGTCGCCCGCTCCGCCGAGGCGGGCCGCGAGCACCCCGTTGGCGACCGCGCCGAACAGGGCCGCGCCGACCGTCTGCCCGGTCTGGCGGCAGAACAGGACGGAGGCGGTTGCCGTGCCGCGTTCCGCCCAGCCGACCGTGGACTGGACCCCGATGATCAGCGGGAGCTGGAAGAGGCCGAGCGCGCCGCCGAGGAGCAGCATCAGCAGGGCCGGCTGCCACGGTTCGCCCGGGTAGGGGAGGAAGGGGAACGCGAGCAGCAGGAGCGCGGCCACGCCGATCCCGAGCATCGCGGTGTTGCGGAAGCCGATCCGCCGGTACACGTGCTGGCTGAGCGCCGCCGACACCGGCCAGCTCAACGTCCATACGGACAGCACGAATCCGGCGGCGACCGGCGCCAGCCCGAGCACCGCCTGCGCGTACGTCGGCAGGAACACGGTCGGCGCGACCATGAGCAGCCCGAGCGCGCCGAGCGCCAGATTGACCGCGGCGATCGTCCGGCGCCGCCACACCCAGCCCGGGATGATCGGCTCGGCCGCCCGCCGCTCCACGAGGACGACGACCGCGACCAGCGCCAGTCCCGTGCCGAACAGGGCGAGGGAGGGCGCCGACAGCCACGCCCAGGCGACGCCGCCCTGCACCAGCGCCATCAGCAGGACACCGCCGCAGGCGAACACGGCGAGCGCGCCCGCCCAGTCGACCCGGGGCCGCTCCCGGCGGGCGACGCGCTCGGGCTCGTGCAGGTGACGGACGATCAGCCACAGGGCGAGCGCGCCGACCGGCAGGTTGATCAGGAAGATCCAGCGCCAGTCCGCGTACGCCGCGAGGAGGCCGCCCAGCGCGGGACCCGCGACCGCCGACGTCGCCCACACCGTGGACAGCCGCGCCTGGATCTTCGGGCGCTCCTTCAGCGGGTACAGGTCGGCGGCGAGCGTCTGGACGGTGCCCTGGAGGGCACCGCCGCCGAGCCCCTGCACGACGCGGAACGCGATGAGCGCGGCCATGTTCCACGCGGCGGCGCAGAGCAGGGAGCCGGCGAGGAACAGGACGGCGCCCGCGACCAGCACCGGCTTGCGGCCGAAGGTGTCGGAGAGCTTGCCGTACACCGGCAGGGTGACGGTGACCGCCAGCAGGTAGCCGGAGAACAGCCACGAGAAGACGGAGAAGCCGCCGAGGTCGCCGACGATCTGCGGCACGGCGGTGGACACGATGGTGGAGTCGAGCGCGGCGAGCGCCATGGCGAGCATGAGAGCGGCGACCACCGCCCGCCGCCGGCGGACCTCCGTCCGCCCGTCCGCCGGTGCGCCGGCCCGCGTGGCCGGTGTGTCCGTCTCCCCCTGGCCCACTGGATTCCTTCCCCCTGCATCTATCCGCCCCGGACACCTTCTCACCCTCCCGCCGCGCGGCGGGAGGGTGGACGCCGGAAGGGCCCGGAGGTGGACACGACCCCGAGAAGGACTCCACCGCAGGGTGGAGAGCCCCTAGGGGTACCTCCGTACTACGGCTCGGGGAGGGTTCGTACCGCCGGAGGACGAGGAAGCACCCGGCCGGTCCTTAACCTGGCTTTACGCCGCTGGGAAGCGGTCCGCGGCCCGCCCGGGTCCTGCGGACCGCACCCCGGGGGGTGGGGTTTTCCCCAGGTGAAGAGTGCGCTGGGCACCAGCGCGCCGGACCCCCTGCGGCCACCAGACTGAACGACGTACCGAGCGACCGGGTCCAGGACCACCGGGCCCCGCCCGGCGGCACCGCAAACTACCCGCGGCACCGCCCTGCTCAACCGCCGACCGACATAGGAGACTTACCGTGACAACGGCTGTGACCATTCCCAGGCACGGGGGCACTGGAGGGCGTACGGCCGTTGCCGCCAAGGCGCGGCAGGTCGTCAAGGCGTACGGCTCCGGGGAGACCCGCGTCGTCGCTCTCGACCACGTCGACGTCGACATCGCCCGGGGCCGCTTCACCGCGATCATGGGCCCCTCCGGGTCCGGCAAGTCGACGCTGATGCACTGCCTCGCCGGACTCGACACCGTCACCTCCGGGCAGATCTTCCTGGACGAGACCGAGATCACCGGCCTCAAGGACAAGAAGCTCACCCAGCTGCGCCGGGACCGGATCGGCTTCATCTTCCAGGCGTTCAACCTGCTCCCGACGCTGAACGCCCTGGAGAACATCACGCTGCCGATGGACATCGCCGGCCGCAAACCCGACAAGGCGTGGCTGAGTCAGGTCGTCGACACCGTCGGTCTCGGCGACCGGCTCAAGCACCGGCCGACCCAGCTCTCCGGCGGCCAGCAGCAGCGCGTCGCGGTGGCCCGTGCCCTCGCTGCCCGGCCCGAGATCATCTTCGGTGACGAGCCGACCGGAAACCTCGACTCCCGGGCAGGCGCCGAGGTACTGGGCTTCCTGCGCCGCTCCGTCGACGAGCTCGGCCAGACCATCGTCATGGTCACGCACGACCCGGTGGCGGCCTCGTACGCGGACCGCGTGCTGTACCTGGCCGACGGCCGCATCGTCGACGAGATGCACCGGCCCACCGCCGAAGCCGTGCTGGACCGCATGAAGGACTTCGACGCCCGGGGACGGACGTCATGACCGTCGTCAAGACCTCGATGCGCAACTTCCTCGCGCACAAGGGGCGCATGGCCCTGTCGGCCGTCGCCGTCCTGCTGTCGGTGGCGTTCGTCTGCGGCACGCTGGTGTTCACCGACACGATGAACACGACGTTCGACAAGCTCTTCGCGACGACCGCGTCCGACGTCACGGTCTCCCCGAAGGACGCCAGGAGCGACGACACCCCGCAGAACGGCAAGCCCGAGTCGCTGCCCGCCTCCGCGGTGCGGCAGGCGGCCGGCGCCGACGGCGCCAAGTCGGCGGAGGGCGCGGTCAGTTCGATGAACGTGACCGTCGTCGACAAGGACAACGAGAACATGGGCTCCGACAGCGGCGCCCCGACGATCGCCGGCAACTGGACGAAGAACGACCTGCGGTCCATGGAGATCACCTCCGGACACGCGCCACGCGGCCCCACCGAGGTGATGGTCGACGCCGACACCGCCGACAAGCACCACCTGAAGCTCGGCGACGAACTGCGCACGATCTCCGTCGCCGGTGACTTCCGGGCGCGGATCAGCGGCATCGCCGCCTTCAAGGTGACCAACCCCGGCGCCACGGTCGTCTACTTCGACACCGCCACCTCCCAGCGCGAACTCCTCGGCGCCACCGGCCGGTTCACCCACGTCCTGGTCACCGCGGCCCCCGGCGTCAGCGACACCCAGCTCAAGGCGAACGTCGCCCGGTCCCTGGACGGCGGCACGTACAAGCTGCAGACCGCCAAGGAGAACGCCGACGAGAACCGCCAGGACGTCGGCGAGTTCATGAACGTCATCAAGTACGCCATGCTCGGCTTCGCCGGGATCGCGTTCCTGGTGGGCATCTTCCTGATCATCAACACCTTCTCCATGCTGGTCGCCCAGCGCACCCGCGAGATCGGCCTCATGCGGGCCATCGGCTCCTCCCGCAAGCAGGTCAACCGCTCCGTGCTGGTCGAGGCGCTGCTGCTCGGCGTGGTCGGGTCGATCCTCGGCGTCGGCGCCGGCGTCGGCATCGCGATCGGCCTGATGAAGCTCATGTCGGCGGCCGGCATGAACCTCTCCACCGACGACCTGACCGTCAAGGCGGCCACCCCGATCGCCGGAGTCGTCCTGGGCGTGGTCGTCACCGTCCTCGCCGCCTACCTGCCGGCCCGCCGCGCCGGCAAGATCTCCCCGATGGCCGCGCTGCGCGACGCCGGAACGCCGGCCGACGGCAGGGCCGGTGTGGTGCGCGGCCTGATCGGGCTCCTCCTGACCGGTGCGGGCGCCTTCGCCCTGTTCGCCGCGGCGCAGGCCGACAAGGCGAGCGACGGTTCGCTGATGCTGGGCGCGGGCGTGGTGCTCTCCCTGATCGGCTTCGTCATCATCGGCCCGCTGCTGACCGGCGGCGTCGTACGGGTGCTCAGCGCCGTGCTGCTGCGGCCCTTCGGCTCGGTGGGCCGGCTCGCCGAACGCAACGCCCTGCGCAACCCGCGCCGCACCGGAGCCACCGGCGCGGCCCTGATGATCGGGCTCGCCCTCGTGGCCTGCCTGTCGGTCGTCGGTTCCTCGATGGTCGCCTCCGCCACCAGCGAACTGGACAAGTCGGTCGGCGCGGACTTCATCGTCCAGGGCAACCAGCGGATCGTCCCGCAGGCCGAGAAGGCCATGCGGAACAGCCCGCACCTGGCCCACGTCACCCGCTACAAGGAGGTGAACGCCACCCTCACCGCGCCCGACGGCACCACCGACACCTCGCAGATGACGGCCGCCGACCCGACGTACGCCCAGGACCTGCGCCGCCCCGTCACGGCCGGCACCCTGTCCGCCGCCTACGGCAAGGACGCCATGTCGGTCGGCTCCGACTACGCCAAGAAGCACGGCGTGCACGTCGGCGACACCTTCACCGTCGCCTTCAAGGGCGGCCGGACCGCGAAGCTCCGGGTCGCGGCCATCACGGACGACGAAGGCGTCCTCGACAAGGGCGTGCGCTACATCAGCATCGACACGATGAAGAAGTACCTCCCGGCCGACCAGGTCCCGCCCAACTCGATCATGTTCGCCGAGGCCAGGAAGGGCCAGGAGACCCAGGCGTACACGGCGCTGAAGAAGGCGCTGCACGACTACCCGCAGTACCAGGTCCGCGACCAGACCGACTACAAGCAGGAGCTGAAGGACCAGATCGGCCAGCTCCTCAACATGGTCTACGGCCTGCTCGCCCTGGCGATCATCGTGGCGGTCCTCGGTGTGGTGAACACCCTGGCCCTGTCGGTGGTCGAGCGGACCAGGGAGATCGGCCTGATGCGCGCCATCGGCCTCTCCCGCCGCCAGCTGCGCCGCATGATCCGCCTGGAGTCCGTCGTCATCGCCCTCTTCGGCGCCCTCCTCGGCCTCGGCCTCGGCATGGGCTGGGGCGCCACGGCGCAGAGGCTCCTCGCCCTGGAGGGCCTGAACGTCCTCGACATCCCCTGGCCGACGATCATCGGCGTCTTCGTCGGATCCGCCTTCGTGGGCCTCTTCGCCGCCCTCGTCCCGGCGTTCCGCGCGGGCCGCATGAACGTCCTCAACGCCATCGCCACCGAGTAGCCCCCCGCGGACGGGGGTCACGGGGAACGGGCCCGGCCCGGTCCAGGAGAGCCACGGCTCCCCTGGACCGGGCCGGGCCGCTTTGGCGGGGCCCAGCCGAGGAGGCGTGCCCCGCCCAGACGGGCAGGCGTGCACTGCCCAGCCCGGGGACGCGGGAGGTATTTCAGCCCGCCGGGCTGGGTTTTCAGCCTCCGTCGGCGTTCGCGAGGGCCCAGGGCAGGTATCAGCCCGTCCAGCCGGTTGGGGGCCAGCTGGAGATATTTCAGCCCGTCCGGCGTTGGGGTCTGGGGACGTCAGCCCTCAGGGACGTCAGCCCCCACCGGGGAACGCAGAACCGGGAGAAGAACCCACCGGGGACACCGCCCCCACCGGGGGACGCGGACCCCCGCCGGACGGGAAGCCGGCGTCGGGCCCCCGGGGCTGGGGCCGTCGTCCACAGGCACGGCACCGCCGCCCACACCGACGTACGCTGGAGGCCCCCGGCCAGACCTCGCGCCGGGCGCTTCGCGTTGCCCACCCCCGGACGGGATTGCCTTTCATGAGCCTGCACGGTCTGCTCGACGCCGTCGTCAAGGACGCCGCACTCGCGGAAGCGGTAAAGGCCGCCGCCGACGGAAACCGCATGCACGTCGACCTGGTCGGACCTCCCGCGGCCCGCCCCTTCGCGGTGGCCGCCCTGGCCCGCGAGACCGGTCGCCCCGTGCTCGCGGTGACGGCGACCGGCCGCGAGGCGGAGGACCTGGCCGCCGCGCTGCGCTCCCTGCTGCCGCCCGACGGCGTCGTGGACTACCCCTCCTGGGAGACGCTCCCGCACGAGCGGCTCTCCCCCCGCAGCGACACCGTCGGCCGCCGCCTGGCCGTCCTGCGCCGCCTCGCGCACCCGCGGCCGGACGACCCCGAGACCGGCCCGGTCTCCGTCGTCGTCGCCCCCATCCGCTCCGTGCTCCAGCCGCAGGTCAAGGGCCTCGGCGACCTGGAGCCCGTCGCCCTGCGCACCGGCGAGAGCGCCGACCTCGGCCGCGTCGTCGAGGCGCTCGCCGCGGCCGCGTACTCCCGGGTCGAACTCGTCGAGAAGCGCGGCGAGTTCGCGGTCCGCGGCGGCATCCTGGACGTCTTCCCGCCCACCGAGGAACACCCGCTGCGCGTGGAGTTCTGGGGCGACGACATCGAGGAGATCCGCTACTTCAAGGTCGCCGACCAGCGGTCCCTGGAGATCGCCGACCACGGTCTGTGGGCCCCGCCCTGCCGCGAGCTGCTGCTCACCGACGACGTACGGCAGCGCGCCGCCGCCCTCGCCCAGGAGCACCCCGAGCTGGACGAGCTGCTCGGCAAGATCGCCGAGGGCATCGCCGTCGAGGGCATGGAGTCCCTGGCGCCGGTGCTGGTCGACGACATGGAGCTGCTGCTCGACGTACTGCCGCAGGGCTCGATGGCCGTCGTCTGCGACCCGGAGCGGGTGCGGACGCGGGCCTCGGACCTGGTGGCGACGTCGCAGGAGTTCCTCCAGGCGTCCTGGGCGGCGACCGCGGGCGGCGGCGAGGCGCCCATCGACGTAGACGCCGCCTCCCTGTGGTCCATCGCGGACGTCCGGGAGCGCGCCCGCGAGCTGGGCATGATGTGGTGGTCCGTGAGCCCCTTCGCCGCCGACGAGGAGCTCGACGCGGCCACCCTCAAGCTGGGCATGCACGCCCCCGAGAGCTACCGCGGCGACACCGCCCGCGCCCTCGCCGACACCAAGGGCTGGATCTCGGACGGCTGGCGCACGGTCTTCCTCACCGAGGGCCACGGCCCGGCCGCCCGCACCGTCGAGGTCCTCGGCGGCGAGGGCATCGCGGCGCGCCTCGACACCGACCTCACCGACATCACGCCCTCCCTCGTCCACGTCTCCTGCGGCTCGATCGACCAGGGCTTCGTGGACCCGCGGCTCAAGCTCGCGGTCCTCACGGAGACGGACCTGTCGGGGCAGCGGACGGCGACCAAGGACGGCGCGCGCATGCCGGCCCGCCGCCGCAAGACGATCGACCCGCTCACGCTGGAGGCGGGCGACTACATCGTCCACGAGCAGCACGGCGTGGGCCGGTACATCGAGATGGTGCAGCGCACCGTCCAGGGCGCGACCCGCGAGTACCTGGTCGTGGAGTACGCGCCCGCCAAGCGCGGCCAGCCCGGCGACCGGCTCTACATCCCCACCGACCAGCTGGAGCAGATCACCAAGTACGTCGGCGGGGAGGCCCCCACGCTGCACCGCCTGGGCGGCGCCGACTGGACGAAGACCAAGGCGCGCGCCAAGAAGGCCGTCAAGGAGATCGCGGCCGACCTGATCAAGCTGTACTCGGCCCGCATGGCCGCCCCCGGCCACGCGTTCGGCCCGGACACCCCCTGGCAGCGCGAGCTGGAGGACGCCTTCCCGTACGCGGAGACCCCCGACCAGCTGACCACCATCGCCGAGGTCAAGGAGGACATGGAGAAGACGGTCCCCATGGACCGCCTGGTCTGCGGCGACGTCGGGTACGGCAAGACGGAGATCGCCGTGCGGGCCGCCTTCAAGGCGGTGCAGGACGGCAAGCAGGTCGCCGTGCTCGTCCCGACGACGCTCCTCGTCCAGCAGCACTTCGGCACGTTCTCCGAGCGGTACGCGCAGTTCCCGGTGAACGTGCGCGCCCTGTCCCGCTTCCAGACGGACAGCGAGGCGAAGGCCGTCCTGGAGGGCCTGCGGGACGGCTCGGTGGACATCGTGATCGGCACGCACCGGCTGTTCTCCTCCGAGACCAAGTTCAAGGACCTGGGCCTGGTCATCGTCGACGAGGAGCAGCGCTTCGGCGTGGAGCACAAGGAGCAGCTGAAGAAGCTCCGTGCGAACGTCGACGTCCTGACGATGTCCGCCACCCCCATCCCCCGTACGCTCGAGATGGCCGTCACGGGCATCCGCGAGATGTCGACGATCACCACCCCGCCGGAGGAGCGCCACCCGGTGCTGACCTTCGTCGGGCCGTACGAGGAGAAGCAGATCGGCGCGGCCGTCCGCCGTGAACTGCTGCGCGAGGGACAGGTCTTCTACATCCACAACCGGGTCGAGTCGATCGACCGGGCCGCCGCGCGGCTGCGGGAGATCGTCCCGGAGGCGCGCATCGCGACGGCGCACGGCCAGATGGGCGAGCAGGCCCTGGAGCAGGTCGTCGTCGACTTCTGGGAGAAGAAGTTCGACGTGCTGGTGTCGACGACGATCGTCGAGTCCGGCATCGACATCTCGAACGCGAACACGCTGATCGTGGAGCGCGGCGACAACTTCGGCCTCTCGCAGCTGCACCAGCTGCGCGGCCGGGTCGGCCGTGGCCGCGAGCGCGGTTACGCCTACTTCCTGTACCCGCCGGAGAAGCCGCTCACCGAGACCGCGCACGAGCGCCTCGCCACGATCGCCCAGCACACCGAGATGGGCGCCGGCATGTACGTGGCGATGAAGGACCTGGAGATCCGCGGCGCCGGAAACCTGCTCGGCGGCGAGCAGTCCGGCCACATCGCGGGCGTCGGCTTCGACCTGTACGTCCGCATGGTGGGCGAGGCGGTGGCGGACTACCGCGCCTCCCTCGAAGGCGGCGTGGAGGAGGAGCCGCCGCTGGAGGTCAAGATCGAGCTGCCGGTCGACGCGCACGTCCCGCACGACTACGCGCCCGGCGAGCGGCTCCGTCTCCAGGCGTACCGCGCCATCGCCTCCGCCAACACGGAGGAGGACATCAAGGCGGTCCGCGAGGAACTGGTCGACCGCTACGGCAAGTTGCCCGAGCCGGTGGAGAACCTGCTGCTGGTCGCGGGCCTGCGGATGCTCGCGCGTGCCTGCGGGGTCGGCGACATCGTGCTGCAGGGCACCAACATCCGGTTCGCGCCGGTGGAGTTGCGCGAGTCGCAGGAGCTGCGCCTCAAGCGCCTGTACCCGGGCACGGTCATCAAGCCCACCGCGCACCAGCTCCTCGTCCCCCGCCCCAAGACGGCGAAGGTGGGCGGCAAGCCGCTGGTCGGCCGCGAACTGCTCGGCTGGACCGGGGAGTTCCTCACGACGGTCCTGGGGTCGTAGGCGGGCCTACGACGCTCCCCGGGCCGTGGGCACGTCTCGCGGCGGTGCGCGGCCCGTGGGCACGTCCCACGGCGGTGCGCGGGCCGTGGGCAGGTCCCGCGGTCCGTGCGCGAGTGACGGCCACCTGAGCGTTCCGGGGGACCCGGCGGCGCGTCCGGCGGCCCTTCCCTCCCGAGAGTCCCGGCGCCCCGTCCCCCTCCGAGGGGGCGGGGCGCTCGTGCGTCCGCGCGTCAGCCGGGTCGGAACAGCAGGCCGGTCAGGGCGCGGAAGACCTCCTCGGGGTCCTGGTCGCCGACCGGGCCGTCCAGGTTGTGCCCGAGGAGCAGCGTGGCGAAGCCGTGCGCCAGCGACCAGGCGGCGACCCCGGCGAGGCGGGCGTCGGAGCCCCTGCCCTCGGACGGTACGGCGGCCACCGCCGCCCGCAGCCGCTCCCCGGCCAGCGCTCGCGCCGTCGTCAGTTCGAGATCGCCCTCGCGCAGCAGGCCGGGCGTGAACATCACCTGGAAGTGCGCCGGACGCCCGCGCGCGAAGCGTACGTAGCGGACTCCGGCGTCCCGCAGGTCGGCGGCCTCCGCGAGTGCGTCCGCCAGCAGGGCGAAACCCTCGGCCGCGATCGCGGTGAGCAGGCCCGTGCGGTCCTTGAAGTGGTGGGCGGGCGCGGCGTGCGAGACGCCTGCCCGGCGCGCCAGGTCCCGCAGGCTCAGCGCGGACGGGCCGTCGGCCGCGATGACGTCGAGGGCGGCACTCAGGATCGCGCGCCGCAGATCGCCGTGGTGGTAGCGGGGGCGGTCCTCGGAGTCGGCACTGGTCATGACAGCAGCGTACGCGGGATCTAGGCATTGACAAGTTCGCCGGCACTCGGGCAATCTTGTCAGTGTCAAGTTGTGGGCGAGCGGGCCAGCGGGATCGCGACAAGGAGCGAAGCCATGTCGGAGAGCGTCAGCGAGGCACGGACGGTGGGCGGTTCCGCGGCGGGGGAGCGGGAGCCGGGGGGCGGTGTGGAGCCGGGCCGGGTCCGGCAGCTGTGGCATCTCCTGGAGCCGCTGCACGCCGTGTTCTATTACGCGCCGGAGACCTTCGAGGAGGCCGCCGCGCTCGGTCTCGGCACCGAGGAGCGCTGGCCGAGCTACTTCCCGTTCCGCGCCGCGCCGTTGGGAGCCGTCGGCGCCGGGCAGGTCACGTCCGCCTTCTACAGCTTCAGTCCCCGCATGGTCGCCCGGTACATGGACGCCGTGTGGGACCGGATGAGCCCGCGGGACGTGCTGGCGGCGCGGGAGCGGGCCGTCGACCGGGCCTACGGGGCGATATTCGGCGACCGTGCGGCCAGTCCCGAGTTGGCCGAGGCCGCCGCCCTGGCCCGCCGCGCCGCCGAGGCGGCGAACACGGCGGGCCGGCCGCTGGCCGCCGCCAACGCCGAGTTGGGCTGGCCCGAGGCGCCGCACCTCCAGCTGTGGCACGCGGCGACGATCCTGCGCGAGCATCGCGGGGACGGGCACCTGGCGGCGCTGCTCGTCGCCGGACTCGACCCCGTCGAGTCGCTCGTCTCGTTCGCGGCGATAGGCGCGGCCTCCCGGGAGCGGTTCGACAGCCGGGGGTGGAGCGATGAGGAGTGGACCGCCGCGCACCGGCGGCTCGTGTCCCGCGGCCTCCTCGCGGAGGACGGCACCGCCACGGAGACGGGCCGGGAGGTGCGCCGCCGGGTCGAGGCGCACACGGACGAACTCGCTTCGGGTCCCTGGCAGTTCCTCGGCCCGGACGCCACCGCCCGCCTCGCCGAACTCCTCGGCGAGTTCTGGGTCGCGGCGCTCGGCTCGGGACTCCTGCCGTCGGAGACGACGCTGGGCATAGGCAAGGTCTGACGGGGCGTCGGAGGATTGGGGGCCGGGGGGTCAGTAATCAGGGGTCAGGGGTCCGGGAGGGTTACGGGGGTCGGGGGTACGGGGGTCGAACTGAGGGTGGCGACGGCACCGTGAGGGTGCCGACGGCGCCGTCACTCTCCACGCCCGCCCGTGGGGAAGCCCGCGCTCCGCACGGCACGCAGTCGGTGCCGTGCACGGCAGGATGCCTGCGCCTCACACGGGAGGATGCCTGCGCCTCGCACGGCAGGATGCCTGCGCCTCGCAGGGGACGCGATTCCCGGGCCTGCACGGGAGGGTGCCTGGCCCCGCACAGGACGATGTCCGCGCCCCGCACAGGACGATGTCCGCGCCCCGCACAGGACGAAGCCGCCCGGGGAGAAGAATCTCCGGACGGCTGAACTCCCTCGGGCGGCGAGGCGTCGGGACCTGCGCGCGGCCGGATCGCTGTCCGCGTGGACGGAGTTCGGGCGGTGCCCTCTCGGGCTGCCTGCCTGCTTACGGGCTACGGCCTGTCGGGGTCGTCGCGGCGCATCCCCATGCGGTCCTCGGCCTGTTGCTGCGCCTTGTCGACCTGTTCCGCGTACTTGTCGCCCGTCCGCTTGTTGATCTCGCGCTCGGCGGTGTCGGACATGTTCGGACCCTTGTCCCGCGCGTGGCTCTTGAACCTGTCGAAGATGCCCATCCAGAGCTCCTTCCAGAGGTGACTCACTCCGACGATACGCCTGGCATACGGCAATTGCCCGTTGAGGCCCGGTATGGCCCGCGCATCCCGGCCGCTACGGTGGAGATCAGCGAGGACCGCCCGTGCGGGGTGGCTCGACAGCGCAAGGGGAGGGGTGTCGTGGTGCGTCCGAGGGGTGGGGTGGCCGCCGCTGTTCTGGTGCTGCTGGCCGTCAGCGGCTGCGCGGAGCAGACGACGGGTGTCGCGGGACCCGAGGACACGGCGGCCGGCGGCGCCGCGCTCACCGCCGTGGACTCGCTGACCGTCAAGGGGCGTGCGCCGAAGACCGGTTACGACCGTGATCGGTTCGGCACCGCGTGGGCCGACACGGACTCCAACCGCTGCGACACCCGGGACGACATCCTCAAACGGGACCTGGAGGACGTGAAGTTCAGCGACGGCAAGTGCAAGGTCAGCTCGGGAAGGCTGGACCCGGATCCCTACACGGGCAAGGACGTGGAGTTCGCGCGCGGCCGCAGCCAGGTGGACATAGACCACCTGGTCGCGCTCTCCGACGCCTGGCAGAAGGGCGCCCAGAAGTGGGAGGCGAGCAAGCGCATCGCGCTGGCCAACGATCCGCTCAACCTGCTCGCCGTCGACGCCGGGACGAACCGCAGCAAGGGTGACGGCGACACGGCGACGTGGCTGCCGCCCAACAAGCGCTACCGCTGCACGTACGTCGCCGCCCAGGTGGCCGTGAAGAGGAAGTACGGGCTGTGGGTCACCGGCGCCGAGAAGGCCGCCATGAAGCGGGTGCTCTCGGGCTGCCCCGGCCAGAAGCTCCCGGAGGGCGGAAACCCGACCCGGGCACCGGAACGCTTCCACGCGGGCTGACCGTCCCCGACGCGAACGCCGTTGCGGTGCCGTGGGACGCGACCCCGGTGTAGTCGTACCACTCGGTCCCCGGCGGGACGCGATACCCCGGTGCAAGTCCCGCGAATCGGGACTCGGTTGAGCGCGAGCCCGGTGTTTCCGACGCGAGCCCCGGCGGTCCGCTGCGGCCGGACGGGCTGTCCGGTCCGGTGGGCCGGGGCGGCCGCTCGGGCGGCTTGCGGCGGGCGCGGTCCTAGCCGAGCTTGTCCAGGTCCATGACCTTGCCCTTGGGGGCGTCGGCCGGGACCGGCTCGTCGTAGTCGCTGAAGGTCAGGGTGCCCGGGTCCTTGGCGGACTTGCTGACGACCTTCAGGATGTACGGCTTGCCCTCGGTCGCCACGTAGGTGGTGTAGCGGTCCTTGCCGTCCTTCTCGTGCAGGAGGATCGCCGGGGTGCCGTCGACCGACGAGGTCTTGCCGCGGGTGGCGTCGGAGTTCACGTTCCCGGTCTCGGCGAGCACCGTGTCGAGGTCGCAGAAGCTCGCCATCTCCTTGGCGTCCGCGCTGGTCGCGGCCATCTTGGTCCAGCGGCCCGCGAGCAGTTCCACGACGCCCTCGGTCTCCTCCTTCGAGTCGCCCTTGCCCTGCTCGCGCAGGAACGCCTCGTCGTACTTCATGTAGAGGGTGTCGCCGGTCTTGATGAGTTCGGCCTGGCCCTTGTCCCCGAGGCCGACGGTGCCGGCGCACTGGCCCTTCGTGTCCATGGCCATGTCGAGCCGGATGGTGCCGCCGCTCTCCTCGTCGGGGACGTCCCCCTTCATGCGGAGCGACTCGGCGTTCTTGGTGGCCTTCACGGCGCGTTCGGCGATCTCGCCGCCGGTCAGTCCGGCGAACGGACCCTTCGGCTTGTTGTCCGCCTTGTCCTCGCCGGACTGGCAGCCGGTGAGGCTCAGGGTGGCCGCGGCGGCGAGGCAGACAGCGGCAAGTGCGGTTCGGCGCATGGGAGTTCCTCCAGGTGAGAGGTGGACGGTGGACGCACGGGGCCGGCCCGACGCGAGGCGCTGGGCGCTGCGACGGCGGCGCCGTTCGATGGGTCAATCACAGCAGACCATGTGAACCGAGTCAACACGGTTCACAGAACCTCTTGTGTACACGGCCGTGAATCGGTAGATCTTGCGTACGCCGGTATGCTCGACGCCACACGACAGGTAGAGGGGAGCCGGGCGCGTGCAGGAGAACGGGACAGAGGTGACCGCCGCCGGTATCGCGCGGCTCGCCGGGGTCGGCCGTGCGGCCGTCAGCAACTGGCGCCGCCGCCACGCCGACTTCCCCAAGCCCGTCGGCGGCACCGAGAGCAGCCCGTCCTTCGCGCTGCCCGAGGTCGAGGCATGGCTGCGCGACCAGGGCAAGCTCGCCGAGGTCCCGTTGCGCGAGCGCGTGTGGCAGCACCTCGCGGGCCACCCCGACGGACCGGTGACCGCCCTCGTGCACGCGGGCTGCGGCCTCCTGCTCATCCACGACCGGCCCACCGTGTGGCTGGAGCTGAGCGCGACCTCCGACGAGCGGCTCGCCGGACTCCTGCCCGCCGCCCTCGAACAGGTGCTGACCCCGCGCTTCGGCGCCCCGCGCGACCGCGCCGTTTCCACCCCCTCCGCCGCCGAACTCCTGCCGTCGGCACCCCTGTTGCGCGGCGCCGCCGAACTCGCCGCGGAACTCGGCGCGCGGCAGACGTACGAGTTCCTGCTCGGCCGGCATCTGGACGCCAACCCGCGGCAGTACACCCTCACCCCCGGCGGCCTCGCCACGCTGATGGCCGAACTCGCCGGCCCCGCCCGCACCGTGCTCGACCCGGCCTGCGGCACCGGCGCCCTGCTGCGCGCGGTGGGAGCCGAACCGGGCCAGGAGCTGTACGGGCAGGACAGCGCCCCCGAACTGGCCGCGCTGACCGCGCTGCGGCTGGCCCTGCACACACGGGCGGCCGTCCGCACCGCCGCCGGCGACACCCTGCGCGCGGACGCACACGAGAGCGTGCGCGCCGACGTGGTGCTGTGCCACCCGCCGTTCAACGAACGCAACTGGGGCCACGACGAACTGGCCTACGACGCCCGCTGGGAGTACGGCTTCCCGGCCCGCACCGAGTCCGAGCTGGCCTGGGTCCAGCACGCGCTGGCCCGGCTCCGGGAGGGCGGCACCGCCGTCCTGCTCATGCCTCCCGCCGCCGCCTCCCGCCGCTCCGGCCGCCGGATCCGCGCCGACCTGCTGCGCCGCGGCGCCCTGCGCGCCGTGATCGCCCTGCCGGCCGGTGCCGCGCCGCCGTACAACATCCCCCTTCACCTGTGGGTGCTGCGCCGGCCCGGGAAGGCGCCCGCGCAGCCCGAGCTGCTGCTCGCCGACACCGCCGCGCCCGCCGAGGCGGGGGGCTCCCCGGCCGAGCGGGTCCGGGAGACCGGCGGCGGCCGGGCCGGCCTCGACTGGCAGGCCGTGCGCACCGCCGTCCTGGACGCCTGGCGGCCCTACGAGCGCACCGGGACGGCCCCCGAGCGCCCCGGCCTCAGCCGTTCCGTGCCGGTCATCGACCTCCTCGACGACGACGTGGACCTCGCTCCCGCCCGTCATCTGCCGCCGCCCGCCGAGGCCGGCGGCGCCGAACAGCTCGCGACCGTGCGCGAACGCCTCGGGGAGACCCTGCGGCTGACCGCCGACCTGGCACCGCAGGCCGCCGGGGAGGACGGACCGGCGCACTGGCCGCTCACCACCGTCGGCGAACTGGCGCGCGGCGGCGCCCTGTTGCTGCGCACCGGCGGCAGCAGCGCTCCCGCGCGCGTGCCCGTGCTCACCGACCACGACGTCCTCGCCGGCACCGCGCCCTCCGGCACCCTGCCCGAGGGCGAGGAGGAAGCCGTCCTGGTCGAGGCGGGCGACGTCGTCGTGCCCGTGCTCGGCGGCGGGTCGATCGCACGCGTCGTCGACGAGCGGACCGCGGGAGCCGCCCTCGGCCGCAACCTCACCCTGCTGCGCCCCGACCTGACCGCGCTCGACCCGTGGTTCCTGGCCGGCTTCCTGCGCGGCACCGCCAACAACCGGCAGGCCAGCAGCTACGCGTCCACCGCGACCCGGCTCGACGTGCGCCGCCTCCAGCTGCCCCGGCTCCCGCTCGGCCAACAGCGCCGCTACGGCGAGCGGTTCCGCGCGCTCAGCGAGTTCGAGGACGCGCTCAGGCTCGCCGGCCGCCTCGGCGAGCAGCTCGTACGGGGCATGTACGACGGGCTGACGGACGGCACGGTCGCGCCCGGCTGAGCCGCACGGCACGGCACGACGTGATCAGCACGACAACGGTTCGGTACAACCCGGGACCGGTGACGCTTGTCGGCCTATACGCTCGGACTTCCAGCTCACCTGTCCATCCCATCAGGCCCTCCGGGAGCAGCCATGCACGGCCACGGCTACGCGCCGCCTCCGCCGAAGCGACCCTCGACCGGGGCGCTGGTCGTGCTGCGTGTGATCTTCGCGGCGGTGCCGCTGCTGACCATCGGATTCCTCGCCTGGGTCTCGTTGTTGCGGGTCGCCATCGTCACCCGCCGCGCCGCGGACTGGTGGATCTTCGTGGGTTCGCTCGTGGTCCTCGGCATCAGCTTCGCGTTCCTCAGCACCGACCGCACCGACGACTTCAGCAGCCCGAACGGCAACGTCGGCATGATCATCCTGCTGCTGAACGCCGTCGCCTGCACCGCCTACTTCCTGTTCGCGGACATCCGCCACTACGCCCGGCTCCCCGTGACCGGCTATGTGCCGCCGCAGCCGCACGCCGCGCACTACGGCTACCCCCAGCCCGCGCCGTACCCCGTCGCGCACCCCGCGACCCCCGTGCCGCACACGCCCTTCGCGCACACCCCCGTGCCGGAGACCCCCGTGCCCGGCACGCCCGCCCCGCCCACGCGTCCCGCTCCCGCCCGGATCGACCAGGTGCGCGCCGAGCTCGACGAGCTCAGCGACTACCTGCGCAAGCACGACGGCGGCCACGAGGACGGCAGGTGAGCGTGGCGACGGGACGCGTGGTCGCCGACCGCTACGAGCTGTCCACGCTCATCGGGCAGGGCGGCATGGGCCAGGTCTGGACGGCGTACGACCGGCGCCTGGACCGGCGTGTCGCCGTCAAGCTGCTGCGCCCCGACAAGGTCGCGGGCCAGGAGGCCGACGAACTGCGCCGCCGCTTCGTGCGCGAGTGCCGCGTCACCGCGCAGGTCGACCACCCCGGTCTCGTCACCGTCCACGACGCGGGCAGCGAGGGCGAGGAACTGTTCCTCGTCATGCAGTACGTCGACGGAGCCGACCTCTCCGACCACCTCGCCGAGCACGACCCCTACCCCTGGCAGTGGGCGGTCGCCGTCGCCGCGCAGCTGTGCGCCGTGCTCTCCGCCGTGCACGCGGTGCCGATCGTCCACCGCGACCTGAAGCCGCGGAACGTGATGGTCAAGCAGGACGGCACGGTCACCGTCCTCGACCTCGGCGTCGCGTCCGTCATGGACACCGACACCACCCGCCTCACGCACACCGGCTCGCCCATCGGCAGCCCCGCCTACATGGCGCCCGAGCAGGCGATGGGCGGCGCGGTCGGCCCGTACACCGACCTGTACGCGCTCGGTGTGCTGATGCACGAACTCCTCAGCGGGGACGTGCCGTTCTCGGGTTCCACCGCCCTCGGCGTCCTGCACCGCCACCTCTACGAGCCGCCGCTCCCCGTGCGCCGGATGCGGCCCGAGGTGCCGGAGGCCCTGGAGCACCTGGTGCTGCGGCTGCTCGCCAAGGACCCGCAGCACCGCCCCGGCTCCGCTCAGGAGACGTACGAGCAGTTGCTGCCGCTGCTGCCCGCGCGCGGCATGCCCTCGGGCGCGCCGCTCGACCCCACGCGCCCCTTCCTGCGCCCGCACGCGCCCTGGCCGGACCGCGCCCGCATCCCCGCGCCGCAGCCGTCCGCGGCGGCCGCGGCAACGACCGGGGTCGAGAAGCCCGACGTCGCCGGTGCCGTCGACGAGGTCAAGCGGCTGCTCGGCGAGGGCCGCATCACCCAGGCCGTCGACATCCTCGGCGCGATCCTCCCGGCCGCCGCCGCCCAGCACGGCGAGCACTCGCCCGTCGTGCGCACCCTGCGCAAGCAGTACGCGGCCACCCTCATGGACGACGGCCAGTACCGCCGTGCCCTGCCCGAGCTGCGCCGCCTCGCCGACGAGCGGGCCGCCGAGGCCGGACAGGCCGACACGCAGTCGCTGCGCTTCCGCTACGAGGCCGCCCAGTGCCTGGAACAGCTCGGCGAACCCGCCGCCGCGCTCGCCGAGTACCGCGCCCTGCTGCCGTACTACGAGAACCAGTACGTCGCCGGCGACCCCGAGCTGTCCCTGGAGGTCCGCCGCCGCATCGGCCACCTGCTGCTCGCCCTCGGCGACCGGCCCGCCGCCCACGACACCCTGGCCCGGCTGCTGCACGACGTCGAGCGGCTGAAGGGCCCCGGGCATCCGGTCGCCGCGGAGGTCCGCCGCACCCTCCAGTGGCTGGGCCAGGTCCGCGGCTGACCGAGCCGCCGGACGCCGCCACGCGCGCGGCATGAAGGCGGGCAGCCAGGTCTACGTCCGCGCCTTCGACCAGACCCTGCACGCCAAGACGTACCGCACCGGGTTCTACGGCTTCCGCAGTTCCAGCGCCAAGGCGATCGCCGACGCGGCCGACCGCACCGACCTGCCGGGCAACCTCTGGTACGCGCTGTGGGACAAGCAGAACACCACGACCGCCGACTGGCCGTTCGCGGCCGACCGCTGGACGAACCACAGCCGCGCCCACCAGTACATGGTCAACAGCAAGGAGTCGCGCGGCGGTTACACGATCACCGTGGACCGCGACGCCTGGGACGCACCGGTGGCGATCACGGGCTGACGCCCCGCCCGGCCGGCCCCGGCACCCCTGCCGCCGGGTCCGCGTCGGCAGGGGTGCCGGGGCCGGTCCGGCGGTCCGGCGGCGGACACGCGGGCGCGAGGGTGCCCGAAGTCCTCGCGAATCGTTGGTCGAATGGGTGGCCGAGAGCTGAGCCACTGCCTAACATCGATCACCGCAAGACCTTGTGCACCGTCGCACAATCTCCTCGGGAGGCTTCCTTGCACCGCCGCCGTCGCACCGCGCTCGTCCTCTCCGCCGCGATCATCGCCGCGGCCCCCCTGCTCACCGCCTGCGGCAGCGACGCGCACCCCGGCGCCGCGGCCGTCGTGGGCGGCCAGCGGATCACGGTCGGCCAGCTGGAGAGCCGGGTGAACGAGGTACGCGTGGCACAGCGGGACGCCACCAAGGACGACGCCCAGTACGAGCAGGCCGTCGCCAAGACCGGCAGCCTGACCCGCGACACCCTGCACAGCCTGGTCCTGGACCGGGTCCTGGCACGCGCCGCCGAGGACGCGGGCGTGCGCGTCACCCGCAAGGACACCCAGCAGATGCGCGCCGGCCTGGAACGGCAGGCGGGCGGCGCCAAGGCGCTGGAGACGGCCTGGCTCCAGCAGTACGGCGTCGCTCCCCAGCGTCTCGACGACAGCCTCCGCACCGAGATCGAGGCGCAGAAGCTCGCCGCCGCGCTCGGCGCCGACATGAACACCGAGGCGGGCAAGGCCACGTTCTGGAAGGCCATGTCCGACGCCTCCAAGAAGCTGCACGTCGACCTGAACCCCCGCTACGGCACCTGGGACGTCGAGAAGAGCAGCCGCGTCGACGCGAAGACCCCGTGGCTGCGGGACATCACGGCGGCGGCCCAGAAGCCCGCCTAGGCCGTCGTCCGGATCGAGCCGGCCGAGCGGGACGAACCGTCGGCTACGACCGGCCTGACCATCGCGAGAAACCCTGGCCACGCGGCCGGTGGGCTGTGGACAAACGGTTCAGCCCGCCGGCGGGCGGCCGCTGCCTGTGGACAACCGCCGGGGGTGTCGGCCGGGTGGGTTACGTTCGAAGGGTGAACGCAACCAGCCTCGACGGCGATCCGAACGCGAGCGGCTCCGGGACCGGCGCCGCACCCGGCCCCGACACCTCCGTGCCCGGCACCGGCGCCCCCGGCCGTATCGTCCTGCTCACCACCAGCCACCGCGTCGCGCCCGGGCTGTTGTCCTGGCCGGCCTGGCAGGCGCTGCACGCGGCCGACCGCGTCCTGTGCGCGGACGGCGCGCACCCCCAGCTGCCGTACCTGCGCGAGGCGGGCGTCCCGGTCGACGAGGCGTCCCCGACCGCCGAGGAACTGCTCGACCACTGCGCGGGCGGACGCACGGTGGTCGTCGTCGCCACCGGCGAGGGCGAACCGCGGCTGACCGACGGACTCGCGCGTCTGGCCGGTAGCGGACGCGTGCAGATGCCGGAGCTGGAGCTGCTCCCCGCCTCGTACGACCTGCCGGGCGCCCGGCTCCTGGACCTCGTCCAGGTCATGGACCGCATCCGCGTCGAGTGCCCGTGGTCGTCCCGGCAGACCCACCAGGGCCTCGCGAAGTACGGCATCGAGGAGGCGTACGAGCTGGTCGAGGCCATCGAGGAGGGCGACCGGGACGAGCTGCGGGAAGAACTCGGCGACGTCCTGCTCCAGGTCGTCTTCCACGCCCGGATCGCGGAGGAGGGCAGCCCCGAGGACGGCTCCGAGCCCTTCTCGATCGACGACGTGGCGGGCGGCATCGTCACCAAGCTCATCCACCGCCACCCCCACGTCTTCGGGGACGCGTCCGCCACGACCCCCGAGGAGGTCAAGGAGCACTGGATGCGCACCAAGGCGGAGGAGAAGCGCCGTACCTCGGTGACGGAGGGCATCCCCCTCGGGCAGCCCGGTCTGGCGCTGGCGGCGAAGCTCGCCTCGCGCGTCCGCACGGCCGGCCTCGACGTCCCGCTGCCCCGGGGCGAGGGCGTCGGGTACGAGCTGCTGGCCGCGGCGGCACGCGCCGAGGAGGCCGGCGTCGACCCGGAGACGGCCCTGCGCGCGGCGGCCCGCGCCTACCGGGACGCGATCAGAGCGACGGAGGAGTCGGGAACGGGCGACGTGGGCGAGAGCTGAGGGTCACGGGAATCCGGGGCGGCGGGCTTCGGGGGCGGGCTTCGGGGCCGGCACGCAGGGGTGCGGGGTTGCCCCGCTCCGGGACTGTCGGCGCCGTGAGGCTGTGGAGTTGCAGGACGTCGGGCCCCCGAGGCTCCGGGACTTCCGGTGCTGCGGGACCAGGGGCGGGACCTCTGTCAGTGCCGGTGCGGGCCCGGGTGCCGGTGCCGGCACCGTGTCTGTGCCGGGGCGGATCCGGTCAGTGGCCGGGCTCGCGGCCCGACGGGTTGTGCCAGCTCGGTCGCGTCCGGTCCAGGAACCACTCGGCGGGGCCCGAGGGCCGGGGGTCGGACTCCCGCACGGTCGGGAGCAGGTCGTGGAAGATCCGCTCGGGCGCGGTGCCGAGGGCGGGGAGGGCGTCGCCGATCTCCTCGACGAGCTTGGCCGGTCCGGCGAGATACACGTCGTGCTGGGCCCAGTTGGCGCGGTTTCCGAGGGCCGTGAGCAGGCGCTCGGTGGCCTGCGCCTTGGGCCGGCCGGGCGCGGGCGTGATGAAGGTGACGGCCAGCCGGGGGAGACGCGCGCGCAACTCCTCGATGGAGGCGCGGTCGTAGACGTGGGCGAGATCGCGGGCCACGACGAAGAGGCGGGAGTCGTACGGCGCTTCGTCCCGCCCCGCGAGCCCGGGCTGCGCGGCGTTCTCGCCCTGCCCGGCGTCCTCACCGGGCCCGGCGTGTTCACTGCGCTCGGAGTGTTCGGTGTCGGGATGTTCGCGGTGCCCGGCGTCTGTGTGGTGCCCGGCGTCTTCGCCGGGTCCGGTCCGCGCTCTCCACTCGGTCGGCCCGTTCCGTCCGTGCCGCTCGGGGCACCGGCTCCGCGGGCCTCGCTCGCCGCGCCGGCTCCGTTCGCTTTCCCGGAGCCCTTCGAGCCGGACCAGTTGCTCCAGGAGGGCCTTGACGGGCGCCCAGCCGGTCCCGGCGGCGACGAAGGTGACGGGCCGGTCCTCCGGGGGCCGCAGCGTCAGCCCGCCGCCCGGCGCGCCCAGCCGGAGCACGTCGCCCTCGCGGGTCTGCCGCACCAGGGCGGTGGACAGGACCCCTCCCTCCACCCTGCTGACGTGGAGGTCGAGCGTACGGTCGGGCCGGGGCGCGTTGCCCACCGAGTAGGGGCGCCAAATCCCCGGTAAGTAGGGGACGTTGACGCTGACGTACTGACCGGGGAGGTGGGTGAGGGGACGGGCGGGCCGCAGCGTCAGGACGACGACGTCCTCCCCGTACCGCCGGCGCGCGACGATCTCGGCGTCCCACCAGGGAGGTTCGTCGTCGTTCTCCGCCGCCCAGGCGCCCTGGAGCATCGCGTCCGCGATCGTCGCGTACGCCTCTCCCCACGCCTTCTCGACCTCCGCGTTCCACGCCGACCCCGCGACCGCGGCGAACGCGGCGATCAGGCTCGTGCCGACGGCCGTGTAGTGCGCCGGATCCGCCAGGTACTTGCGGTGGTCCCGTCCCAGTTCCCCGAGGTACCCCGCCAGCGTCGGGTCCTCCAGTCGTCCCACGACCTGGGTGAGGGCCGCGAACAGCCGGTCCCGCTGCCGCTGCATGTCGTCGGGGAAGTCCAGCGGGAAGAGCCCGCGGATGTCCGGGTGGTGCCGGAACAGGTGCGAGTAGAAGTACTTGACCGCGAACTCGGCCCGTCGTTCGACGACCGCGAAGCTGGATCTGAGTATTTCGGGGTCCACGGGCGGAATGTAGGGAGGTCGCGAGCCGCGAAGTCAAGTCGCGGGCTATTTGCGGACAGTCCGGGGTGAAGTGTCCGGGCGCGGGGGAGGGCGTCGCTGAACACCCTTGTCCGAGGGTGTCCGGCGGCGGTCCGCGAGGGGACGGGAACGCGCGGGAACTGTCCCTCCGGCCGCACGCACGACCGTGCGGCCGGTGTTCGACCCGGCCCGCCGGATGGCCGGATCGCACACCCGCCCGAACCGCACGGTGCTACCGCCCGGACGAAGCGCCGCTCTCCAACGGCTCCCGGCCCCCCCGTGCCGCAAGGCGCGCCGCTCCCCGACCGTCGCCCGGCACCCGCGCCGGACGCCGCGGCGCTTCCCCGACCTCGCCGGTCCCCGCCTGTTTTCGCAGCGCTTCCGAACGCTCCCCCGGCTCCCTGTACCCCAAGGCGCGCCGCTCCCCGAGCGCCCCCAAACCCTCGGCCGGACGCCGCCGCGCTTCCCCCCCCCAGCACCCCCGCCCGTCGTCGCCGCGCTCCCCGACCGCTCCCCGGCCCCCTCTCCCCGGTGCCGGATACCGTCGACGCGTGACCGAAGACCCCGTACAGCCCGCACGCACGAGCAATGCCCCCGCCGGGAACACCCCCACCGGCAGCACTCCTGGCAGCACCCCCGCCCCCGGTGCCGACGTCCCCGCCGGGAGCGCCCCCGCCCCGGGCGCCGCCCCCGCCGGGGCCTCGGGCGTCGGGGCCTCCGGGCCCGTGCCCGAGCTGTTCAGCTGGGAGTTCGCCACCGATCCGTATCCGGCGTACGCCTGGCTGCGCGAGCACGCTCCCGTGCACCGGACGCGGCTGCCCAGCGGGGTGGAGGCCTGGCTGGTCACCCGGTACGGGGACGCCCGGCAGGCCCTCGCGGACGGACGGCTCAGCAAGAACCCGGCGCACCACGACGAACCCGCGCACGCCAAGGGCAAGACCGGCATCCCGGGCGAGCGCAAGGCCGAGCTGATGACGCATCTGCTGAACATCGACCCGCCGGACCACACCCGCCTGCGCCGCCTGGTCAGCAAGGCGTTCACGCCCCGGCGGGTGGCCGAGTTCGCGCCGCGCGTCCAGGAGCTCACCGACCGGCTCATCGACCGGTTCGCCGAGCGGGGCGAGGCCGACCTCATCCACGACTTCGCCTTCCCGCTCCCCATCTACGCCATCTGCGACCTCCTCGGCGTCCCGCCCGAGGACCAGGACGACTTCCGGGACTGGGCCGGGATGATGATCCGGCACGGCGGCGGGCCGCGCGGCGGTGTCGCCCGGTCGGTGAAGAAGATGCGGGGCTACCTCGCCGAGCTGATCCACCGCAAGCGCGAGGCGCTCCCGGAGGTCCCGGGGCCCGGTGAGGACCTGATCTCCGGACTGATCCGGGCCTCCGACCACGGCGAGCACCTGACGGAGAACGAGGCCGCGGCGATGGCCTTCATCCTGCTGTTCGCCGGCTTCGAGACGACCGTGAACCTGATCGGCAACGGCACCTACGCGCTGCTCACCCACCCCGAGCAGCGGCGGCGACTGCAGGACTCCCTGGCCGCCGGGGAGAGCGCGCTGCTGGAGACCGGTGTCGAGGAGCTCCTCCGCTACGACGGGCCCGTCGAGCTGGCCACCTGGCGCTTCGCGACCGAGGCGGTCCGGATCGGCGGGCAGGACATCGCCGCGGGCGACCCCGTCCTGGTCGTCCTCGCGGCCGCCGACCGCGACCCGGAGCGGTTCGAGCACCCGGACACGCTGGACCTCGCCCGCCGCGACAACCAGCACCTGGGATACGGGCACGGCATCCACTACTGCCTCGGGGCGCCGCTCGCCCGGCTGGAGGGGCAGACCGCCCTGGCGACGCTCCTGACCCGCCTCCCGGACCTGCGGCTGGCCGCGGACCCGGCCGAGCTGCGCTGGCGCGGCGGGCTCATCATGCGCGGACTGCGCACGCTTCCCGTGGAGTTCACACCGCCCCGGTAGCGGGGACGGGTGCCCGTCCGGAGGGCACGCGATCCGTTTCGCGGCCGGCGTCGGCAGAGGTGAACTCCTGCAACCCGGACATACGGACGGAGTTCGCACGTCGACGGCACACGCCTACCGCCCGGTCAAACATGACGCACCGTCAAAACTGTGATCTTCACGTGATCTGCGCTGCATCGACTTGTGACAAGCGTTCGAGTGCCGATACGTTCACGCATCAACGCGATGGATCTTCCGTCGCGTCTGTCACCGCTGTCTCCGAAAGGCCCACCGCATGCTCTCCGGGAACGGTCGTCACCGTCGCCCCCGCCAGGCTCCGGCAATCATCGTCGCGGCCGGCGTCACCGGATCGGCCATCGCCATCCCGTTGCTCGGCGCCACCGGCGCGAGCGCAGCCGACGGCACCACGTGGGACCGGGTCGCGGAGTGCGAGAGCGGCGGCTCCTGGAGCGCCGACAACGCCAACGGGTTCTACGGCGGCCTCCAGATGACCCAGGAGAACTGGGAGAAGTACGGCGGCCTCGCCTACGCGCCCAGCCCCGACGAGGCGAGCCGCTCGCAGCAGATAGCCGTCGCCGAGAAGGTGCTCGACGGGCAGGGCCTGGCGGCCTGGCCCACCTGCGGCCCGCTCTCCGGCCTCAGCAAGCACTCGGGTTCCGTCGAGGTCGACACGGGCGTGGCCGACGACGCGTCCCCGTCCCCCGACACCTCGCCGTCCGATTCGTCCGCGAAGGGCGAGTCGTCCGCTTCGGACGGTCTGTCGACCGGCGGGGCCGACGCCAAGCCGTCCCCGTCCGGGTCCGGCAAGGCGGCGAAGTCCGACGCGTCTCCGGCACCGAAGGAGAGCGCCGACGACTCGGGGGACTCCGGTGTCGCGGACAAGGGCAAGGCAAAGGCTGACGACTCGGACAAGTCGGGCCCCACCGGCGGCTCCTCCACCACGCCGAGCACCCCCGCGAGCGAGGGGACCGGCACCGGCAAGCACCGCGGCCCGAGCGCCGAGGGTGCCTCGAACACCGGTGTGGACGCGGGGCGCCAGAAGGACTCCGCGGGCCGTCACGCCGCGCGTGACGCGGACGCCTCCGACTCCACCTCCGAGGGCTCCTACACCGTCCGTCTCGGCGACAGTCTGACGAGCATCGCCGACTCCCTTGCGGTCAGCGGCGGATGGACCGAGCTGTACACGGAGAACGAGAAGACGGTCGGCTCCGACCCGGACCTCATCCTCCCCGGTCAGAGCCTTGAGGTCGCGGGAGACTAAGCGGTCGTCAGGCGGCGAATCGGGTACAAAACAGCGGTAGTTCGCGTCATGGTTCACACCGCAATGTCCGGTTTGGTGAGAGTGAGAGATGGGTCTCAGAAGCCCTGATCGTCTTTGAAATTCCGGCCGTCGCGTGTCTACGGTCGTGATCGCTCGCCATCGCGGGCCCCGACGGTCGCAACGCCGAATCCTGCCAGCGGCCGCCCGGGAACAGTCGTCGCGTAAGCGCCGCAGGCAGGAGCGGGGGACCCAAGGTAAGTGCCGGGCCCGGGAGTTGAGAGACCTCCGGAAACGGCTTGGGGTGAAGTCGGGCGCCATGGGCGCACGACCGGGCACTCACCCGCCCGAACCCGACAGCTCACCTCGCAGGCGTCGGTGAGGGGATCACTTCATGCTGCGTAACAACAAGGCCAAGCACCGCCGCCCGTCCAAGGCCACCCGTGTCGCCGCGCTCGCGGGGGTCACCGGTGTCGCCATCGCCGCCCCGCTGATGGCGGCCGGCAACGCCTCGGCCGCCACCACCTCCGAGTGGGACGCCGTCGCGCAGTGCGAGTCCGGCGGCAACTGGTCGATCAACACCGGCAACGGTTACTACGGCGGCCTGCAGTTCTCCGCCTCCACCTGGTCCGCCTACGGCGGCTCGGCCTACGCCTCCACCGCCGACCAGGCCTCCAAGTCCCAGCAGATCGCGGTCGCCGAGAAGGTGCTGGCCGCGCAGGGCAAGGGTGCCTGGCCGACCTGCGGCACCGGCCTGTCCGGCGCCTCCACCGGCGGCGCCGCGACCGACACCGGCTCGCAGAGCACGGCCCAGCCGCAGCAGCAGGCCCCGCAGCAGCAGGCGCCCCAGGACCAGCGCGCCTCGCGTTCCTCGGAGCGTGAGACGGCCAAGAAGACCGTCGAGACCCCGACCGGCAAGAAGGTCGAGAAGGGCGACGGCGAGTACAAGGTCGTCAAGGGCGACACCCTCAGCTCCATCGCCGCGGAGAAGAACGTCAAGGGCGGCTGGCAGAAGCTGTTCAAGCTGAACAAGGACATCGTCGACGACGCCGACTTCATCTTCCCCGGCCAGCAGCTCCACCTCAGCTGACACCGGCGCCGGCCGCCCTCCGGCGGACCGCGGCCGGCAACCGGCTCACAGCCGGCCCACGGCCCTCCCCTCATACGGGGCTCCGCAACGGAGACCCCGTGAGGGCCACCCGCCCCCACGGGCTCCCGTCATGGAGAGCCTGTGAGGGGCACCCCGTCCCCACGGGCTCCCCGCTCCGGTGCGTGTTCCCCCGTACGCATCGGAGCGGGGCTTTTTCGTGCCCGCGCCGGACGCGCCCCTCTCCCGCGGATGCCTGTACCGGACAGGTTTTTGTTCCGTTCGGAAACAATTTACTCTCGGTTCTGTCCATGGGGTGGTCGACCGGCTGGCCGATCGCCCCGGGCCGGTTAGGCTCATGTCGCGGAGCCGACCGCGGCTCCGTGCAGTCAGCGGGCCAAGGGGCTCCGCGTACCCGCGTCACATCCCAGAAGGAGATGCTCGTGCCGTCGATCGACGTCGTCGTAGCCAGGGAAATCCTCGACTCGCGAGGCAACCCCACCGTCGAGGTCGAGGTCGGCCTCGACGACGGCAGCACGGGTCGTGCCGCCGTCCCGTCCGGCGCCTCCACCGGTGCCTTCGAGGCCATCGAGCTGCGCGACGGTGACCCCAACCGCTACCTGGGCAAGGGTGTCGAGAAGGCCGTCCTCGCGGTCATCGAGCAGATCGGCCCGGAGCTCGTCGGCTACGACGCCACCGAGCAGCGCCTGATCGACCAGGCGATGTTCGACCTGGACGCCACGGACAACAAGGGCTCGCTCGGCGCCAACGCCATCCTCGGCGTCTCCCTCGCCGTCGCGCACGCCGCCTCCGAGGCCAGCGACCTGCCGCTCTTCCGCTACCTCGGCGGTCCGAACGCGCACCTGCTGCCCGTCCCGATGATGAACATCCTGAACGGCGGCTCGCACGCCGACTCGAACGTCGACATCCAGGAGTTCATGATCGCGCCGATCGGCGCGGAGTCCTTCTCCGAGGCGCTGCGCTGGGGCGCCGAGGTCTACCACACCCTCAAGAAGGTGCTGAAGACCAAGGGCCTGTCCACCGGCCTCGGCGACGAGGGCGGCTTCGCCCCGAACCTGGAGTCCAACCGCGCCGCCCTCGACCTCATCATCGAGGCCATCAAGCAGGCCGGTTACGTCCCCGGTGAGCAGATCGCGCTCGCGCTCGACGTCGCCGCGTCCGAGTTCTACAAGGACGGCTCGTACGAGTTCGAGGGCAAGTCCCGCTCGGCCGCAGAGATGACCGAGTACTACGAGGAGCTCGTCTCCGCGTACCCGCTGGTCTCCATCGAGGACCCGCTGTACGAGGACGACTGGGCCGGCTGGAAGGTCATCACCGACAAGCTGGGCGACAAGGTCCAGATCGTCGGCGACGACCTCTTCGTCACCAACCCGGAGCGCCTGGCCCGCGGCATCGAGGAGGGCTCCGCCAACGCCCTGCTCGTCAAGGTCAACCAGATCGGCTCGCTGACCGAGACCCTGGACGCCGTCGAGCTGGCCCAGCGCAACGGCTTCAAGTGCATGATGTCCCACCGCTCCGGCGAGACCGAGGACGTCACCATCGCCGACCTCGCCGTCGCCGTGAACTGCGGCCAGATCAAGACCGGCGCCCCGGCCCGCTCGGACCGCGTCGCCAAGTACAACCAGCTCCTGCGCATCGAGGAGATCCTCGACGACGCCGCGGTCTACGCCGGCCGCTCGGCGTTCCCGCGCTTCAAGGGCTGACCCGTAGGAAGCGTCGTACGTACGTCCCCGTACTCGGTCCCGTACCGTGTGCGGGGACGTACGCACGTGACGGGCTTGTGCCGGGGAGGCGGGATTCATGGCCGTGAAGGACCGGGACCGGTTCTCCACCACGACCAGGCTGCGGCTGCTCGGTGAGCAGACGGCGGCCCGGGTCTACCGCTCCCAGACCAAACGGCAGGCCCGCCGCTCCCGCCTGACGGGCCGTGCGGCGCTGCTGGCGCTGGTCCTGTGCTCCCTCGTCGTGGCCCTCGCGTACCCGATAAGGCAGTACGTGTCCCAGCGGGCCGAGGTGGCCGAGCTGGAGCGGCAGCAGGACGAGGCCCGGCAGCGCGTCGAGGAGCTGCGGGACCTCAAGGCCCGCTGGAAGGACGACGCGTACGCCGAGCAGCAGATCCGGCAGCGGCTGCACTACATGATGCCGGGCGAGACCGGCTACATCGTCATCGATCCGGACGCGGTGAAGAAGTCCCGCACCGACCAGGGGGCGGCTGCCCGCCCCTGGTACGCCAACGTCTGGGACGGCGTGGACAAGTCCGACCGCGCCGCCCGGTAACTGATCAGAAAGACACGACACACGGCATGGAAACGCCCCCGCCGCCCACCCCGCGCACCGAGCCCACCGACGCGGACGTCGAGGCGTTCGAGCAGCAGCTCGGCCGCCCGCCGCGCGGCCTGCGCGCGATCGCGCACCGCTGTCCCTGCGGTCAGCCCGACGTGGTGGAGACGGCGCCCCGCCTGCCCGACGGCACGCCGTTCCCGACCACGTACTACCTGACGTGCCCGCGGGCCGCGTCCGCGATCGGGACGCTGGAGGCGAACGGCGTCATGAAGGAGATGACGGAACGGCTCGCCACCGATCCCGAGCTGGCGGCGGCCTACCGTGCGGCGCACGAGGACTACATCGCCCGCCGGGACGCCATGGAGGTCCTGGAGGGCTTCCCCAGCGCGGGCGGCATGCCGGACCGCGTGAAGTGCCTGCACGTGCTCGTGGCGCACTCGCTCGCCGCGGGGCCCGGGGTGAACCCGCTCGGGGACGAGGCGATCGCGATGCTGCCGGAGTGGTGGCGCAAGGGATCGTGCGTGGCCCCCGGGGGCGGGGCCGCCTCTCCCCAGGGGTGACCGTCCCCGGGGTGCCGTTGCCGGGGGCTGCTGCCCCCGGACCCCCGTTTCGGCCTGGACAGCCTCGTCCTCAAGCGCCGGGCGGGCTGAAAAGCTCTCCCTGACGGCGAGGTCCCAGCCCCCGGGGGAACTCGTCCCGGCCTGGACGGCCTCGCTTTCACAAGCCGGACGGGCTGAAAATGGCGAGCTCCGGCCCCCGGGGGGAACCCGTTTCCGATCCGGGCCCGGGGCGCCACCCATGACGACAGGAGACCGAACGCATGACCAGGGTCGCCGCCATCGACTGCGGTACCAACTCGATTCGTCTGCTCGTCGCCGACGCGGACCCGGCGACGGGTGAACTCGTCGACCTGGACCGGCGGATGACCATCGTCCGGCTCGGCCAGGGCGTCGACCGGACCGGGCGTCTCGCCCCCGAGG
Source organism: Streptomyces sp. NPDC054842 (assembly GCF_053611025.1). NCBI lineage: Bacteria > Bacillati > Actinomycetota > Actinomycetes > Kitasatosporales > Streptomycetaceae > Streptomyces > Streptomyces sp. NPDC054842. Next base: position 314,440 of record NZ_JBSGZN010000001.1, read on the forward strand.
CGCTGGAGCGGACCTTCGCCGCCTGCCGCGAGTACGCGGCCGTCATCAAGGAGCACGGCGCGGAACACCTGCGCTTCGTGGCGACGTCCGCCTCGCGCGACGCCGAGAACCGCGACGAGTTCGTCCGCGGGGTCCTCGACATCCTCGGGGTCGAGCCGGAGGTCATCACCGGCGACCAGGAGGCGGAGTTCTCCTTCACCGGGGCGACGAAGGAACTGACCGGACGGGACGACCTGGCGAAGCCGTACCTGGTGGTGGACATCGGCGGCGGGTCCACGGAGCTGGTCGTCGGTGAAGACCGCGTACGCGCCGCGCGTTCCGTGGACATCGGCTGCGTACGGATGACCGAGCGGCACCTCGTGCACGACGGCACCGTCACGGATCCGCCGACGCCCGCTCAGATCGACGCCATCCGGGCGGACATCGAGGCCGCGCTCGACCTGGCCGCGCGGACGGTCCCGCTCGACGAGGCGCGCACCCTGGTGGGCCTGGCCGGCTCGGTCACCACGGTGTCGGCGATCGCGCAGGACCTCCCCGCGTACGACTCGGCGGCGATCCATCACTCCCGGGTCTCCCGCGAGCGCGTCCGGGAGATCACCGAGCGGCTGCTGTCCTCGACTCATGCCGAGCGCGCGGCCATCCCCTCGATGCACCCGGGACGGGTCGACGTGATCGGGGCGGGCGCCCTGGTGCTGCTCGCGATCATGGAGCGGGTGGGCGCGGAGGAGGTCGTGGTGAGCGAGCACGACATCCTCGACGGCATCGCCTGGTCCGTCGCCTGACGGGCTTCCTCCCCGCGGGGAGGGGCCGACGGTGAGGGAGTCTTTACTACTCGCCGGTAGCCTCGCTTGAGCAGGTCGGATAACGTATGAGCACGCGCTGAGGGGCCTGAAAACCGCCTCCGTGACGTGCCGTCGGGAAAGTTCGTGAAGTTCTTCACAAGAGAATCGGTCCCGATGGACGCGGATTCGGCCCGATAGGCCCTTCCGGGGGGCTCAGCAGCCCGGCAAGGGTGCTCACGGGAGCGTTTCAGGGGTGTTGCGGGCACGTGTGGCAAGGGGCTGGTTCAGCGGGGCCTGAGGCCCGGAGTGGCAGCTCACGCGGTGTTGACAACGGCCGACGGTATGCGGTGGTTCCCTCGTTCCGGCATGACCTGGGTCACGTGAGCCGCGCAGTGTAGCAGAGGGCTCACCCATGCTTGTGAAGGGGCGCACGAGCGACCCCCCGGAAGCGGGTGGATACTCGATGGCATGAGCACCACGGAGCGTCCCAGGATCCTCGTAGTAGGCGGTGGGTACGTAGGCCTGTACGCAGCTCGGCGCATTCTCAAGAAGATGCGCTACGGAGAGGCGACCGTCACGGTCGTCGACCCCCGGTCGTACATGACCTACCAGCCCTTCCTCCCCGAAGCCGCCGCCGGCAGCATCTCCCCCCGGCACGTCGTCGTCCCGCTGCGACGCGTCCTGCCGAAGGCGGAGGTCCTCACCGGCCGGGTCACGACCATCGACCAGGACCGCAAGGTCGCCACGGTCGCGCCCCTCGTCGGCGAGGCGTACGAGCTGCCCTTCGACTACCTCGTCATCGCGATGGGCGCGGTCTCCCGCACCTTCCCGATCCCCGGCCTCGCCGAGCAGGGCATCGGCATGAAGGGCATCGAGGAGGCCATCGGCCTGCGCAACCACGTCCTCGAGCAGCTCGACAAGGCCGACTCCACGACCGACGAGGACGTCCGCCGCAAGGCGTTGACCTTCGTCTTCGTGGGCGGCGGCTTCGCGGGCGCCGAGACGATCGGCGAGGTCGAGGACATGGCCCGTGACGCGGCCAAGTACTACAACAACGTGTCCCGCGAGGACATGCGCTTCATCCTCGTCGACGCTGCGGACAAGATCCTCCCCGAGGTCGGCCCCAAGCTCGGCGCGTACGGCAAGGAGCACCTGGAGAGCCGCGGGGTCGAGGTCTACCTCTCGACCTCGATGGACTCCTGCGTCGACGGTCACGTGGTCCTGAAGAACGGCCTGGAGGTCGACTCCAGCACCATCGTGTGGACGGCCGGCGTCAAGCCGAACCCCGTCCTCTCCCGCTTCGGTCTGCCGCTCGGCCCGCGTGGTCACGTGGACACCCAGCCCACCCTCCAGGTGCAGGGCACGGACTACATCTGGGCCGCGGGCGACAACGCGCAGGTGCCGGACGTCGCGGCCCGCAAGGCCGGCGTCGAGAACGCCTGGTGCCCGCCGAACGCCCAGCACGCGCTGCGCCAGGCGAGGGTCCTCGGCGACAACGTGATCTCCGGTATGCGGGGCTTCCCGCAGAAGACGTACGCGCACTCCAACAAGGGCGCGGTCGCGGGTCTCGGCCTCCACAAGGGCGTCGCGATGATCGTCATGGGCAAGATGAAGATCAAGCTCAAGGGCCGTCTCGCCTGGTACATGCACCGTGGCTACCACGGTCTGGCGATGCCGACCTGGAACCGCAAGATCCGCGTCTTCGCGGACTGGACGCTCGCGATGTTCCTCAAGCGCGAGGTCGTCTCGCTCGGCGCCATCGAGACTCCCCGCGAGGAGTTCTACGAGGCCGCCAAGCCGGCGCCGGCCGTCGCGCAGGCCGCGGAGGCCCAGCTTCCGCCGGCGAAGACCGAGGAGAAGGCCAAGGCCTCCTGACCTCCGGTCGCTGAACGGCCCGAAGGGGCCTCCCGCCATCCGTGGTGCGGGAGGCCCCTTCGGTGTTTCCCGGCGCGGGGCGGGCGAAGGCTTCGGCGCCGGGGCCGCCCGCCGGCCGCCACCCTGAAACGTGGTGGCTACATCTGTTTTGCCGATCCATGACGCGGGCGAGGGACTGCGGGCGGGGACGGTTGGTGTTTACGTGGTGTTGGACGTTCCGGGATCCGTTGTCACGGAGGTGTGGCCATGCCCGACGCCGCGCTGCGGCTGAACAGCCTTTTCGAGCAGTTGCTGGGAGCCCCGCTTCCGGTACGCATTCGTGCCTGGGACGGTTCGGAGGCGGGGCCGCCCGGGGGACCCGTCCTCGTGATCAGGAACCGCCGTGCGCTGCGCCGGCTGATCTGGAAGCCGGGGGAGCTCGGGCTCGCGCGGGCCTGGGTCGCCGGGGACGTCGGGGTGGAGGGGGACTTCTACGCGGTCCTGGAGGTGATGGCCGGACTCGTGTGGGAGCGCGGGGAGGGCGCCAGGGGACTCGGCGAGACGCTGCGCGACCCCGACGCGCGCGCGGCCGTCCGGGGCCTGCTGCGGATGGGCGGGCCCGCCGGACCGCCCGCACCGCCGCCCGAGGAGGTCCGCGGCCGCCGCCACGCGCACACCAGACGCAGCGACCGCCGCGCCATCAGCCACCACTACGACGTGGGCAACGACTTCTACGAGATCGTCCTCGGCCCCTCCATGGTGTACTCCTGCGCCTACTGGGAGGACGCCGGAACCCTGGAGGGCGCCCAGCGCGACAAGCTCGACCTCGTCTGCCGCAAGCTGGACCTGCGGCCGGGCATGCGGCTCCTGGACGTCGGCTGCGGCTGGGGCTCGATGGCCGTCCACGCCGCCCGGGAGTACGGCGTGAGCGTCGTCGGCGTCACGCTGTCGCAGGAGCAGGCCGGTCACGCCCGCAAGCGCGTCGCGGAGGAGGGCCTGACCGACCGGGTGGAGATCCGGGTCCAGGACTACCGGGACGTCAGCGACGGCCCGTACGACGCCATTTCGTCCATCGGCATGGCCGAGCACGTCGGGAGCGAGCGCTACCTGGAGTACGCCCGGGTGCTGCACGCCCTGCTGAAGCCGGGCGGACGGCTGCTGAACCACCAGATCGCCCGCCGCCCGCAGACGGACGAAACGGCGTACAGCGTCGACCGGTTCATCGACGCCTACGTCTTCCCCGACGGCGAACTGGCCCCCGTCGGCACCACCGTGACGCAGTTGGAGCGGGCCGGGTTCGAGGTCCGCGACGTCGAGTCCCTGCGTGAGCACTACGCCCTGACCCTGCGCCAGTGGGTCGCCAACCTGGAGGCGCGGTGGGCGCGGGCGGTGCGGCTCACCAGCCCGGGGCGGGCCCGCGTCTGGCGGCTCTACATGGCGGCCAGCGCCCTCGCCTTCGAGGGCAACCGCATAGGCGTCAACCAGGTCCTGGCGGTCCGCACGCCCGAGTCCGGCACCTCCGGCCTGCCGCTGCGGGCGCGCACCTGGAACACCCGGCCGTAGCGGAGCCGGCGCCGCGGCGGCCGGGCCCCGTCCGGGAACGGACGGGGCCCGACCGCCGTACGGCCACGTGGACTTGACAGTTCCTGGCGCGGGCGGCCACCGCGGTGGCCGGGGCGGCGAGGGGGGTGCTGGTCACGGGAGGTGCTCCTGAGGGGACGACGTGTTTCCGGGGGGTGTCGTCGATCCTCACGGCCGCCGGGCGGCGAGTGGTCAGCCGCTGTCCCGGTGTTCCAGGGCGACTCCGGTCGGACTCCGGGCGGCCGTGCCATACCTGGGTATGACGAACCCTCCTGAGGGGTCATCAGGCGCGTACCGCGCGGACACCGCCACCCGGGCGGTGAAATTCCGTCATTCCGTATACGCGGCCGGGCGCCGCCAGAAAGGCTATTGGCAAGTGCGGATGGCCCGTACCCAGTGCTGATGCACCCTCAGACGTCAATAAAATAAGACAACATCGGGCCGCCCTCCCGTAGTTAGGGGGATGCGTCCCGATAGGCTCGGAACCTCGATGCGGAGCCCATGGCCTGCCCGGATGGTGGAATGCAGACACGGCGAGCTTAAACCTCGCTGCCCCTCGCGGGCGTACCGGTTCAAGTCCGGTTCCGGGCACCTCCGACTTACACGCGGACGAAATCACCCGCTATGGGGCCACAAGCGTGTTCCGAGACGCCGTAGACGGCTCGGTCTCTCCGAACCGCTTCCCGCACCGCCCATTGACAGCCGGCCCGGCGCCCCCGAGACTCACATCGAGCAATGGTGAAAATAATTTCACTACGCGAACAAGAGTGCGGACGAAGAGGGCGAGCGCAAAAGGGGCGTGCCGATGCGGACCACCGTCGGAATCATCGGGGCCGGACCGGCCGGACTGCTGCTGGCGCGGCTGCTGCACGAGGCGGGCATCGAGTCGGTCGTCCTGGAGAGCCGCGACCGGGCCTACGTCGAACAGCGGCAGCGCGCCGGAATCCTGGAGCAGGGCACGGTCGACGTGCTGCGCGCGGCCGGCGCCGGGGAACGCATGGACCGCGAGGGCCTGCGGCACGACGGCATCGAGCTGCGCTTCGACCGCACGCGGCACCGCGTCGACTTCCCCGCGCTCACCGGCGGCAGCGCCGTGATGGTGTACGCGCAGACCGAGGTCTGCAAGGACCTCATCGCGCTCCGGCTCAAGGAGGGCGGACCGCTGCTGTTCGGCGCCGAGGCGCTCGCCGTCGAGGACGCGGACGGCGAGCACCCCCGCGTGCGCTTCCGCCACGAGGGACGCGAGGACGTCCTGCACTGCGACTACGTCGTGGGCTGCGACGGCTTCTGGGGTGTCGCCCGCAAGGCGGTCCCCGCCGCCCTCTCCCGCGTCTACGAGCGGACCTACCCCTACGGCTGGCTCGGCATCCTCGCCGACGTGCCCCCCTCGCACGACGAACTCGTCTACGCCCGCCACGAGCGCGGCTTCGCCCTGCTCAGCATGCGCTCACCCGCCGTCTCGCGCCTCTACCTCCAGGTGCCGGAGGGCACCGACGCCCAGGCGTGGTCCGACGACGACATCTGGGACGAGCTGGAGCGGCGCTTCGAGACCGACGACGACTGGCGGCTCGCCCGGGGCCCCGTCACGTCGAAGTCGGTGACCCCCATGCGCAGCTTCGTCCACGAGCCCATGCGGTACGGGCGCCTCTTCCTCGCCGGCGACGCGGCGCACATCGTGCCGCCCACCGGCGCCAAGGGGCTGAACCTCGCGGTCGGCGACGTCGTCACCTTCGCCCGCGCCCTGGTCCACGAGCGGGACACCGGATCGGCGGAACGGCTCGACGCGTACTCCGAGACCTGCCTGCGCCGCGTCTGGCAGGCCGAGCGGTTCTCCTACGACATGACGACCCTGCTGCACCGCGCCCCCGACGCCACCCCCTTCGACGACCGCGTCCAGCTGGCCCGGCTGCACCGGATCGCCGCGTCCCGGGCGGCCGAGACGGACCTGGCGGAGGCGTACACCGGCTTCCCCTTCGGCTGAGCGGCCCCTCGCATGCCGGGAATCCCCCGGCCGCGTAGCGTGTTGCGCACCACGACGAGGGAAAGATCCTCCCCAAGCAGTAGGTTCTTTCCTTTGCCTACCTATTACTCTTGAGCCAAGGCCCACTCGGTGGCCATGGAGGAGTGAAATGAGGAGCAGCAACCCGGTCTTCTCGCGACGGGGGTTCAGCCGCGACAACGGCTACGCGGGCTTCAACACCGCGCCGCAGGCCGGGGGAGCAGCTGTCGGCACGCAGGGCAACCCGTACGCGCAGGGGAACCCGTACGCCCAGCAGGGCGGCAACCCCTACGCGCAGAACCCTTACGCGCAGCAGGACCTTCAGCACGGCGCCCCGCAGGCACCGGTCACCACCGGCCGGATGACGATGGACGACGTCGTCATGCGCTCGGCCATGACGCTCGGCACCGCGGCCGTCGGCGCCGTCCTGGCCTGGACGCTGCTGCCGGTCTCCGGCAGCAGCTACGGCCTGGCGATCGGCGCCGCGATCATCGCCTTCGTCCTGGCGATCGTCCAGTCCTTCAAGCGCAAGGCCTCGCCCGCGCTGATCATCGGCTACGCGGCCTTCGAGGGTGTCTTCCTCGGGGTCATCAGCGAGATGTACAACAGCCGGTGGTCGGGCGCGCCCTTCCAGGCCGTCCTGGGCACCATGGCCGTCTCCGGCGCCACCCTGCTCATCTACCGGGCGGGCTGGATCCGGGTCACGGCGCGGTACGCGCGCATCGGCATGGCCATCGCCATCGCCTTCGTGCTCGTCCTCGCGGTCAACCTGCTGCTGGTCGCCTTCGGCGTCGCCGAGGACGGCGGACTGCGCAGCATGGGCCCGCTCGGCGCCATCGTCGGCATCCTCGCGATCGTCTTGGGCGCGTTCTTCCTGACCCTCGACTTCAAGCAGATCGAGGACGGCATCGCGTACGGCGCTCCCCGCGAGGAGGCCTGGCTGGCCGCGTTCGGCCTGACCCTGACCCTCGTGTGGATCTACCTCGAGATGCTGCGGCTGGTCGCCATCTTCAGCAGCAGCGACTAGCGGTACGGCTTCCTGGTCCCGCCGGTCAGCCGGCGGGGCTGAAGGGCCCGCGAACCCCAGGTTCGCGGGCCCTTCGTCGTCTGCGGTGCGGGTGCCGGTGGTGCGCGCTCAGAGGAGTTTGCGCGCGGCCCTCCTCAGGTCGTACTCGTGGATGATCGCCTTGGCGTGGCCGTACGCGAGATCGTGTTCCGCGCGGAGCCAGCTGACCTTCTCCTCGAAGCGGAAGAGGGCGGGGCCTTCGTCGACGGTGCGAAGCCAGTCGGACACTTCACGACCGGTGCAGTGCGGGATTCGGGCGAGCAGGTTGCGGTGGGTCTCCTCGGAGAAGACTTGGGACATCGGCGCCTCCGGACGCAATGGGATGTAAGCCGGTCCTTCACGACACCGTGCCTGAGCGTTCGGGCGTTGGCAACAGTCCCGCCGCGGCGCGTAGTCTCGCGGCGTGCTTGATACGACGCCGCTGACCCGAGCCGTGGACCACTTCGCCGACCGGTTGCGGGCCGCGCCGCAGAGCCGCCTGCAACGGGGCGCGGCGGCCGAGGCACTGGGGGTGGCCAGGGAGTTGTCCCTGCGGGCCCAGCGGCTGGAGGACCCCTCCGCCGCGCCCCGGGAGATGCCGGACGTGGGCATGTTCGCCGCCGCGGACCAGATCACGGTGGCCGGACACGACCTGGCACTCGCACTGAAGGACGAGGCGGATCTGGCGGAGGCGCTGACGCTCGTCCAGGAGGCACAGAAACGCGCCGGAGTCTGACCGGCGATCGGCTCCGACGCGTGGGGTCCCGGCGAGTCCGGGCGCGGGGGCGGGCTACAGGGACGCGATGACGCGGTCCGCGAGGATGTAGACGTTCTCCTCGCCGCACTCGAACGTGAGGGTGTACGCGCCCGAGACGCCGGAGCCGCCCAGCAGGACGGGGGTGCGGCCCGCGCGCAGGGCGGCGGCCAGGCGCTCCGCGGTCTCCCGGTGGCCCGGGGTCATGCACAGGGTCGTTCCGTCCGCGAAGACGTAGACGTCGAGGGTGCCCAGCGGGCCCGGCCGGACGTCGGCCAGCTCGGTACGGGACTCCGCGAGCTCCTCCAGGCAGGCCACCGTGCGCTCGTGGTCGTTCACGACGGGTGACTGGACCGGAACGAAGTCCGGGTGCGAGGGGTGGCGGCGGCGGGCCGCGGCCAGCTCCGGGGAGTCCGTCGGCGTACCGCCCTGGACGAAGTCCCTCTGGGAGAACTCGTCGATCTCATGGCCGGGCTCGGTCACCGGCTCCAGGTGCTCCAGACCGGCGAAGTCCGACTGGCGCGGCAGGAACAGCTCGCTGTCGGGCAGACCCAGCAGCGTGGGCCCGTCGGAGGCGTCACGCGCCTCCTGGGCGGCCCAGAACGCGCGCGCCTCGGCGAGCTCCCGCTCCCGCTCCTCGGCGAGCGCCTCGGCCACCGCGGTGCGTATCTCCTCGGTGTCGGCGCCTGCCCGGGCGGCGGGCACGAGACCGCGCAGGGCCTCAGTGCGGCTCTCGGCGAGTTCGGTGCGCAGGGCCCGCACCTGTCGACGCAGCCCGTGCACGGCACGCAGGACGGCGACGCCCACGGCGGCTGTTGCGGCCGTGGTGAGCAGCAGAGCTAGAGGCATGGTGCTCACTGACGTACTCCCGGTTCAAAGTCGACCCCCGACTTCCTACATCAGCTTGAAGGGCGGACTAACCAGCTGTCAGTGCGTAACGTCACAAAAAGGGCAGGACTTTGGGCCCGGGGTTTACTCGCGAAACGGCTCTGACCTGGGAAAAGACCCTTCCGGGGGGAGATAGGTCACATCCTGGGGGAGATTGGATCACAAATCGGCCCAGAGTCCCGAAGTTTCCGGGGCCCTGGGCCGGTTCGGTCACGCTGCGTCCAACTGCGGTCACTTACAGGGGAGTAGGTGACCGCTTTTCGGCGCGTCGGTCAGCTGAGGCGCTCGATGACCATCGCCATGCCCTGCCCGCCGCCGACGCACATCGTCTCCAGGCCGAACTGCTTGTCGTGGAACTGGAGGCTGTTGATGAGGGTGCCGGTGATGCGGGCGCCCGTCATGCCGAAGGGGTGGCCGACGGCGATGGCGCCGCCGTTCACGTTCAGCTTCTCCAGCGGGATCTCCAGGTCGCGGTAGGACGGGATCACCTGGGCGGCGAAGGCCTCGTTGATCTCGAACAGGTCGATGTCGTCGACGGTCAGTCCCGCGCGCTTGAGGGCCTGCTTCGACGCCTCGACCGGGCCGAGGCCCATGATCTCGGGAGAGAGCCCGGTGACGCCGGTGGACACGATGCGGGCGAGCGGGGTCAGACCCAGCTCGCGGGCCTTGGTGTCGCTCATGATGACGAGGGCCGCGGCGCCGTCGTTCAGCGGGCAGCAGTTGCCGGCGGTGACCAGGCCGTCGGGGCGGAACACCGGCTTGAGGCCCTGGACGCCGTCCAGCGTGACGCCGGCGCGGGGGCCGTCGTCCTTGCTGACGACCGTGCCGTCCGGGGTGGTGACCGGGGTGATCTCCCGCTCCCAGAAGCCGTTCTTGATGGCTTCCTCGGCGAGGTTCTGCGAGCGGACGCCGAACTCGTCCATGTCCTGGCGGGTCACGCCCTTGATGCGGGCCAGGTTCTCGGCGGTCTGGCCCATCGCGATGTACGCGTCCGGCAGCAGGCCGTCCTCGCGCGGGTCGTGCCAGGAGGCGCCCTCGCTCTGCGCGACCGCGGCGGTACGGGCCTCGGCGTCGGCGAAGACGGGGTTGTGGGTGTCGGAGAGGCTGTCGCTGTTGCCCTTGACGCTGCGGGACACCATCTCGACGCCGGCCGAGATGAAGACGTCGCCCTCACCGGCCTTGATGGCGTGCAGGGCCATGCGGGAGGTCTGCAGCGAGGAGGAGCAGTAGCGGGTGATGGTGCAGCCCGGCAGGTGGTCCATGCCCATCTGCACGGCCACGATCCGGCCGAGGTTGTGGCCCTGCTCGCCGCCGGGCAGACCGCAGCCCAGCATCAGGTCGTCGATGTCCCTCGGGTCCAGCTCGGGGACCTTGGCGAGGGCCGCCTGGATGATCGTGGCGGTCAGGTCGTCGGGGCGCACGTCCTTCAGGGAGCCCTTGAAGGCGCGGCCGATCGGGGAGCGGGCGGCTGAGACGATCACGGCTTCGGGCATCACGGCTCCATGGGAAGGGGGGCGGCGCGGAGCGCCTGGGCGAGCGGGCTTGCGGGACTGGTTGGGAAGTTACCCGTACGTACCCGCGCGGTCACGGGTGTGGGGGTGTGACTCGGGCCGCACTTTCCAAGCGCTTGCTTTTTTCTGGCGGGGGCGCCTTGGGGGTTGGGGGTGGGGTTCGCTTGCGGGGCCGCCTTTCGCTCGGGTCGTTGTCGGTGCCGCCTCGGGGCTCCGCCCCGGACCCCGCTCCTCAAGCGCCGGAGGGGCTGGATTCTCCCGGAGGTGCGGTGCGGGGTCCGTGGTGCGCGGTGCGGGGTGTCCGCGCCGCCTCGGGGCTCCGCACCGAGCCCCGCTCCTCAAACGCCGGAGGGGCTGACTTTTGCCGGAGGGGCTGGATTGTTCCGATTGGGTGTATTAGGGGGGATTCTGCCCGCGTGTGCGGGGCGGGCGGGGTGTCCGTGCCGCCCTGGGCTCCGCCCCGGGCCCCGCTCCTCAGACGCCGGAGGGGCTGGATGGTGCCGGAGGGGCTGGATCCAGGTGTCCAGCCCGTCCGGCGGTTGAGGACGAGCGCGGTAGCGCGATTCTCTGACGGAGTGGGGACGGTGCCGTCAGTTGTACGGGGCCGGGGTGGTGGCGGGGTCGGTGGTGGGGAGGCGCCGGCGGCGGCGGCGTTTGAGGAGGGCCCAGGGGCCTCGCGGGCCCGTGGGCATCGCGGCCGTGACCTCCGTGCCCGGCTCGGACGCCGCCTCCGCGGCGGCCCGGGCCACCGGCAGGAAGCCCTCGCGGCGCGAGACGTCCGGACGCTCCTCGTCCGCCGGCCACAGGCCGAGCGCGGCGCAGACCGTCGGGAGGACCGCCATCGCGGCCGTCGCGTACCCCTCCGCCGAGGGGTGGTAGTTGTCGGGGCCGAACAGCTCCCGCGGGTTCTCCTCGAACTCGGGACCCAGCAGGTCGCCCAGCGACACCGTGCGCCCGCCCTGCTCGACCGTGCCGATCGTCTGCGCCGCCGCGAGCTGGCGGGAGGCACGCCGGGCCAGCCAGCGCAGCGGCTGCTGGACCGGCTCGATGGTGCCCAGGTCGGGACAGGTGCCGACGACGACCTCGGCGCCCGCGGTGCGCAGCCGCCGTACCGCAGAGGACAGGTGGCGGACCGAGCGGGTCGGCGGCATCCGGTGCGTGACGTCGTTCGCGCCGATCATGATCACGCAGACGTCGGGCACCCGGGCCGGGTCCGCGAGGGTGAGCGCCACCTGACGGTCGAGGTCGTCCGACTGGGCGCCGGGCAGCGCGACGTTGGTGAGCTCGACGGGGCGCTCGGCCACCGCCGCGAGTCCGGCCGCCAGCAGGGCTCCGGGGGTCTGCCGGGCGCGGTGCACGCCCTGGCCGGCGGCCGTGGAGTCGCCGAGTATGGTCAGCCGCAGCGGCGGATCGTCGAAACCGGCGTACGCGTGGCCGTACAGGCCGTCCGCGCGGGGCGCGTGCGCGCTCCCGTTGCCCACGTGGCGCTTCGCCAGCTGCACCTCGGCCAGCAGGACGCCGACCGCGGCCGCGCCCATCAGACCGATCCCGCCACCGCCGTACGCCGCACCCGCCGCGATGCGCCGGGCGACCCTTGCCCTCGACAAGCTCGACATGCGTAGCCGCCACCTCCTCGTAGCCGTACACCCACTGCTTGCCCCGTGGAGCGGGTCGGTCAATCTCGGGCGGCGGTCGTGGCACCTTCTGGAGGCAACTGTCGGCCCTCCGTCCCACGTGGGGCCGTAGGCTGACGGGACCATCCCTCAGATACACAGCTCCGGAGACAACGGTGCAATTCCACGACTCGATGATCAGCCTCGTCGGCAACACCCCGCTGGTGAGGCTCAACAACGTGACCGCGGGCATTCAGGCGACGGTCCTGGCGAAGGTTGAGTACTTCAACCCCGGCGGGTCCGTGAAGGACCGCATCGCGCTGCGCATGATCGAGGCCGCGGAGGAGAGCGGCGCCCTCAAGCCCGGCGGCACCATCGTCGAGCCGACCAGCGGGAACACCGGTGTCGGCCTCGCCATCGTGGCGCAGCAGAAGGGCTACAAGTGCATCTTCGTCTGCCCCGACAAGGTCAGCACCGACAAGATCAACGTGCTGCGGGCCTACGGCGCCGAGGTCGTCGTCTGCCCCACCGCCGTGGACCCCGAACACCCGGACTCCTACTACAACGTCTCCGACCGGCTGGTCCGTGAGACGCCGGGCGCCTGGAAGCCGGACCAGTACTCCAACCCGCACAACCCCCTCTCGCACTATCACTCCACCGGCCCCGAGCTGTGGGAGCAGACGGAGGGGAGGATCACGCACTTCGTGACCGGCGTGGGCACCGGCGGCACCATCTCGGGCACCGGCCGGTACTTGAAGGACGCCAGCGACGGGCGGGTCAAGGTGGTGGGCGCCGACCCCGAGGGGTCCGTGTACTCCGGCGGGTCCGGGCGGCCGTACCTCGTGGAGGGCGTCGGCGAGGACTTCTGGCCGAGCGCGTACGACCGGACCGTCGCCGACGAGATCGTCGCCGTGTCCGACAAGGACTCGTTCCAGATGACCCGGCGCCTGGCCAAGGAGGAGGGGCTGCTGGTCGGCGGCTCCTGCGGGATGGCCGTCGTCGCCGCGCTGCGGGTCGCCGAGCGGCTCGGGCCGGACGACGTCGTGGTGGTGCTGCTGCCCGACAGCGGCCGCGGCTACCTGAGCAAGATCTTCAACGACGAGTGGATGGCCGACTACGGCTTCCTGGAGGACGAGGGCCCCAGCGCCCGCGTCGCCGACGTCCTCAGCGACAAGCAGCACGGCGCCATGCCGTCCCTCGTCCACATGCACCCCGAGGAGACCGTCGGCCAGGCCATCGACGTCCTGCGCGAGTACGGCGTCTCGCAGATGCCGATCGTCAAGCCCGGCGCCGGCCACCCGGACGTCATGGCGGCCGAGGTCGTGGGCTCCGTGGTCGAGCGGGAGCTGCTGGACGCCCTGTTCACCAAGAGGGCATCGCTGGAGGACCCGCTGGAGAAGCACATGTCGGCGCCGCTGCCGCAGGTCGGCTCGGGCGAGCCGGTCGGGGACCTGATGTCCGTGCTCGGTGCGGCGGACGCCGCGATCGTGCTGGTCGAGGGCAAGCCGACCGGGGTCGTCAGCCGGCAGGACCTGCTGTCGTTCCTCGCCAAGGGCGGCACCAAGCAGTAGAGGTTCCGCGCGTAGACCCGCGCGCGGAGCGGAGGAGATCGCCTGAAGTGCCCCGGTCTCGGGCGATCTTCCGGTGGCGGCGGTGGGGAACTTCGCGGAAGTGGTACGAGCGCGTCACGTCCGCGCAGCACCCGCTTAACACGCGTTCGGCACAGTGGTGGTTGTCGGCAGGGCGGGAGCGGCTCCCCGCCCGGGCCGGCGACCGAACGGCGTCAAGGACCTCCGGAGCGGCTCCCGGACCTCCAGGACGCCAAGGACGCGCAAGCCCGGCCCTGACCCGGCCCGCGTCCCTCGCGGGGACCGCCGTCGTCCCGCCCCCCGGCAACGGGGGTGCGGCGGTCCCCGCGCACAATCCTTCCGCGCCCGCCCTGTTCTCGGGCGGTTGCGCGGGGCTCAGTCCTCCCAGTCCGAGGGCGGCTTGTCCCGGTCCCGGTTCCGGCGCAGCGGCAGCGTGTGGCGCAGGGCCTGCACCGCGTTGACTCCCACGATGCCCGCCCAGGCGACCATCAGGCCCGGCAGGTTCCCGACGCCGCCGCCGATGGCGGACAGCGGGATCGCCAGCACGAGCGAGACGATGCCGAAGCCGAAGCGCTCGCCCCAGGAGTCCGCCGGCCTCGGCGACCGGGCCTCCCTGGCCACCACCATCTGCTGTTCCGCGAGGTGGCGGCGCACCCGGCGCTCGACCGTGGAGTCGAGGCGCTGCTCGACCTTCTCCAGGAACGAGTCGACCAGCGCGGGCTCGTACTCCTCGCCCAGCTCCCTGCGTGCCTGCAGGGTGGCGTCGAGTTCCTTCTTGAGTTCGGTGTCGCTGGCATCCATACCGGTCATGGCCCCCACGCTAGGGAGCGGGGACCGTGACCGCACTGGGGTTAGCCCCCCTTTCGGGGCTGTGCTCCGCCCCCGTGGGACCGGACCCCCGGGGGCCGCCGCGGGGTGCGTCGGCCGCCCGGCCGGGGAGCAGGGCTCACTCCGTCAGTCCGTGCTGCCGGGCGTAGGCGTCCGCCACGTCCTGCGGGTCCTTCTTGTCCTTGTCGACCTGGCGGTTCAGCTCGGTGAGCTGGGCGGTGGTGAGCACGTTGCCCAGCCGGGCGAGTGCCTTGCGGACCGTGGAGTCCGCCTTGCGGTCGGCGATGAGCGGCACGACGTGCTGGCCGGGGACGAGGTTCTTCGGGTCGGTCAGGACGACCCAGTCGTTGGCCGTGATGTCGGTGTCGGTGGTGAAGAGGTTCGCCACGTCCACGTCGCCCTTCCGCAGGGCGCCCTTGACCAGGGGACCGGAGGAGTCCAGCGACTTGAACTCCTTGAACTCGACGCCGTACACGTCCTTGAGGCCGACCACGCCGACCTGGCGCTTCTTCACCTCGGCGGAGGCGCCGATGACGAGCTTCCCGTTCTGCTTCCGCAGGTCTGCGAGGGAGGCGAGCCCGTACTTCCTGGCCGTCCGCCGGGTGACCACGAACGCGTCGGAGTCCTCGGCCCTGCCGTAGGGCAGGATCTGCAGTCCCCTGGGGAGGGCGACGGCGAGGGCGTTCTGCATCTCGCCCTCCTCCGTGGCCTTCGACTTCGGGTCGAGGTAGTGCAGCAGGGCGCCCTGGTACTCGGGCAGCAGGTCGATGTCGCCGCCCCGCAGCGCCGGGATGAGGATCTCGCGGGTGCCGAGGTTCGGGCGGACCTTCGTCTTCACGCCCGCCGCGTCCAGGACGGCCGCGTACAGATAGCCGAGGACCTGGTTCTCGGTGAAGTTGGCGGTGCCGATGGTGAGGCCGTCCTTGCTGGAGCCGCCACCGCCGGCCGCGGACCCCTCGCCGTCGAGCGAGGTGATGCCGCTGCTGCACGAGGCGAGGGCGGGGACGGAGGCGGCGGCGAGCAGGCCGCCGAGGAGGGTACGACGATTCACGGGGGTCCCCTAAGCGGTGCGGGTGCGGTGGCGGAAGAGGAAGCGCTGGAGGCCGCTCAGGGCCAGGTCCAGGACGACGGCGACGACGGCGACCAGCACCGCGCCCCCGAGCACCTGGACGAGGTCGCGCTGGGCGAGCCCGTCGAAGACGTAGCGGCCGAGGCCGCCGAAGGAGACGTACGCCGCGATGGTGGCCGTGGCGACCACCTGGATCAGCGCGAGCCGCAGGCCGGTCATGATCAGCGGGAGGGCGAGCGGCAGTTCGACCTGGAGGAGCACCTGGTGCCCGCGCATGCCCTGCCCGCGCGCCGCGTCCCTCACGTCCGGGTCGACGGCGGTCATCCCGGCGTAGGTGTTCGTCACGATCGACGGGACCGCGAGGGCGACCAGCGCGATGTAGACCGGCCACATCGACAGGCCGCTGGCCAGGAAGACCAGGACCACCAGGCCGACGGTGGGCAGCGCCCGCCCGAACGACGCCAGGTTGATGGCGAGGAACGCGCCCCGGCCGGTGTGCCCGATGAGCAGCCCGACCGGCAGGGCGATCACGGCCGCGACGAGGGTGGCGAGCAGGGAGTACTGGAGGTGCTCGGCGAGGCGGTGGGCGATGCCGTCCTGGCCGGCCCACTGGTCGCCGCTGGTCAGCCAGCCGCCGAGGTTCTTCAGGAGTTCGTACATCAGGCTCGCCGCCTCGTCCACGGGGTGAGTACGTACTGCACGGCGACCAGCAGCGCGTCCGCCACCAGCGCCAGCAGGAGCGTCAGGACGACGCCGACGATCACCGGCGTCGGGAAGTTGCGCTGGAAGCCGTCGGTGAAGAGCTGGCCGAGGCCGCCGTCGCCGATGTACGTGGCGACCGAGACCAGCGAGATCGACATGACGGTGGCGATCCGCA
Source organism: Streptomyces sp. NPDC054842 (assembly GCF_053611025.1). Lineage (NCBI taxonomy): Bacteria > Bacillati > Actinomycetota > Actinomycetes > Kitasatosporales > Streptomycetaceae > Streptomyces > Streptomyces sp. NPDC054842. Next base: position 330,830 of record NZ_JBSGZN010000001.1, read on the forward strand.
CGCCCGCCATGATCACCGGCAGGGCGAGGGGCAGCTCGACGGTGAGGAGCGTGCGCAGCGGGCGGGAGCCCATCGCCTTCGCGGCCTCCTTGGTCCGCGCGGGCACGGAGTCCAGGCCCTCGACGGTGTTCCGCAGGAGGACGACCAGGGTGTAGATCGTCAGCCCGATCACGGTGGTGGTGCGGGTGAGGCCGGACACCGGCAGGAGCAGCACGAACACCGCGATCGACGGGATCGTGAAGAGGACGTTCGAGAGCCCGAGCAGGAAGCCGCGCAGCGGGCGCACCCGGTGGGCGAGCACGGCCAGCGGCAGGGAGACCAGCAGGCCGAGGAGGACGGCGGACAGGGCCGCCTGGAGGTGGGACAGGGTGAGAGTGGTGAGGTCGTCGGCGTGGTCGGAGATCCACGGCCAGTCGATGGTCATATCGCCACGTCCGCGGTGTCGTCGGGGGTGCCGGCCGGGCGCGCGCCGCCGGCGCCACCGGACGTCGGGGCCGCGGCCGCGGCGGTGTGCGCCCGGCCCGCGTGCTCGTGGATGTCCTCGCGCGAGGTGACGCCGGTCAGCACGCCGTCGGTGTCGACGCGGGCGACCAGGCCGGCCGGCGAGGCGATCGACTCGTCGAGGGCCGCGAGCAGCGAGTCGGTGTCGCGCAGCGGACGCAGCGGGAGTTCGGTGTCCCCGGCGCGCCAGTGCAGGGGCCTGCGGGCGCCGTCCAGGACGAGCCGCCAGGTGCCGCCCTCGGGGGCGGGAGCGCGGGGGACGCCCGCGAGCGGGGTGAGCGAGAGGAGTTTGAGGCCGCGCTCGGCGCCCAGGAAACCGGCGACGAAGTCGTCCGCGGGGCGGGCCAGCAGCTCCGCCGGGGCCGCGCACTGGACCAGGTGCCCGCCGGTGCGGAAGACCGCTATCCGGTCACCGAGCCGGACCGCCTCGTCGATGTCGTGCGTGACGAAGACGATGGTCTTGTTCAGCTCCTTCTGCAGGCGCAGCAGCTCGTCCTGGAGCTGGGTGCGCACCACCGGGTCGACCGCGCCGAAGGGCTCGTCCATGAGCAGGACGGGCGGGTCCGCGGCGAGCGCCCGGGCCACGCCGACGCGCTGCTGCTGGCCGCCGGAGAGCTGGTGGGGGTACCGCTTGCCCGCGCCGGCGTCGAGGCCGACGGTCTCCAGCAGCTCGGCGGCCCTGGCCCGTGCCCTGCGCCGGCCCCAGCCGAGGAGGAGGGGCACGGTGGCGATGTTGTCGAGCACCGTGCGGTGCGGGAAGAGGCCCGACTGCTGGATGACGTACCCGATGGAGCGGCGCAGCTCGGCCGCGTCCTGGCGCAGGACGTCCTTGCCGCCGACCCGGATGGTCCCGGAGGTCGGCTCGACCATCCGGTTGATCATCCGCAGGGTGGTCGTCTTGCCGCAACCGGAAGATCCGACGAGGACGGTCACGCCGCCTTCCGGCATCTCCAGGGAGAGGTCGTGGACTGCTGTGGTGCCGTTCGGGAAGCGCTTGTGGACCGTGTCGAACTGGATCATGAGGTGTCCCTTGCCCGGCCTGTATATCGTCATGCAGAGTTCTCGGTGTCTGAATAGCTTGTCAATGCCCCGGCGTTAATCGCCGGTTACTTATGGCCGACTGGCAAGACCTGATGTCCGGGTTGAGGGGAGTTCGCACGTGATGTCGTCTCGGATCGTGGACACATCGACGGCGGTGGTCAGGCCCGCCGCACCCGGGCTCGTCGTCCTGGACGGTCGCGGCCTCGGCGTCGGCGACGTCGTCCGCCTCGCCGACGGCTCCGCGCGGCCCGTCCCCGGCACCGAGGCGATCAAGCGCGTCGAGGACTCCTGGGACGCCGCCCGGCGGATCGCCGCGACCGGCCGCGTCTACGGGCGCTCCACCGGCGTGGGCGCCAACCGGAACGAGGACGTGCCGACCGAGGCCGCCGCCGGGCACGGACTGCGCCTGCTGCGCAGCCACGCCGGCGCCATCGGCGAGGAGCTGCCGGCCCGCCAGGTGCGGGCGATGCTCGCCGTGCGCGCCAACCAGCTGCTCGCCGGCGGCGCGGGACTGCGGCCCACCGTCGTCACCGCCCTGTGCGAGGCGCTGGAGAGCGGCGCCCACCCGGCGGTGAACGAGTTCGGGTCCGTGGGCACCGGCGACATCGCGGCGCTGGCCCAGGTGGGACTCGCCCTCGCCGGGGAGCACCCCTGGCGCGGCTCCGGCGCCCCCGCCCCCCAGCCGCTCGACAACAACGACGCCCTCGCGCTCATCAGCAGCAACGCCCTCACGCTCGGCCAGGCCGCCCTCGCCCTGCACGAGCTGCGCGGACTGATCGCCGCCACCCAGGTCGCCGCCGCCCTGTCGCTGGTCGCCGTCGACGGATCGCACGAGGCGTACGCGGCCCCCGTGCACAGCGCCCGGCCGCACCGCGGCTCCACCGAGGTGGCCCGCCGCATGCGCGAGCTGATCGGGGCCGCCGACCGGCCCACCCCGCCGCTCGGCCGGATCCAGGACCCGTACGGCTTCCGGTGCGTGCCGCAGATACACGGCCCCGCCCACGACGCGGCCGACGCCCTCGAACAGGTCCTCGCCGTCGAGATCAACGCCGCCGCCGAGAACCCCCTCATCTCCGCCGAGGACATGGCCGCCTACCACCACGGCGGCTTCTACCAGGCACAGCTCGCCCTCGCCCTCGACCACTTCCGGCTGGCCGTCACCCAGGTCGCCCGGCTGTCGTCCTCCCGGCTGTCGACCCTCAACGAGCCCGCCTACACCCGGCTGCGCCCCTTCCTCGCCGACCACGAGCCCGCGTCCTCCGGCGTGATGATCCTGGAGTACGCGGCCGGGGCGGCCCTCGGTGACCTGCGGGCCTTCTCCGCCCCCGCCTCGCTCGGCCACGCTGTACTCTCCCGGGGCGTCGAGGAGCAGGCGAGCTTCGCCTCGCTCGCGGCACGCCAGACCCTGCGGGCGTGCGGCGCGTACCGTCTCGTCGTCGGCTGCGAAGTCGTGGCCGCCGTACGGGCGTTGCGCCAGCGCGGTCTGCGGCCCGACCCGGAGCTGCCGGCCGGCCGGGCGCTGGAACTCGCCGAGTCGGTGCTCGACCCGGACCAGGCCGACCGGCCGCTCACGGACGACGTGGCGGCGGCGGCCGCACTGCTCGACCGGTTCACGGACATCTGGAGGGGGAGCACGTCATGAGCGTGACCGACAGCCCTGCCGCGCGGCTGCAGGCGCTCTTCGAGGGGCGCCGGCTCACACCGACGCAGCGGCGCATCGCGCACAGCATGGTGCGGCGCGCCGCCGACGTGCCGTTCCTGTCCAGCGTCGAACTCGCCGAACTCGCCGGGGTCAGCCAGCCGTCCGTCACCCGCTTCGCGGTCGCCCTCGGCTTCGACGGCTACCCGGCGCTGCGCCGGCACCTGCGCGAGGTCGCCCCCGCCGAACCGGTCACCGACACGGCCTCCTACAACGAGTACCAGCAGGCCGTCGAGGCCGAGATCGAGAACCTGCGGCACCTCGCCGAGGTGCTGGCGGACCCGCGTCCGGTGGAACGCGCGGGCCGGCTGCTCGCCGCGTCCAGGCCGCTGCCGGTCCTCGGGCTGCGGGCCGCCGCCTCCCAGGCGTACGGCTTCGCGTACTTCGCCGCCAAGGTCCACCCGGACGTCCGGCTGCTGCACGAGGGCGGCACCATGCTGCACGACCGGATCGACGCCGCCGTGCACGCCGGCGCCACGACCCTGCTGTGCTTCGCCCTGCCCCGGCATCCGCGCGAGGTCGTCGACTCCCTCGCCTACGCCAAGTCGGCGGGGCTGACCGTCGTCACCGTCGCGGACTCGGCCTTCGCGCCGGTCGCCAAGGTGTCGGACCTGCTGCTGCCCGCCGCCGTCGGCACGGGCCTCGCCTTCGACACCGCCTGCGCCCCGATGCTCCTCGGCCGGGTCCTGCTGGAGGCCATGTGCGACGGGCTGCCCGACGCGCAGGCGCGGCTGGAGGAGTTCGACGCGCGGGCCGCCGCCCGGGGGCTGTTCGTGGAGTGACAGGGCGTCGGATTTCTCAGACTCGTCTCACGTTCTCTCGCTAATCTGCACCTCCCAGACAGGCCGAGACGGGAGGCGGAACGTGGCACGCGGAGGGCAGGGACTGGCTCGGGTGGCGGTCGTCGTGAGGGCCGGCGCGGCACCGCTGTGGTGGACGGGAGTGTGCGCGGCGGGCATCGGCGTCGTGCCGCCCGGGGTGACCGGCCGCCGGATCGGGGTGATGGCCGGGGCGGTGTGCTTCATCGTCGCGGCGGCCGTGGTGGCGTACGCGCGCCGCGGGCGGTACACGGAGCTGTCCCGCTCCGCCGCTCGCGCCGCCAAGCAGGACGTGCTCCAGGACCGTGCCGTGTCCGTGCGCAACTGGCGCCGGGGCCACCGCTGGTGGCTGCTGCTCGGTTTCCTGGCCGCGCTCGGCAGCGCGTTCGCCGTGCCGGCCGCGGGCGGACTGCTGCTGGCCGGGGCCGGCGTCGGGCTGTGGCTGAAGGCGGCCTGGCTCGGCCGCCGGGAGCAGGACGGCGAGGCGCTGCTGTGGGTGCGCGTCGACTGGCTCGGCAAGCGCGCCGGCGCTCCCGCGGGCAGGCCCGTCAAGGGCTTCCGCAGCACGGGCATCGCCGCGGGCGACGCGGCCCCTGGCGGGGCCCGCCGCCGCGTCGACGCCCTGGTGTAGCCGCCGCTCGGGCGCACCGTCCGCGGGGTGCGTACGGCGCACCCCGCGGACGGCCTGGCCGGGCTGCGAGGCGCGCTAGACCTCCAGCTCGGCCTCGATTTTCTTCAGCTGGTGCCGGGCCATCGCGAGGTTGGACCGTTTGGCGTCGAGGACCAGGTACAGGAACAGCCCGTTGCCGCCGCGCCCCTGCATCAGCCGGATCAGGTGGTACTGGTCGCTCAGGGTGATCAGGATGTCCTCGATCTCGCCCTTGAGCCCGAGGTGCTCCATGGTGCGGAGCTTGGCGCGGACGACGTCGGTGTTGCCGGCCGCGGCGACGTTGAGGTCGAACCCCTTGCTGCCGCCGATCGTGCCGAGCGCCATGCCGCTGGTGTAGTCGACGAGCGCGGCGCCGGTCGCGCCTTCGATGGAGGCGAGTGCCTCTTTGAGTGCGGTCTCCGTGTTGGCCATGGTGCTGTGGGTCCTTTCAGCTTTCGGTGGTGGTAGGGGACTTGGTGGTAGGTGTCCTGACGGGCAGGCTCTGTTCCGCGGGCGCCGGGTCGGTGCGGCCGGTCGCCGGGAGCCGGGGTGCGCGGGTGCGCGCGCCGACCGTCCGGGGGGCGGGCTTGGCGGGGATCCGGACCTGCGCGGCCGGTTCGCCGCGGGCCGTCGCGGCGTCCACGAGCTCGCCGATCCGGGTCCCGGAGCGGCGCCCCTCCAGGTGCAGCCGGCCGACGTTGACCCGGTCCTGGGCCAGCAGCGTCAGCACGGCCGAGGGCCCGGCCGCGTACGTCGCCACGTAGCCGTACACGCCGCGTACGAGCAGCTCGCGGAAGTCGCCCTGGCCGGTCGCGTCGGTCATGCGCAGCGCGACGCCGAGGGACGCCGCGGTGAGCGCGGCCACGCCCTCCGGTTCCACTCCCGGGGTGTCGTGGGCGAGCACGAGACCGTCCACACTGGCCGCGAGCGCGCCGGTCACCTGGGGTACTCGCGCCCTCAACCGGTGGAGTTCGTCGAGGACTTCGGCCTCCGCGGCCATGAGCAGTCTCCTTTCGGCACGCTGTCGGAGCGCGCGGATCACAGGGCCTCCAGGGCGTCTCTGAGCCGGCGCAGCAGGGCGACGTCCGGATCGTCCGACGTCTGGTCGAGCACGGCCGCCACGGCGGGCGAGGGGGCCCGCTCCAGGGCGGGCGCCGTCGCCACGATTCCGCCGGCCGCCAGCCGGCGCAGGTCGACCAGGGTGTGGAACGCGGGGCGTCCCAGGGCGAGCGATATGTCCGCCGCGGTGCGTACGCCGTTCACGTGGCCGAGCACGGCGCGCTGGCGCGGGGTGAGCGAGGGGGCGGCGCCCCGGGAGCGGACGATCGGCGCGGTGTCCGTCGCCGGGTCGCGCCAGATGCGGTGCAGCAGCGCACGGCGGCGCAGCGTCTCGCGCTCCAGGGCGGCCACCGGGACCGGGCGCAGCGGGCCGAGCCAGTGCGCCGCCCCGTACCGGAAGCGGGCCGGGGCGCTGCTCGGGCCGAGCACGAAGTACGCGGCGTCGTACAGCGCCCCGAGGTGGCACAGCTCCAGCGCGCCCTCGGCTATGCGGCCGCTGTCGACCAGGAACCGCCCCACCCGGCGGCGGGCCCCGGCCTCGGCGACCGCCTGCCGCCACACGTCGGCGTGCAGGGTGCCGGGGACGGTGAGCAGCACGTCGAGCGACGGGGTCGCCGGGCTCTCCGCGTGCACCACCTGCCCGTCGCAGAGGTACAGCGTGCCGCGCTCGCGCATCAGCACCCCGGTCGCCCGTTCCTCGGCCAGGCGGCTGAGCATGGGGGAGAGGGCGCCGGCCGGTGCGAGGTGACGGTCCCGGCCGGTGGACTCCTCGATGGGGTCCCGCACGGGGAGCGGGGGTGCGACGGGCGTTCCGACGGTGCTCATCCCAGCACCAGCCGTCCGGCCATCTCGCCGAGCCTGATGCGGGCGAGGGCGAGGTTGCCGTCCTCGCGGCCCAGCCACAGGTGCAGGAAGACGCTGCTGTCGAACGTCGTCCTGACGAACCGCAGGACGTGGTAGCTGTCGCGGTTGCTGATGATCAGGTCCTCGACCGGCGGTTCCGCCTCGGACCAGTCGGAGCCGTCCGCCGGGGCGAACGCGTGGTGCTCCGCGGCGAGCCGGGCCAGTTCGGCGGCCTCCGCGGCGGTCGTCTCGTGGTCACCGCCCGGGGCGTCGCCGACGGTGCCCAGCGCCAGACCGCTGGTCCAGTCGACCACCGCGGCACCTCGCGCACCGGGCAGACGCATGGCTTCCAACAGGCACTCGTCGATTCCGGGCACCGTATCCCCTCCCGCCTCGGGTTCGGCTGAGTGACGCAGAGGCTACGCAACGTGTGCGCGGGGGGTGAGGGTTCCGGCATTTTCCAGTGGAACATGCGCGGAGTGACTAAGGTGGGTCAACTGGCCTCGACCGGCGGCAAGTTGACCATGGACGGATTCTCGCGGGGGAGAGGGCTTGAGCTGCCCGGACGCGGCTCCCGAGGGGCGGCGCCGTCCCTTGGCGCCCGGACCTGTGGTCCCGTCCTCGCCTAGAGCGCGGTGAGCGACGAGGCGTGCGCTCCGCCCGACTCCGCCACGATCTGGGCGAGCGTCTGGGCTTCCCGTACGACCGCGAAGCGTATTCCGCCGCCGTCCGGCACGAAGCCGTGCACCCCCGGACGGGCCAGCGAGTTGTAGGCGTAGTGGTGGGCGAAGCAGTAGGCCCCCGTGTCCAGCACGGCCGCGTGGTCGCCCGGTTCGAGCAGCGGCAGCGGCCGGCCCTCGGCGAGCAGGTCACCGGCGAAGCAGGCGGGTCCCGCGACGTCCTGCACCACGTCGGGCGTCGGCTTGGGGCGCCCCTTGCCGTCGTAGGCGGCGATCCGCAGCGGCCAGGAGGCGGGCGCGTACACCGTGCGGGCCGCGATCTGCACCCCGGCGTGGGTGACCGCGATGGGCCTGCCGCCGGCCTCCTTGGTGTACTCGACCCGCGTGAGCACCGTCCCGTGCTTCGCCAGCAGTGACCGCCCGAACTCGGTGACCAGCCCGTAGCGCCCGCCGAACAGTCCCGGGACGGCCTCGGCGAGCAGCCGGGCGTACTGCGCGTACGTCGGGGCCGTGGCGTCCGAGCCGAAGTTCACCGGGAGCCCGCCGCCGATGTCCAGCGTGTCGATCTGCCGCCGCCCGATCCGCGCGTTGATCTCCTCGGCGAGCGCGTACGTCTCCGCCACGCCCCGGGCCATCAGCGAGAGCGGCACGCCCTGCGACCCGGAGTGCGTGTGCAGCCGCGTCAGCCACGGCCGGTCCGCGTACGCCTGGACGAGCCACGCCCGGGCGCCTTCGTCCCGCAAGGCCACGCCGAACTTCGACGTCGGCGTGGCGGTCGACAGCGCCTCGATGGCGCCGCCGCCGACCTGCGGGTTCACCCTGATCCCGAGGGGCGAGCGGGTGACGGCGGAGCGCACCAGGCCGTCGAGGCGCTCCAGTTCCTGCGGATTGTCGGCGTTGACGGCGATGCCGAGGGCCAGTGCCTCCCGCAGCTCGGCGCGGGTCTTGGCGGGGGAGTCCAGAACGGTGCGGGCGGGCGCCACCCCGGCGGCGCGGGCCAGCGCCAGCTCCCCGGCGCTCGCGACCTCGGCCCCGATGCCCGCCTCGTGCAGCAGCCGCAGCACCGGCACCAGCGGGGCCGCCTTCACCGCGAAGGCGTGCAGCACCGGGGTGCCGGGCGCGGTCACGGCGTCGAAGGCCGCCCGCAGGGCCGCCGCGGACGCCCGGATCCCGGCGACGTCGAGCAGGCACACCAGCGGGGCGCCGGGCCCGATCAGGCCCTGTTCCACGGCGGCCCGGACGGCGTCGTCGCGCCGGGCCACCCGGTCGTCGTCCCGCTCGCCCGCCCCGGCCCGGGGCGGTGCGGCACCGCTCGGCCCGCGACCCGTCGGATCCCCCGTCGTCTCCCTGTGCGCGCCCATGCGCCCAGCCAAACACCGACGGCGCGCCCGCGCTGACGTACGAACGTATTGACTAGCTCTATTCATGAGTCCAGGATGTGAATAACCAGAGCAACAACCGGCATGCCGCGGCCCGCGTGCGGCAGTCCATCCCAGGAGGCAGACCATGTCAGGACCCCGCCCCGTCCGAGCACCGCGCGGCACGGAACTGAGCGCCCTGGGATGGCAGCAGGAAGCCGCCCTGCGCATGCTGCAGAACAACCTCGACCCCGAGGTCGCCGAACACCCCGACAAGCTCGTCGTCTACGGCGGCACCGGCAAGGCCGCCCGCGACTGGCGCTCCTTCGACGCCATGGTGCGCACGCTGCGCACCCTCAAGCAGGACGAGACGATGCTCGTCCAGTCCGGTCGCCCCGTCGGCGTCATGCAGACCCACGAGTGGGCCCCGCGCGTCCTCATCGCCAACTCCAACCTGGTCGGCGACTGGGCGAACTGGGAGGAGTTCCGGCGCCTCGAACAGCTCGGGCTGACCATGTACGGCCAGATGACCGCCGGCTCGTGGATCTACATCGGCACCCAGGGCATCCTCCAGGGCACCTACGAGACCTTCGCCGCCGTCGCCGCGAAGAAGTTCGGCGGCACCCTCGCCGGCACGATCACCCTGACCGCCGGGCTCGGCGGCATGGGCGGCGCCCAGCCGCTCGCCGTCACGATGAACGACGGCGTCGCCATCTGCATCGACTGCGACCCGCGCGCCATCGAGCGCCGCATCGAGCACCGCTACCTCGACGTCAGGGCCGACTCCCTGGAGCACGCCCTCCAGCTCGCCACCGAGGCCCGCGACGCCCGCCGCCCCCTCTCCATCGGCCTGCTCGGCAACGCGGCCGACCTGCTCCCCCGCATGCTCGCCGAGGGCGCCCCCGTCGACATCGTCACCGACCAGACCTCGGCCCACGACCCGCTGTCCTACCTGCCCTCCGGCGTCGACTTCGACGACATGGCGTCCGCGGCGGCGAAGGACCCGGCCGGCTTCACCACCCGCGCCCGCGAGTCCATGGCCCGGCACGTCGAGGCCATGGTCGGCTTCATGGACGCCGGCGCCGAGGTCTTCGACTACGGCAACTCCATCCGCGGCGAGGCCCGGCTCGCCGGGTACGACCGGGCGTTCGCCTTCCCCGGTTTCGTCCCCGCCTACATCCGCCCCCTGTTCTGCGAGGGCAAGGGCCCCTTCCGCTGGGCCGCCCTGTCCGGTGAGGCGTCCGACATCGCCAAGACCGACAAGGCGATGCTGGAGCTCTTCCCGGAGAACGAGTCGCTGCACCGCTGGATCAAGATGGCCGGCGAGCGCGTCCACTTCCAGGGCCTGCCCGCCCGCATCTGCTGGCTCGGCTACGGCGAGCGCGACAAGGCGGGCGAGCGCTTCAACGACATGGTGGCCTCCGGCGAGCTGGCCGCACCGCTCGCCATCGGCCGCGACCACCTCGACTCCGGCTCCGTCGCCTCCCCGTACCGCGAGACCGAGGCCATGCTCGACGGCTCCGACGCGATCGCCGACTGGCCGCTGCTCAACGCCATGGTCAACGTCGCCTCGGGCGCCTCCTGGGTCTCCATCCACCACGGCGGCGGCGTCGGCATGGGCCGCTCCATCCACGCCGGCCAGGTGTCCGTCGCCGACGGCACGAAGCTCGCCGGCGAGAAGCTGCGGCGCGTGCTCACCAACGACCCCGGCATGGGCGTCATCCGGCACGTCGACGCCGGCTACGACATCGCCGAGACCGCCGCCGACGAGCGCGGTGTGCGGGTCCCGATGCGCGAGGGTGACCAGGCGTGACCTTCCACAGCATGTGGGCGGAGCTGCTGCCGGTCGGCCGCAGCTCCGCCTCCGGCGGGTACCGCAGGTTCGCCTGGACCGGCGCCGACGCCGACTGCCGCGCCTGGTTCCGCGCCCAGGCCGAGGCCCGCGGCCTGACCTACGAACTGGACCGCAACGGCAACCAGTGGGCCTGGCTCGGCGACCCCGCCGCCGGGGACGCGGTCGTCACCGGCTCGCACCTGGACTCGGTGCCCGACGGCGGCGCCTTCGACGGCCCCCTCGGGGTCGTCTCGTCCTTCGCCGCGCTGGACGAACTCCGCAGGAGGGGAACGGAGTTCGCCAAGCCGCTCGCCGTGGTCAACTTCGGCGACGAGGAGGGCGCCCGCTTCGGCCTCGCCTGCGTCGGCTCCCGCCTCACCGCGGGCGAGCTGACCGTCGAGCAGGCGCACCGCCTCACCGACGCGGACGGCGTCACCCTCCCCCGGGCCATGGAGCGGGCCGGCTACGACCCGGACGCCATCGGCCCCGACCCCGAGCGGCTCGCCCGCATCGGCGCCTTCGTCGAACTGCACGTCGAACAGGGACGCGCCCTCGACCTCAGCGGCGACCGGGTGGGCATCGCCAGCGCCATCTGGCCGCACGGCCGCTGGCGCTTCGACTTCCGCGGCGAGGCCAACCACGCGGGCACCACCCGGCTGGCGGACCGCCGGGACCCGATGCTGCCGTACGCGCAGACGGTGCTCGCGGCCCGCCGCGAGGCCGAACTCGCGGGCGCCGTCGCCACGTTCGGCAAGATCGCCGTGGAGCCGAACGGGGTGAACGCCATCCCGTCCCTGGTCCGCGGCTGGCTCGACTCCCGCGCCGCCGACCAGACGGCCCTCGACACCGTCGTCACCGGCGTCGAGAAGGCCGCCCGCGAGTACGCGGACGCCCACGGCGTCGACCTCGACGTCGTCCGCGAGTCCTTCACGCCCGTCGTCGAGTTCGAGCACGCCCTGCGGGACGAGCTGGCCCGCATCCTGGGCCGGGACCGGGACGCGCACCTCGCGGTCCCCGTCCTCGGGACCGGCGCGGGACACGACGCGGGAATCCTCTCCGGGAGGATCCCGACCGCCATGCTGTTCGTGCGCAACCCCACCGGTGTCTCGCACTCCCCGGCCGAGTACGCCGCCGAGGACGACTGCGAGGCCGGGGTGACCGCACTCGCCGACGTACTCGAAGGGCTGGCCCGCAGGTGACGCAGACGTACTGGCTGGAGCACGCCTGGCTCGACACCCACGTCGAGCCGGGGGTGGCCGTCGAGACCGCGGACGGACGGATCACCGCCGTCCGCACGGAGGCCGCGGCCCCGCCGCCCGGCGCCGAGATCCTCCGCGGCCTCACCCTCCCCGGCCTCGCGAACGCCCACTCGCACGCCTTCCACCGGGCCCTGCGCGGCACCGTCCAGGTCGGCTCCGGCACCTTCTGGACCTGGCGCGAGGTCATGTACTCCGTCGCCGAGCGGCTGACGCCGGACACCTACCACGCCCTCGCCCGCGCCGTGTACGCCGAGATGGCGCTCGCCGGGATCACGGCCGTCGGCGAGTTCCACTACGTCCACCACGCCCCCGGCGGCACCCGCTACGCCGACCCCAACGCCATGGGCGAGGCGCTGATCGCCGCCGCCGCCGAGGCCGGCATCCGCGTCACCCTCCTCGACACCGCCTATCTCTCGGCCGGCTTCGGGCAGCCCCCCAACCGCCACCAACTGCGCTTCTCCGACGGCACGGCCGAAGACTGGGCGCAACGCTGTGCAGTTCTCAAGGACCGGGACCACGCACGGATCGGGGCCGCCGTGCACTCCGTACGGGCGGTGCCCGCGGACCAGCTGGCGACGGTGGCCCGCTGGGCCGGCGAGCGGCACGCCCCCCTCCACGTCCACCTGTCCGAGCAGACGGCGGAGAACGACGCCTGCCGGGAGGCCCACGGCTGCACGCCCACCCGGCTGCTCGCCGACCACGGCGTCCTCGGCCCCCGCACGACCGGCGTCCACAGCACGCACCTCACGGACGAGGACATCGCCCTGCTCGGCGGCTCGGGGACCGGCACCTGCATGTGCCCGACGACCGAACGGGACCTCGCCGACGGCATCGGCCCGGCCGTCGCCCTCCAGCGGGCGGGATCGCCGCTGTCGCTCGGCTCCGACAGCCACGCCGTGATCGACCTGCTCGAAGAGGCCCGCGCCATGGAGCTGAACGAACGGCTGCGCACCCGCACCCGCGGCCACTGGACGGCCGCCGCGCTGCTCCGGGCCGCCTCCGCCGACGGCCACGCGGCCCTCGGCTGGGACGAGGCGGGCAGCCTGGAGGCCGGCGCGCTCGCCGACTTCACGACGATCGCGCTCGACTCGGTCAGGACGGCGGGACCGCTGCCGCGGCTCGGCGCCGAGACCGCCGTATTCGCGGGAACGGCGGCCGACGTGCGCCACACGGTCGTGGCCGGCCGGCACGTCGTGCGCGACGGGGCGCACACCCTCGTACCCGACGTGCCGGCAGCGCTCGCGGACGCCGTCGAGGCACTGCGCGCCTGACCCCCGCCGGCCCGGCCGACACCCCAGCCACCGCCGCCCACACCGCCGACAAGGTCCACGAGGACGCCATGAGCAGCACGACCGTCATCACCGACATCGCCCGTCTGGTCACCAACGACCCCTCCCTCGGTGACGGATCCCCCCTCGGTCTGATCCACGACGCGGCCGTCGTCATCGACGGCGACCGCATCGCGTGGATCGGTGAGTCAAGACAAGCACCCGCCACTGACAACCGGGTCGACGCCGGGGGACGGGCGGTGATCCCGGGCTTCGTGGACTCCCACTCGCACCTCGTCTTCGCGGGCGACCGCACCGAGGAGTTCAACGCCCGCATGTCCGGCCGCCCCTACAGCGCCGGCGGCATCCGCACGACGGTCGCCGCGACCCGGGCCGCGAGCGACGAGGACCTGGAGCGCAACCTCGTCCGCCATCTGCGCGAGGCGCTCCGCCAGGGCACCACGACCTTCGAGACCAAGTCCGGCTACGGCCTCACCGTCGAGGACGAGGCCCGGGCCCTGCGCATCGCCGCCCGCCACACCGACGAGGTGACCTACCTGGGCGCGCACATCGTGTCGCCCGACTACGCGGACGACCCCGCCGCCTACGTCGCCCTCGTCACCGGCGAGATGCTCGACGCCTGCGCGCCGCACGCCCGCTGGATCGACGTCTTCTGCGAGAAGGGCGCCTTCGACGGCGACCAGGCCCGAGCCGTTCTCACCGCGGGCCGGGCGAAGGGCCTGCACCCCCGCATCCACGCCAACCAGCTGACGTTCGGCCCCGGTGTCCAGCTCGCGGTGGAGCTCGACGCCGCGTCCGCGGACCACTGCACCCACCTCACGGACGCCGACGTCGACGCCCTGGCCGGCAGCGCGACCGTGGCCACCCTGCTGCCCGGCGCCGAGTTCTCCACCCGCGCCGCCTGGCCCGACGCCCGCCGCCTGCTGGACGCGGGCGCGACGGTGGCCCTCTCCACCGACTGCAACCCGGGCTCGTCGTTCACGTCGTCGGTCCCCTTCTGCATCGCCCTCGCCGTAAGGGACATGGGGATGACCCCGGACGAGGCACTCTGGTCGGCCACGGCCGGCGGCGCCGCGGCCCTGCGCCGGGACGACATCGGCCGCCTCACCCCGGGCGCGTACGCCGACCTGTCCTTCCTCGACGCGCCGAGCCACGTCCACCTGGCCTACCGGCCCGGCGTCCCGCTGGTGTCGCAGGTGTGGCGCCGCGGAGTCCGCGAGGTCTGAGCCGGCCGGAGCCCCCGGGGCGGCCGGGTCCCGGACGGCGCCGCCGCCGGAGGCGCTCCGGAGCGGCCTCCCCGCCTTCCGGGGCGTACGAGGCCGCCCAGCCCGTCCGTGTCGGCCGCGGGGCCTCACGAGGGCGCCTCACGGGCTTCCGGCGCCGAGACAGGGCTTCGGCACGCCCGGACACCCGCACGCCCGGACACCCGCACGTCCGGACACCCGCACGTCCGGGCGTCGGGACGTCCGCACGGCAGCGCCCCGCGTGCGGGGCCTCAGGAGCACCATCGGCCAGTGCCCGGCGCGAGGTGCCGCGCGGCTCGTACGCCCGTGCCCGGCGTGAGGTCGCTCACGAGTACCGCCGCCGCACCCGGCCTGGGAGGTCTGCCCCCGCACCCGGCGTGAGGTCTCTCACGGACGCCGTGCGTCGTGCCCTCGTCGTGACGCTCGTCACGGATGCGGGGCCGCCCGTCACCGCTCCGGCACCGCGGGCGGCGGGAGTCGGAGCCGGAGCCGGAGCCGGCGGACGAAACGAAACCGCGCCCGGTCCCCCCTCGCGGGGAGCCGGGCGCGGCCGACGACTTCGGGCGGTCACTCCTCGACCGTCAGTCCCTTCCGCAGCCGGACCAGGGTCCGCGACAGCAGCCGGGAGACGTGCATCTGGGAGATGCCGAGCTCCTCGCCGATCTCCGACTGCGTCAGGCCGGCGACGAAGCGCAGGGACAGGATCTTGCGGTCCCGGGAGGGGAGTTCCGCGATCAGCGGCTTCAGGGACTCGACGTACTCGATGCCTTCGAGCCCGTGGTCCTCGTAGCCGATGCGGTCCGCGAGCGCGCCCTCGGAGTCGTCCTCCTCGGGCTGTGCGTCCAGCGAACTGGCCGTGTACGCGTTCGACGCGGCCATGCCCTCGACGACCTCGTCCTTGGTGATGCCGAGGCGTTCCGCCAGCTCGCCCACCGTGGGGGCGCGGTCGAGCTGCTGGGCGAGTTCGTCGCCCGCCTTGGCCAGGTCGAGACGGAGTTCCTGGAGCCTGCGCGGCACGCGCACCGACCAGCTGGTGTCGCGGAAGAACCGCTTGATCTCACCGACGATGGTTGGCATCGCGAAAGTCGGGAACTCGACGCCACGACTCAGTTCGAAGCGGTCGATCGCCTTGATCAGGCCGATGGTGCCGACCTGGATGATGTCCTCCATCGGCTCACTGCGGGAGCGGAAGCGGGAGGCGGCGAACTTGACCAGTGCGAGGTTGAGTTCGACCAGGGTGTTGCGCACGTACGAGAATTCGTACGTGCCTTCTTCGAGGGACTCCAGCCGCTCGAAGAGGGTCTTGGACAGGGCCCGTGCGTCAACCGGCCCCACCTCTGCGTACGGAGGGATCTCCGGAAGGCCGGCGAGCCCGTCGGCCTCGCGCGGTGAGGCGGCGAGAGACCCGCCCTTCAGACTGTCCGGAGGGAGTGTCGACGTCGCCTTCTGGGTATGCGATTCGTCGAGCCGGGGTGACATGATGTCCTCCATCGTTCTCGGCATATGGCCGCCGATGCCTGTACGTGCACTGCGGTGTGCGGCGCCTCCAAAGCCGGCCGTGTCGATTAGGTGTCCCTCTAGCCCTACCCGGTTTCGCGACGCCACCGCAAGTGCGTTTCCTTGTGAAATGTCCCTTTTGGCGGGGTTGTTCGGGTGCCAAGGTGCGCAGGGAGGGCGTAGGGTTCGTGAGCATCGGGCAACAGCAACGACGGTCGGGAGAGAGACGGCATGGACCGCGGGACGGTCGGCAGCGCACAGTCGGGCCGGCTTCTTGTCGAAGTGCGAGAAGAGGGCACGAGCGCCGTCGTGACCCCGGCGGGTGAGTTGGATCACCACACCGCCGATCTGTTGCGTGAGCCACTCGAGGAGTGCCTGGCGAAGGGCTTCGCCCGGCTGGTCGTGGACTGCTCACGCCTCGAGTTCTGTGATTCCACCGGGCTCAACGTGCTGCTCGGTGCGCGGCTGAAGGCCGAGGCTGCTGGGGGTGGGGTCCATCTCGCGGGAATGCTGCCGGTGGTGGCGAGGGTCTTCGAGATCACCGGAGCGGAGGCCGTCTTCACCGTCCACGAGACGCTGGACGCGGCACTGGCCGAGTAGGCCGACCGCCCCGCGCACGGATCACGTGCCGGGGGTCCCGTGTGACCGGCGCGTTGTCCGGGTCACACGTTCCGTGTCGAACAAGTGGGTGTTCGGACGGTTCGGTCGGGCAGGAGACATCCTGAACACGTCGGCACCCGCTCATGTCGGCAGCTCAACCGGCGACTGCGCCGCAGATCCAAACGTACTGAGTCTTGAATCACGAACTGGTGAATCGGTGAGGTGAAGCGCTGATGAGCACCACCCGGCCTTACTCGCCGGGCGACCGCGGCCCGGAGTCGGGTACCGGCGGCGCTTCCGGGGTCTCCGAAACGGGTGCGACCGCGCCCCCCGAGCAGGGCGCGACCGTGCCCGCCGTGGGCCGTCAGGTCCGCAGACTGGACTTCGAGGACGAGAGCGGAGTCGTGCCCCTGGCGCGGGACTTCGCCCGTCAGGCGCTCTACGCCTGGGGCTGGCTGCCGGCCGAGGGCGCCGATCAGCGTGCCGCCGCCGAGGACGTCCTGCTGGTGGTCTCCGAGCTGGTCACCAACGCCTGTCTGCACGCCGAGGGGCCGGACCACCTCCTCATCAGCTGCGACAACAAGGTGCTGCGGATCGAGGTCTCCGACCGGGGCACGGGCGAGCCCGCCCCGCGCACCCCGCACCGCGCCGGCCGCCCCGGCGGCCACGGCATGTTCATCGTGCAGCGGCTCTGTCTGGACTGGGGAGTCGTACGCACCCCCGACGTCGCCGGCAAGACGGTCTGGGCGGAGCTGGGCGCACCCGCCTGAGCCCGCCGGGCCGACCCGCGTCCAGGTGAGCCGGCCCCCGAGACCGGGCCCAGTGCGCGGCAGGCCCGCACGCGTACCCTCCGGCCCGTATCGCCGCGCTCCCGCGCCCCCGCATCCGTGGCCGCCTGCGTGAGGACACCGCAGGCCCGCTCCATACTCGTGGCCCCCGCGTGAGGACACCGCAGGCCCGCCCCCCGTGAGCGCCTCTCATTGCACTCCCGCGAGCCCCCACGGAACCTTGCCCCCGCGAGCGCCCTCCATTGCACTCCCGCGAGCGCCCCACCATCCCCCGGCCACCGCACCTCCCGCGCCCCCGCCGACCCCACCTCGGGTTACCCGCGGTTCGCACCCCTCTCCGCCCTCGCCCGCCCCGGCGCCGCACTTCCCCGGATCCGGGGCGCCCTGTGTCTTCCCTCTGTGAGGCGCCGGGCGTACTTTGGCCGCCCGATCTGATGTGCCGTCAGAAAACTCCGGCGACGAGGGGACTCGAGGTGTCCTACCGGACGTACCAGAAACGGACCGCCGCGCTCGCGTTCACCGCGGCCCTGGCCGGCTCGGCGGTGCTGACGGGCGCCCCCGCCGCCCGGGCCGATGTGGTGGATGTCGACTACCAGTGCAAGACGCCGATCGGCGACAAGAGCGCCGTCTCGCCCATCGACATCAAGAGCGTCAGGAGCGGCAACGGCTACAAGCTCACGATGTCCTTCCAGAAAGGCGTCTCCTCCAGCCCCGTGGAGCTGGGCAAGGGCGCCATGAACCCCAGCGCCGTCATCAATGTGGGCGGGGCCGACAGTGGCACCGTCGCGGTGACCGGCCCCGCCAACCCGGCGGCCATCCCCGCCGACACGCCGATCAGGATCACCGACCTGTCGGGCACGTACACCCCGAGGAAGACCGGCAAGGTCACCTTCACCGCGGGCGTGCTCACCATCAAAGCGCTCGGCACCACCACGACGTGCACCCCCTCGAACAACCCCAAGCCCTCGCTGACCCTCGACGTCACGGCCGCGGGCGGCGGCGGATCGCCCACCGGCCGGGCGCAGACGGGATCCGGCTCCGACTCCGGCGCCGGGCTCCCGCAGACCGGACCGGGGGACTCCGCGATCGCCCTCGGCACCCTCGGCGGCACGGTGCTGCTCACGGGCGCCGCGGGCGCGCTCTGGCTGACCCGCAGGCAGCGGACGGCGCGCCGCTGAGCCCGAGCGGACCCGCCGGACGCCCCACCCACCCCCGGCGAGGGTCCCCGGAGCCCCCGGGCCCTGGGGATCCCGCCGCGCCGCCCCTGCCCACGGGAGCCGCCGATGCCGTACGCCCCCAGCGCCGTGCGTGCCCTGTGCCTCGCCGGTCTGCTGCTCGCGGCCGCCGCGTCCCCAGCCCCGGCCGGGGACGGCTGGTCCGCCGTGCCGTCCGGGAGCACGCCCGGGGAGCGGCCGTACGTCTACGCGGAGGCCGAGCCCGGCACCGTGTCGCAGGACACCGTCTCGGTGCGGAACCCGGGCGACGAGCCGGTCACCGTGCGGCTGCGCGGCGCCGCGGGCGCGCGGGCGCGGGACGCCGGTGCCTGGATCGGCTTCGCGGGGACACGCGGCGGACGGCGGGTCCCGGTCGGCGCCGTGACCGTGCGGGTCCCCGCGCACACCCGCGCCGAGGTGCCCTTCACGGTCGGCGTGCCGGCGGACGCGGCACCCGGCGAGCGGTCCTGCGTGATCCTCGCCACCGGCGGCGGGCGGTCCTCGTCGGTCCCGGTCCGGCTGCGGGTCGTCGGTCCCGCGCTGTCCGCGCTGACCGTCGAGCACGTCGTCGTGCGCCCCGGCCGGATCTCGTACGAGCTGGTCAACCGCGGTACCACCGTGCTCACGCCGCGGCTCGCGGTGCACGCCCACGGCGTCCTCGGCGCCCGCCTCGACCGTCCGCCGCGCACCCTGCCCGTCGTACTGCCGCCGGGCCGCCGGATCACCCTGCGCGAGCCGTGGCCGGGGACCCCGGCGCTCGACGCGGTCGAGGTGCGGCTGACGGCGACGGCGGAGGGCGGCGCGCGCGGCACGGCGTCCGCGTCCGCGCGCTTCGTGCCCTGGCGCGCGGTGGGCGCGGCGGCGGGCGGCGCGGCCGTCGTCGCCCTCGTCGCCGTACGACGGCGGCGGGACCGCACGGCGGGCAGGGCGCCCCAAAGCCCGTGCGAGCACGCCGAGTTGACGGGAGCGGTCACGTGAAGGTGCGCGTGCTGGCGCTGTTGGCCGTCCTCACGTTCGTCTGGCTGCCGCTGTCCGGGCCGGTCGCGGCCGCGGTGGACCGGCCGTCCGTCGAACTCTCCAAGTCCCAGGCCGGTACGGGCGGTTCGGTCACCGTCTCGGGCAGCGGCTGGGGCGCGAAGCGGCTGCTGATGATTCTGATCTGCGGTCAGTCCGAGCCGTCGCGGGGAGTCGTCGGCGGCACCAACTCCTGTGCCAACGCGGACGGCCGGGCCGTCACCACCGACGCCGACGGCCGCTTCGACCGCGCGCTTCCGGTCGTCGAACCGCCGAGGCCGTGCCCGTGCGTGGTGCACGTCGCGACCGTCACGGGCCGCAGGGCCGCGGCGGACGCCGGCCTCGTGGTCGCCGGCCACTCGGTCGAACCGCTGCCGAAGGAGCGGACCGGCGGCCGGCTCTCCGTGCTGACGGACACCCGGCTCGACGGCTCCGGCACGCTGCTGACCTGGTTCGGCTCACCGCCCGCGCGCCGCCTGGTGTTCACGGTCGGCAACACCGGCACGACCCCGGTCAGGAATCCGGTTTTCGAAGTCGGCACCGCCCACGGCGTGTTCGCGCCGCAGTGGGAGGAGCAGCAGTGGCGCGGCACGATCGCGCCGGGCCGCAAGGCGCGCGTCTCGCTGCCGGTGGAGCTCGCCGCCGGAGCGCACGGCGACTACACGGTCTCGCTGAAGTACGGCGGCCGGGTGCTGGCCGAGCAGCCGTGGGGCGTCGGCCGGCCCTGGGGGGTGACCGTGTTCTGGATCCTGGTGTGCGTCGTCGTGCCGGCGGCCGTCTTCCGCGCCGGCATGGCGGTCGTGGACCGGGTGCGGCCCGGCCGGACCTCCGGACGCGGTGGCCGGCACCGCGGCCTCGGGCTGTCTCTCGGGCTGCCCGGACGGGCCCCGCGCGCACCGGGGCCGGACCCGCGCCACGGGTCACGGTCCGCGAAGCCGGCACCGACGCCCTCGGCGGCCCCGGCCTTGCCGTGGTTCACGCCGGACACCGATCCGGGGACCCCGGCGCCCCCTCAGCTCTCCGCACCGCACGAGAACGGTCCGACGACCCCCACGAGGAGAGGGAACACGTGAGCAGGAGACGGAGAGCCGGCGCGGCCGGAGTCGCGCTGATGCTCGGTGGCGCGGGCATGCTGCTGGGCGTCGCCGCGGCCCCGGCCCAGGCGGCCGAGGTGGCGTACGCGACCGAGTGCGTACCGCCCGCGATCTCGGGGCTGCCCCCGGTCCAGGGCACGACGAAGGCGCGGATCGGCGCCCCGGCCGAGGCGAAGGTCGGCGACGAGGTGACGGTCACCTGGACGTTCGTCCAGGCCGCGTCCAGGAACCCCGACGTCCTCGACCTCGACAAGGACACGGTCAAGCCGACCGGCACCCTCAGGGCGGCGGGCGCGCAGACGGCCGCCGTCGCGATGGAGGGGCCGCGCACCAATCCGCCGATCCCCAAGAACAGCGACATAAAGCTGTCCGAGATGACCGGCAGGCTGAAGCTGACGGCCGCGGGCGAGGTGACGCTCACACCCGACGCGTACACCATCAACGTCAGCAAGCCGCTGTCGACCGACACGAAGTGCACGCCGAAGGAGGCGGTGAAGTCCGCGGCGACCATCAAGGTGACGGCGGGCGGCGGGGGGCCGGGCGGCACGACGGGCGGCCAGCCCACCGTGACCCCGCCGACGGTGACTCCGCCGACCGGGACGCCCTCGGCCAGCGCGACCGGTCCGGGGGGTCCGGGCGGCGGCGACACGGGCGGCTCCACCGGAGGCGGCGGGCAGAGCGACTTCCCCGGCGAGGAGGTGTCCGTCCCGTACGCCTGCAAGACACCCATCGGCGACAAGGAGGCCACGTCACCGGTGCGGATCGACGCGAAGAAGGACGGCGGGAGCTTCGGGCTCACGGTCCGGTTCGGGACGTCCGTGATGGACAGCCCGGCCGACATCCCCGCCGGCTCGGTGAAGCCCTCGATGGAGGTGGTCCTGGGCGGCGCGGACAAGGGCACGGTGCACGTCGAGGGCCCGGCCAACGCAGAGGCCATCAAGGCGGGCGACCCGATCGAGGTCCCCGACCTGACGGGCACCTACAAGCCGGGCGCGAGCGGGAAGTCGACGCTCTCACCGGGTGTGCTGACCGTGCGGGCCCTCGGGACGACGACCACGTGCACCCCGGTGAGGACGGCCGTCTCCCTGACCCTGGACACCACGGAACAGGCGAGCGGCGCCTCGGGTGGCGGCTCGTCCGCGGCGGGCGGGGCGGCGGGCGGCGGTACCGCGTCCGGCGGCGGCCTCGCGGAGACGGGCGCCGAGGGCCACGGCGCCCTGAAGGCCCTCGGGCTGGTCGCGGGGACGGTGTTCCTGCTCGGCGGGGCGGTCTTCACCTTCATGCCCCGCCGTCGGCCGCACTGACCGGGCCGGTACCCGCCCGGAGGCCGCTCCGGCACGTGGGGCGCGGCGGACGGGCGGGAAGCGCGGACCCGGCCCCGCATCCGCGGCGCAGCGCCCGTACGCGAGGCAGTTCCCGCACGCGGCGCGGAGGGGCCCGTACGCGACGGAGAGGCCCGCACGCGACGGAGAGGCCAGTGCGCGTCGGAAGGGCCCGTACGCGGCGGAGAGGGCCCATGAACGACGGAGGGCCGCCGCACCGGATCGGTGCGGCGGCCCTCCGTCGCCGTGCGTCAGGGCACGGGCCGTGAGCGCGTCAGCGGACGTCGCCCATCAGCTCCTTGACCTTCTTGCGGTACATCCACACCGCGAATCCGGCGACCGCGGCGAGCGTGGCCTCCAGCGTCACGATGCCCGTCTTGTTCAGGTCGACCCCGGCGATGGAGAGCAGGCCGGTCGTGGCGTCACCGGCGGTGACGGCGAGGAACCAGACCCCCATCATCTGCGAGGCGTACTTCGCGGGCGCCATCTTCGTCGTCAGGGAGAGGCCGACGGGGGAGACCGTCAGCTCACCGACGGTCTGCACGAAGTAGATCGCGACCAGCCACATCGCGGCCGCCTTGTGACCGCCCTCGGCGATCGTCAGGGGAGCCAGGAAGAGGAAGAAGGACGCGCCGATGAGGATCAGGCCCGAGGCGAACTTCACCGCGGTGCTCGGCTCCTTGCCGCGCCGGTTCAGCGCCAGCCACAGCCACGCGAACACCGGCGCGAACGCCATGATCATGACCGGGTTGACCGACTGGTACCAGGAGACCGGGAACGTCCAGCCGAACACGCTGTTCTCCGCCGACTCCTCGGCGAACAGCGACAGCGTCGAACCGCCCTGGTCGTAGATCATCCAGAACACGGCGGCGGCGACGAAGAACCAGATGTACGCGGACATCTTCGACTGCTCGACGCGGTCCAGCTCCTTGTCGCGCTTGATCCGCGCGATGACCATGACCGGGATCAGCAGACCGGCGACCGTGATCGGGACCAGCAGCCAGTTCAGCGTGTAGTGGCCGGAGAAGCCGACGATCGCGTAGAAGACCACGGCGACGCCGGCCCACATCGCGGACTTGCGCAGCGTGGCGGCCTTCTCCTCGGCGGACAGCGGCGTCGGGACGACGTCGGAGCGCGCGCTCAGGTGGCGGCTGCCCAGCAGGAACTGGACCAGGCCCAGCGCCATGCCGAGCGCGGCGAGCGCGAAGCCCAGGTGCCAGTTGACGTTCTCGCCGACGGTGCCGATGATCAGCGGCGCGGCGAAGGCGCCGAGGTTGATGCCCACGTAGAAGAGGGTGAAGCCACCGTCGCGGCGCGGGTCGTCCGGGCCGTCGTAGAGGTGGCCGACCATCGTGGAGATGTTGGCCTTCAGGAGGCCGGAGCCGATCGCGACCAGACCGAGGCCCGCGTAGAAGGTGCCGGAGTTCGGCAGGGCCAGGGTGAGGTGGCCGAGCATGATGACCGCGCCGGCGACGGCGACGGTCTTGCGCGGGCCGAGGACGCGGTCGGCGAACCAGCCGCCCGGCAGGGCGAGCAGGTACACCAGCGACAGGTAGACCGAGTAGATCGCGGTCGCGGTCGCCGCGCTGAGGTGCAGGCCGCCGGGAGCGACGAGGTACAGCGGGAGCAGTGCCCTCATGCCGTAGTAGGAGAAACGCTCCCACATCTCGGTCATGAAGAGAGTGGCCAGTCCGCGGGGGTGGCCGAAGAAGGACTTCTCGGAACCGGGGGTGCCCGGAGTGACCGAGTCCTTCGTCAGGCTGGACGCCATGGTCGTTCCTTGCTGGTCGGGGCGTGCCGCACGGGGGGACCCCCGGCCCGGCGGAGCCGGGGTCCAGGGGCGGGTGCGCGCCCGGTGGGGGGCGGCCGGCACCGGCGGGACTCGACCGTCCGCCCCCACGCCCAGGGGAGTCCGCTCCGGGTCACGGAGCGGTGGACGACGACCACCGGGATCCACGCCCCTTCGCGCGTCGATGCGCTCGGGGCCCGGCCACAGGTCATTCCTTTCGGGGCTGGCGAACACCAGCCCGCACACAAAAGAGACCTTCAGCATCGAACTCGCGCCAAAGGTCCCCGTGTGGTGCTACAGGCGTCTGGTCACAATACGACATGCGAATGCGGCATATGGAAGGACTTGAGACATGGATCACAGGTAAGAAAGGAACCGCACGCGTCCATTCGAAGGTCTCTCCCAGGATCGCATCCCACAGCCGCAGGCGACCCGCGTCACAGCGGCCGGCGGGCCGGCTCCCGGACACCGGCTGCGGCCCCGCGCGGCGAAGGTGGGAATCACGCCTGCGGATCACCCCCCGGCTCCCGTCCGGGGCGGACTACCATCAGCCCATGACCCGTGTACTGCTCGCCGAGGACGACGCGTCCATCTCGGAGCCGCTGGCCCGTGCCCTGCGCCGGGAGGGCTACGAGGTGGAGGTGCGCGAGGACGGACCCACCGCGCTCGACGCCGGCATCCAGGGCGGCGTCGACCTGGTCGTGCTGGACCTCGGGCTGCCCGGCATGGACGGCCTGGAGGTGGCGAGGCGGCTGCGCGCCGAGGGCCACACCATCCCGATCCTCATCCTGACCGCGCGCGCCGACGAGGTGGACACCGTAGTCGGCCTGGACGCGGGCGCCGACGACTACGTGACCAAGCCGTTCCGGCTGGCCGAGCTGCTGGCCCGGGTCCGGGCCCTGCTCCGGCGCGGCGCCGCGGAGCCCCAGCAGCCGCCCGCCACCCACGGCGTGCGGATCGACGTCGAGTCCCACCGCGCGTGGATGGGCGAGGAGGAACTCCAGCTCACCGCCAAGGAGTTCGACCTCCTCCGGGTCCTCGTCCGGGACGCGGGCCGGGTCGTCACCCGCGACCAGCTGATGCGCGAGGTCTGGGACACCACCTGGTGGTCCTCCACCAAGACCCTCGACATGCACATCTCCTGGCTCCGCAAGAAGCTGGGGGACGACGCGGCGAACCCCCGCTACATCGCGACCGTACGAGGCGTGGGCTTCCGGTTCGAGAAGAGCTAGGGGAACTCCGTCCGCAGGACGACAGCCCGGTTCCTCCGCTCCCCAGGTGACAGGTCATGCGCCGACGACTCATCCAGTCCACGCTCGCCGTCGTACTCGTGGTGATCGCCGTCTTCGGTGTGTCCCTCGTCATCGTCGAGACCCGGACCATCAGCAACAGCGCCCAGGAACGGGTGGACTCCGAGGCGCTGCGCCTCGCCAGCATCGTGGACAGCCGCATCCTCGGCGACGAGCGGATCAGCGGCGCCATCCTCCGGGACCAGGTCGCCAAGGGCCGCTACGCCGTGATCCGCATCCCCGGGCAGGCGCCCATCGAGATCGGCAAGCCGCTCACCGGCGACGTCATCCACGCCGAGGCCACCGGCGAGGAGGGCGAGACGGTCACCGTCGAGGAACCGCGTTCCTCGGTCACCCGCGAGGTCGGCCGCACGCTCATGATCATCGCCGCGGTCGCGCTGCTCGCCGTGATCGCCGCCGTCCTGCTCGCCGTACGGCAGGCGAACCGTCTCGCCTCCCCGCTCACCGACCTCGCGGAGACCGCGGAACGGCTCGGCTCGGGCGACCCCCGCCCCCGCCACAAGCGCTACGGCGTCCCGGAGCTGGACCGCGTCGCCGACGTGCTGGACGGCTCCGCCGAGCGCATCGCCCGCATGCTGACCGCCGAGCGCAGACTGGCCGCCGACGCCTCGCACCAGCTCCGTACGCCGCTGACGGCGCTGTCCATGCGGCTGGAGGAGATCACCCTCACCGACGACCCGGAGACGGTGAAGGAGGAGGCGACCATCGCGCTGACGCAGGTCGAGCGGCTCACGGACGTCGTGGAGCGGCTGCTGACCAACGCCCGCGACCCGCGCACCGGCTCCGCCGTCTCCTTCGACCTCGACGAGGTGATCCTCCAGCAGCTCGCCGAGTGGCGTCCCGCCTACCGCAGCGCGGGCCGCGCCATCGTCAGCTCCGGGAAGCGGCACCTGCGGGCGGTGGGCACCCCGGGCGCGGTCGCCCAGGTCCTCGCCGCCCTCATCGAGAACTCCCTCATGCACGGCGGCGGCACCGTCGCCCTGCGCACCCGCGTCACCGGCAACCAGGCCGTCGTGGAGATCACCGACGAGGGTCCCGGCGTCCCGGCCGACCTGGGCGCCCGCATCTTCGAGCGCACGATCAGCGGCCGCAACTCCACGGGCATCGGCCTGGCCGTCGCCCGCGACCTGGCGGAGGCCGACGGCGGCCGCCTGGAGATGCTCCAGGCCCAGCCCCCGGTGTTCGGCCTGTTCCTGTCCCGTACGCCCCTGAAGCGGCCCGCGGAGGGCGAGCAGGAGCCCACGGTCCGCTGACCGACGGCCTCCCGCGGCGGACGCTCACCCCGCGGGAGCGGGCGGGATCAGGGCACGCGCTGCGCGGGCCGTCCGGCCTGTTCCGGCCGGGAACCGAGCACCGCCTCGGCGCCCGCCACCGCCTCGCTCTCCGGCAGCGAGCGGAACACCATCGTGCGGTACGACCAGAAGCGGAACATCGTCGCGATGCCGATGCCGAGAACCTTGAAGACGTTGCGCTGCACCGGGCTGTCCCAGCCGAAGCCGTAGATCGCCGCGTAGAGCACGCCGTTCTCGATGACCAGGCCCACCATGCTGAACGCCAGGAAGAGCGTGAGCTCCTTCGTCCGGGCGCTCTTGTCGCGGTCGCGGTAGGTGAAGTAGCGGAAGCCCACGTAGTTGCAGGCGATGGCGACGACCGTGGCGATCACGTTCGCCCGGACCGCCTGGAGGTCCGTGGTGTGCCACAGCAGATTGGAGACGCCGAAGTTGACCAGGGTGCCCACGGCGCCCACGGCGCCGAACTTCGCGACCTCGCGCGCGAGCAGGTCGAACCGCTCGCGCACCGTGCTGCGGGGCGCGCGCACGTCCGTGGAACCACTGCCCATCGTGTCGCCAGCCCCCGTCGGTCGGATGCATAGGTCGGATACGTCAACCCGGCCATGCTAACCAGCGGCCCCCGGCGGCGCCCGTGTACGGGCGGACACGCGGGCGGAGAACCGGCCCCCGCACCCCTTCGGGGGCCGCCGGGAGGGACCAGATCCGGCCGCTGCGGCGTGGCCGATACTCTTGGAGCGTGACGTTCCCGGTAGTCGGCATGGTCGGCGGGGGGCAGCTCGCTCGTATGACACACGAGGCGGGCATCCCGCTCGGCATCAGGTTCAAGCTCCTCAGTGACACCCCGCAGGATTCAGCGGCGCAGGTGGTCGGTGATGTCGTCGTCGGCGACTATCGCGACCTCGACACGCTGCGTGACTTCGCGCGGGGCTGCGATGTGATCACCTTCGATCACGAACACGTACCCACCGAGCATCTGCGGGCCCTGGAGGCGGACGGCATCCCCGTCCGCCCCGGCCCCGACGCGCTCGTGCACGCCCAGGACAAGGGCGTGATGCGCGCGAAGCTCACCGAGATCGGCGTGCCCTGCCCCCGGCACCGGATCGTGAGCGACGTCGAGGACGTCGCCGCGTTCGCCGCCGAGGGGGACGGGTTCCCCGTGATCCTCAAGACGGTCCGCGGCGGCTACGACGGCAAGGGGGTCTGGTTCGTGCGCTCCGCCGAGGAGGCCGCCGCCCCCTTCCGCGCCGGCGTCCCGGTCCTCGCCGAGGAGAAGGTCGACTTCGTGCGCGAGCTCGCGGCCAACGTGGTGCGCTCCCCGCACGGCCAGGCGGTCGCCTACCCCGTGGTGGAGTCCCAGCAGGTCGACGGCGTCTGCGACACGGTGATCGCGCCCGCGCCCGGCATCCCGGAGGCGCTGGCCCTGGAGGCCGAGGAGCTGGCCCTGCGCATCGCGCAGCGGCTCGGCGTCGTCGGGCACCTCGCGGTGGAGCTGTTCGAGACCCGCGACGGCCGCATCCTGGTCAACGAGCTGGCGATGCGCCCGCACAACTCGGGCCACTGGACCCAGGACGGCGCGATCACCTCCCAGTTCGCCAACCACGTCCGCGCGGTCCTCGACCTGCCGCTCGGCGACCCGCGCCCGCGCGCCCCCTGGACCGTCATGGTCAACGTCCTCGGCGGCGACTACCCCGACATGTACTCCGCGTACCTGCACTGCATGGCCCGCGACCCCAAGCTCAAGATCCACATGTACGGCAAGGACGTGAAGCCCGGCCGCAAGGTCGGTCACGTCAACACCTACGGCGACGACCTGGACGAGGTCCTCGATCGCGCCCGGCACGCAGCCGGCTACCTGAGAGGCACGATCACCGAATGAGCACGTCCCCGCAGTCGCCCGTCGTCGGCATCGTCATGGGGTCCGACTCCGACTGGCCCGTCATGGAGGGCGCCGCGAAGGCCCTCGACGAGTTCGAGATCGCCTACGAGGTGGACGTCGTCTCCGCGCACCGGATGCCGCGCGAGATGATCGCGTACGGCGAGCACGCCGCGGAGCGCGGTCTGAAGGCGATCATCGCGGGCGCGGGCGGCGCCGCCCACCTGCCCGGCATGCTCGCCTCGGTCACCCCGCTGCCCGTCATCGGGGTGCCGGTGCCGCTCAAGTACCTGGACGGGATGGACTCGCTGCTGTCCATCGTGCAGATGCCCGCCGGCGTCCCCGTCGCGACCGTCTCCGTCGGGGGCGCGCGCAACGCCGGCCTGCTGGCCGCCCGTATCCTCGCCGCGCACGACGAGGAACTCCTCGCCCGCATGCGGGAGTTCCAGCAGGAGCTGAACGACCAGGCCACCGAGAAGGGCAAGCGGCTGCGCACCAAGGTCGAAGGCGCGGGCGGCGGCTTCGGGTTCGGGAAGTGACGCGGATGTCCTCCCTGGACCTCGCCCGCGAGTTGCTCGCCGAATTCCCCGTGGTCGACGGGCACAACGATCTCCCGTGGGCCCTGCGCGAGCAGGTCCGCTACGACCTCGCCGCCCGCGACATCGCGTCCGACCAGAGCGCCCACCTGCACACCGACCTGGCGCGGCTGCGCGCGGGCGGGGTCGGCGCCCAGTACTGGTCGGTGTACGTGCGCTCGGACCTGCCGGGCGCCCTGACGGCGACGCTCGAACAGATCGACTGTGTACGGCAGCTGATCGACCGTCACCCGGCCGACCTGCGGGCCGCGCTGACCGCCGCGGACATGGAGGCGGCGCGCGCGGAGGGCCGTATCGCCTCCCTGATGGGCGCCGAGGGCGGGCACTCCATCGACAACTCCCTCGGTGCGCTGCGGCAGTTGTACGCGCTGGGCGTGCGGTACATGACGCTCACGCACAACGACAACATCGCCTGGGCCGACTCGGCGACGGACGTGCCGCGCGTGGGCGGTCTGTCCGCGTTCGGCCGCGAGGTGGTCCGGGAGATGAACCGCGAGGGCATGCTCGTGGACCTCTCGCACGTGGCGGCGACGACGATGCGCGACGCGCTCGACACCAGCGCCGCGCCGGTGATCTTCTCCCACTCCTCCGCGCGCGCGGTGTGCGACCACCCGCGCAACATCCCGGACGACGTCCTGGAGCGGCTGCCCGCCAACGGGGGAGTGGCGATGGTGACCTTCGTGCCCAAGTTCGTCCTCCAGGCCGCCGTCGACTGGACGGCCGCGGCGGACGACAACATGCGCGCGCACGGCTTCCACCACCTCGACACCACCGCCGAGGCGATGAAGGTCCACCGCGCCTTCGAGGAGACGAACCCGCGCCCCGTCGCCACCGTCTCCACGGTCGCCGACCACCTGGACCACATGCGCGAGGTGGCCGGCGTCGACCACCTCGGCATCGGCGGCGACTACGACGGCACGGCGTTCACGCCCCAGGGCCTGGACGACGTCTCCGGCTACCCGAACCTCGTCGCGGAACTGCTCGACCGCGGCTGGTCCCGCGCCGACCTCGCCAAGCTGACCTGGCAGAACGCGGTACGGGTGCTGGGCGCGGCCGAGGACGTGGCCCGTGACCTGCGGGCCGGCCGGGGTCCCTCGAACGCCACGCTGGAGCAGCTCGACTGCTGAACGGTGCCGCGGCGTCCGGGGGTCCGTACCCCCGAACGCCCCACCCACCGAGAAGCCCCCGGACCTCCGTGCGACGGTGACCGTACTGCGATCACGCTGACGTACGGAGCCGGCCATGGCAGACCTCCAGGACGACCTGCACAGCACCGCCGAGGTGGGCGGACTCGACCGGCCCGTCGCGCTGCCCGCGACCGCGCCGCCACAGCACGCCGAGGAAGCGCCCGCCGTCTCCCCAGAGGCGCTGGAGCGTGCCTGCGCCCTGCTCGCCGAGCACCCCGTCGCCGACGGCTACACGGGCCTGCCGTGGGCGCTGCGCCACCTGCCCTGGTACGACCTGGAGCTGGGCGAGAGCGCCCTGGACACGGACGTCCCGCGGCTGCGGGCCGGACACGTCGGCGCGCTGTTCTGGTCGCTGCACCTGCCCGAGGGACTGGCCGGCGACCGGGCCGTCGGCGCCACCCTGGACCAGATCGACCTGGTGAAGACGGTGGTCCAGGCCCACCCCGAGGGCCTGCGCCTCGCGTACAGCGCGGGCCAGATCACCGACGCCCGCCACTGCGGCCGCATCGCCGTGCTGCTGGGCCCCGCCGGCGCCCCCGCCCTCGGCGACTCCCTGGGCATCCTGCGGGCGCTGCGCGGCCTCGGGCTCCGCTTCCTCACGCTCGCGGGCACCAGCTGGGCGAGCGGGACGGGCCTGACCCGGTTCGGCGAGGAGGTGGTCCGCGAGATGAACCGCCTGGGAGTCCTCCCGGACCTCTCCGGCGCCTCCGACGCCACGGTCCGCCGCGCCTTCGCGGTCTCCAAGGCGCCGGTGGTCTTCGTCCGGTCCGCGGCCCGCTCGCTGCGCCCCCACCCGGCCAACCTGCCCGACGAGGTGCTCACCGAGCTGGGAGCCGCCCACGGGCTGTGCCTGGTGCCGCTGACGGCCGAGCAGACGGGCCCCTCGGTGCCCGACGTGGCCGACCACCTCGACCACGTGCGCGCGCTCGCGGGACCCGAGTGCGTCGGCCTCTCGGGGACGTACGACACGGGGGCGGCGCACCCCCGCGGCCTCACGGACACCTCGTGCTACCCGCTCCTGGTCGCCGAGTTGCTGGACCGCGGCTGGCCCGAGTCCGACATCGCCCTGCTCACCTGGGGCAACGTCCAGCGGGTGCTGCGCAACGCGGACTTCACGGCCCGCGCCGCGCAGTCACGGCGCGAGCCGTCCACCGCGAAGATCTCCGAACTCGACAGCTGAGGCGGGCGCGGGGCCCCGCTACGGCTGGGCGGTCACGCAGAGGCAGAACGGGTGCCCCGCGGGATCGGCGTACACCCGGAACGTGCGCGAGCGGTCCTCGGTGTCCAGCGGCCTCGCGCCCAGTGCCAGCACGCCCTTCTCGGCCGTGTCCAGGTCGGCCACCATCAGGTCCAGGTGGAACTGCTGCGAATGCTCGGCGGCGGGCCACTTCGGCGGTACGAATCCGGGCGCGGCCTGGAACGCCAGCGTCCGGCCCCCCGGCACCGTCAGGTCCACCCAGTCCCCGTCGCCCTCGACCGTCCCGCCGAGCATCTCGGCGTAGAACCCGGCCAGGGCGCGGGGGTCGGGACAGTCCAGGACGACGGCGCCCAGTTCGGCCAGAGCCATGACTTCCTCCTGTGTCTCCTGCGGAATGCGGTCACCGAATGCGGTTACCGGTAGAAGCGGGTAACCAGTAACGGTTACTGCATGCTCCCGCACAAGAGGTAACGTCGCAAGCATGAATGACCGTGCGCCCGCGCCCGGCGGCCTGGCCCTGGTCCAGGCGCTGGTGAACACCCTGGACATCGAGTCGGGCGCCGACCGGCTCGACACGGAGGAGGGACGGGCGCCCTACGGACTCGCGGAGGCGGACGGACCGGCGGCGCGCGAACTGCGCGAGTCGCTGCGCGCGGTGTGCCTGGCCCACGCGGGGCATCCGCCGCACCGCGAGGTGACCCCGCTGGGCCGGCTGCTGGCCGCGGCGCCCCTGCTGGTGACCGTGGACGGCGACGGCGCCGCCTCGCTCACCGCGGCCGACCCGGCGCCGCTGGCCTCCCGGGTGGCGGCGGCGGTCGCCCAGGCCCTCGTGGAGGGCACCTGGCTCCGCCTGAAGGCCTGCGAGGCACCGGACTGCCACTGGGCGTACTACGACCGCAGCCCGGCCGGACGCGGCCGCTGGTGCTCCATGTCCGTCTGCGGGGCCCGCGCCAAGATGCGCCGCTACCGCGCGAAGTGACGGCTTGTGCCCACGCCCGGCGGCGCGCCGGGGGAGAATGAGCGAGGACGCCGGTCCGGCCGACTGAGCCTCGGCCGGACCGGCGTCCTTCGGCGTCCTGCGCGGCGGACGCTACGCCGTGGGCCGGCCCATCGCGCGGTAGGTCCAGCCGGCCCGGCGCCACAGCTCCGGGTCCAGGGCGTTGCGGCCGTCCAGGACCAGCCGGGCGGTGACCGCCCCGCCCAGTACCGCCGGGTCCAGCTCGCGGAACTCGCGCCACTCGGTCAGGTGCAGCACCACGTCGGCGCCGCGCACCGCCTCCACCGCCGAGTCGGCGTACCCGAGCGTCGGGAAGATCCGGCGGGCGTTCTCCATGCCCTTCGGGTCGTACACCGTGACCTGGCCGCCCTGGAGGTGGATCTGCCCGGCCACGTTCAGCGCGGGCGAGTCCCGTACGTCGTCGGAGTCCGGCTTGAAGGTCGCGCCGAGTACGGCGACCCGCTTGCCCAGGAAGGGACCCCCGCCGAGCGCCTCGCGCGCCAGCTCCACCATCTGGCCGCGCTGGCGCATGTTGATCGAGTCGATCTCGCGCAGGAAGGTCAGCGCCTGGTCGGCGCCCAGCTCGCCGGCGCGGGCCATGAAGGCGCGGATGTCCTTCGGCAGACAGCCGCCGCCGAAGCCGATCCCGGCCCGCAGGAACTTCTTGCCGATCCGGTCGTCGTGCCCGATCGCCTCGGCCAGCTTGGCGACGTCACCGCCGGCCGCCTCGCACACCTCGGCCATGGCGTTGATAAACGAGATCTTGGTGGCGAGGAAGGAGTTCGCGGAGGTCTTCACCAGCTCCGCGGTCGGGAAGTCGGTCACCACGAACGGCGAGCCCTCGGCCACGGGCGTCGTGTAGACCTCCCGCAGCAGCTTCTCGGCGCGGTCGCTGCGGACGCCCACGACGATGCGGTCGGGATGCAGCGTGTCCTGCACGGCGAACCCCTCGCGCAGGAACTCCGGGTTCCAGGCCAGCTCGGCGTCCTCGCCGGCCGGTGCCAGCTCCGCCAGCCGCGCCGCGAGCCGGTCCGCCGAGCCCACGGGCACGGTCGACTTGCCGACGACGAGCGCGGGACCGCGCAGATGCGGGGCGAGCGACTCGAACGCGGCGTCCACGTACGACATGTCGCAGGCGTACTCACCGTGCTTCTGCGGGGTGTTCACGCAGACGAAGTGCACGTCGCCGAACGCGCCGACCTCGGCCCAGTCCATCGTGAAGCGCAGCCGGCCGCTGGATCCCTCGATGCCCGCGACGTGCTTGCGGAGCAGCTCCTCGAGACCGGGCTCGTACATCGGGACCTCGCCCCGCTGGAGCATCTCGATCTTCTCGGGCACCACGTCGAGACCGAGGACCTCGTAACCGAGTTCCGCCATGGCCGCGGCATGCGTGGCGCCGAGGTAGCCGGTGCCGATCACGGTGATCCTGAGGGCCATGCGGTGCTCCCGTGCTTCCAGGCGGACTTCTTTCTGCGGTGCGGGCCCGAGCATAGTCGGGGCGTGACGGGGCCTCTCACCGGGCAACTTCCCCCCTGTCGCCAAGCTCACGTATCCCCCGCGTGGGCAGACCCCTAAAATTTGGGTTACTTAACGGTAATTAGCGTCCTTGGAGCGTGAGAGACCTTGGCCGGATCGGCTGATTTCGACCTGTACCGCCCGTCCGAGGAGCACGACATGCTCCGGGACGCGATCCGTGCGCTGGCCGAGGCGAAGATCGCGCCGTACGCCGCCGCGGTGGACGAGGAAGCCCGTTTCCCGCAGGAGGCGCTGGACGCCCTGACCGCGAACGACCTGCACGCGGTGCACGTCCCCGAGGAGTACGGCGGCGCCGGCGCGGACGCGCTGGCCACCGTCATCGTGATCGAGGAGGTGGCGCGGGTGTGCGCCAGCTCCTCCCTGATCCCGGCCGTGAACAAGCTGGGCTCGCTCCCGGTGATCCTCTCCGGCTCCGAGGACCTGAAGAAGCGGTACATGACCCCGCTCGCCAAGGGCGACGGGATGTTCTCCTACTGCCTCTCCGAGCCGGACGCCGGCTCGGACGCCGCGGGCATGAAGACGAAGGCGGTCCGCGACGGCGACCACTGGATCCTCAACGGCGTGAAGCGCTGGATCACCAACGCCGGCGTCAGCGAGTTCTACACGGTCATGGCGGTGACCGACCCCACCAAGCGCTCCAAGGGCATCAGCGCCTTCGTGGTCGAGAAGTCGGACGAGGGCGTCTCCTTCGGCGCCCCGGAGCGGAAGCTCGGCATCAAGGGCTCCCCGACCCGCGAGGTCTACCTCGACAACGTGCGCATCCCCGCCGACCGCATGATCGGCGAGGAGG
Organism: Streptomyces sp. NPDC054842; assembly: GCF_053611025.1. Classification (NCBI taxonomy): domain Bacteria; kingdom Bacillati; phylum Actinomycetota; class Actinomycetes; order Kitasatosporales; family Streptomycetaceae; genus Streptomyces; species Streptomyces sp. NPDC054842. The sequence goes on from NZ_JBSGZN010000001.1 coordinate 365,201, forward strand.
GCACCGGCTTCGCCACCGCGATGAAGACCCTGGACCACACCCGCATCACCATCGCGGCGCAGGCGCTGGGCATCGCGCAGGGCGCCCTGGACTACGCCAAGGGCTACGTCCAGGAGCGCAAGCAGTTCGGCAAGCCGATCGCCGACTTCCAGGGCATCCAGTTCATGCTCGCCGACATGGCCATGAAGATCGAGGCCGCCCGCCAGCTCACCTACGCGGCCGCCGCCAAGTCCGAGCGTGGGGACAAGGACCTCACCTTCCAGGGCGCCGCCGCCAAGTGCTTCGCCTCCGACGTGGCCATGGAGGTCACCACGGACGCCGTCCAGCTCCTGGGCGGCTACGGCTACACGCGCGACTACCCGGTCGAGCGCATGATGCGCGACGCGAAGATCACCCAGATATACGAGGGCACGAACCAGGTCCAGCGGATCGTGATGGCCAGGAACCTGCCGTAACCGCTTCTCCCGTATGCGTGAGAGGGCCCCGCCGGTGTGACCGGCGGGGCCCTCTCACGTGCGGTGCGGGTGGGCTCAGTTGCCCGACACCGTCACCTTCTCGTCGTTCTTCAGCTCGTTCACCAGGGTCTTCACCTTGGCCTTGTCCCAGACGAGGTTGCCGCCGGTGGAGCCCGAGATCGGCATGTTCATCGAGGTGCCGTCGCCGCCGCTGACGCTCTTCATCGCCCAGAACATGTCGCCCAGGTCGAACAGGCCCATGTCCTTGTCCACGATCAGGGTGTCCAGGCCCGCGCTCATCGTCGGGTACAGCTTGAAGGGGTTCAGGATCGTGCTCGGCGTCGCGACCTGGTTGGCCAGCGCCGAGAGGAACTTCTGCTGGTTCTTCGTACGGTCCAGGTCGCTGCCCGCGAGCGCGTACCGGGTGCGCACGAAGGCGAGGGCCTGCTGCCCGTCCAGGGTCTGCTTGCCCGCCTCGAAGTCGGCACCGGACTTGGTGTCCTTCATGCCGCCCTTGGGAATCTCGATCTCCACGCCGCCGACCGAGTCGACGATGTTCGCGAAGCCCGCGAAGCCGATCTCCACGTAGTGGTCGATGCGCAGGCCGGTGTTGAACTCGACGGTGCGGACCAGCAGTTCGGGCCCGTCCTCGGCGTACGCCGCGTTCAGCTTCACGTGCCGGCCCGTGCCCTGGTACGTCTTGCCGGAGTCGGAGCCCTTGAAGGTGGGGATCTCGACGTCGGAGTCGCGGGGCAGGGAGATCAGCGTCGAGCCGTTCCCGCCGGTGTGCAGGATCATCATCGAGTCCGTGCGCTTGCCCTCGGCGGACCCGGTGTGCAGCTTCTTCTTCTCCTCGCTGGACATCCCGGCGCGGCTGTCGGAGCCGACGATGAGGTAGTTCGTCCCCTCGCCCGCCTCCGGCCGGTCGATCACCTTGGAGAGGTCGACGTCACGGTGCAGCTTGGAGTCGGCCCAGAAGTACGTGCCGACGGAGACCACGACCAGCAGCGTGACCAGGGTCAGCGCGGTCCACTTGATCCGCCTGCGCCAGTCCGGCGCGGAGCGCGGGCCCCGGCCGCCGGGACCACCGTGGCCGCCGCCGTCCGGCGTCCCGTAGACCTGGCCGGTGTTGTATCCGTCACGGCCCGGCCCGTCGTCGTAGCCCTGGCCGTCGACGTAGGTCGGCTGCTGCGGCACCCCGCCGTACGGCGGCGCGGAGCGGCCGGGCCCGGGGGTCGCCGGACGCCGTACCTGGCGCATCACACGCGCGCTCTCGGGCTGGGCGCTCGCGCTGCCGCCGCCGTACCGGTTGCTGCGGTTGTCGTCGGACCACCCGTCGGGCCAATCGTTCATGCCGCCCAGTGTGCAGTGCCGTACCACGTGCCTTACAAGGTTCGAGGGAAAATAGGGCCAGTGCTGTTGCGAAGCTGACACATATCGGCCCGGCATAAGGTGGAGGCCATGACAGACCAGGCCCCCGCCCCGGAATCAGCGGCTCGGGACGACATCCCCGGCAAACCGACCTCGGCGTCCCGGACGACGCTCAGCCACATCATGACCCACGCCGACACCAACCTGCTGGGCACGGTGCACGGCGGCGTGATCATGAAGCTGGTCGACGACGCGGCGGGCGCGGTGGCCGGACGGCACTCGGGCGGACCCGCCGTCACCGCCTCGATGGACGAGATGGCCTTCCTGGAGCCGGTCCGCGTGGGTGACCTCGTCCATGTGAAGGCCCAGGTGAACTGGACCGGCCGGACCTCCATGGAGGTCGGCGTACGGGTCCTCGCCGAGCGCTGGAACGAGTCCGCCCCGGCCACCCAGGTCGGCTCCGCCTACCTCGTCTTCGCGGCCGTCGACGCCGACGGCAAGCCCCGCCGGGTACCGCAGGTGCTGCCGGAGACCGAGCGCGACGAGCGCCGCTGCCAGGAGGCGCAGATCCGCCGCACGCACCGGCTCGCCCGGCGCCGCGCGATCATGGAGCTGCGGGAGAAGCGCGCCGCCGAGGGCCTGGACGACTGAGCCCGCCCGGCCCCCGGCTCCCCGGGCACACCACCTGGTGGCGTCTCCCGGCTACGGGCACACCACCTGGTCGCCCGTCACCACGCCGAACTCGCCCTGGTAGGGATCCGCGGCCTTGACCCGCTGCACGCCCTTGTAGTCCGCCCCCGTGATCACCTTCAGCGTCGGCCCCTGGCCCCTGACCGCCCGCAGCTCGCAGCCGGGCAGGGCGGTGGCCAGGGACCTCGCCGAGCGGTCCCAGCGCGGGTCGTAGGCGACGACGGTGCGCCGTACGGTCCGGTCGGCCGCGTTCGACGGCAGCCGGGTGGTGAGGAAGCCGGTCCGGGCGAGCGCGGCGTCGACGCGCTTGCCGAGGCCCTCCGTCGGCGTCCCGTTCTCCACCTGGACCCGGATCTGCTGCGGGGCCACGTCCACCCGCAGCGCCTTGCTGCGGGCCTTGTGCCGGGCCAGCGGCTCGTCCTCGCGCAGCGCCCTGAACAGCTTCGCCGCCTTGGCCCGGTCCCACTTCAGCGTGGAGCCGATGCCCTTCACGGCGTAGGCCATCTCGCCGATCGGCACCGTGGTGAACTCCGAGGAGGAGGGCGAGAAGTTCCGCATCGCCCGCCCCAGGTCCAGCAGCTCGTCGGTGCCGAACGCCTTGTCCGCGCGCACCGAGCCGAGCACCGCGTGCGTGATGTCGCGGAACTTCATCGGGTTCAGCAGGACCCCGGACGAGGTGGCCTTCTCGATCATCGCCGCGAGGAAGCGCTGCTGGCGCTGCATCCGGCCGAGGTCGGAGGCGCTGTCGACGTGCCGGGAGCGGACGTACTGCAGCGCCTGCCCGCCGCTCAGCGCGTGCGAGCCGGCCGGCAGGTCGAGCCCGGTGTAGGTGTCCTTGAGCGGCTGCGCGGTGCAGATCTCCACGCCGCCGAGCACGTCCACCGTCTTCATGAAGCTGGTGAAGTCGACCTCCAGGTAGTGGTCGATCTTGACGTGGGTCATGTTCTCGACCGTGCGCACGGTCAGCTGCGGACCGCCCTCGGCGTAGGCGGCGTTGAGCTTGACCGGGTGCGGCTCGTGCCGCTTGCCGGTGATCTGGTCGGTGTGCGCGGGCGTCTCGGCGTAGGAGTCGCGCGGCAGGCTGACGATGCTGGCCCGCTCCCGGTCCTCCGAGATGTGCACGATCATGATCGTGTCCGTGCAGTGGCAGGGCGCGCCGCCCAGCCGGTACCTGGCCTTCTCCTCCGGGGTGATCCGGTCCCGGCCGTCGGTGCCGACGAGCAGCACGTTCATGCCGGTGCCGCCCTCGGGACGGTTCTTCATGTCCTTGAAGGGGTCGACCCGGGCGATGTCCGCGTCGAGGTTGGTGACCACCGCGTGCCCGATGCCGGCGGACGCGAGGACGACCACGGAGAGCGTGGTCACCGTCCGCATGGCCCAGCGAGGCTTCTTGCGTGCCGCGCGGGGCTTCCGGGAGCGGGACGGCCCGGGTGGCCGGGGCACGGGTGCGGTGGGCGGACGGGGCGGCGTGGGCTGCGTGGGCAAGGGGGGCCTCCGCGAGGGCCGGGCGTGGGAATCCGTGAGCACGGTAGGCCGATACGATCTGCGGCCCGGGTCCTGACCCCTGCGGCGCGCACCGGTGTCCCCCGTTCGCGGTAACGTGACGTCCGATGAGCGAGAAGTCTGACGTGCGGCCCCCCGCCGTTTCTGTGATCATGCCCGTCCTCAACGAGGAGCGGCATCTGCGCGGGGCCGTCCAAGCGATCCTGGCGCAGGAGTACGACGGCGAGATGGAGGTGGTCATCGCCCTCGGTCCGTCATCGGACCGCACGGACGAGATCGCCGCCGGGCTCGTACGCGAAGACCCGCGCGTCCACACGGTGCCGAACCCGACAGGGCGCACCCCCGCCGCGCTGAACGCCGCGATCAAGGCGTCCAGGCATCCCGTCGTCGTGCGCGTCGACGGGCACGGCATCCTGTCGCCGAACTACATCGCGACCGCGGTCCGCCTGCTGGCGGAGACGGGCGCGCAGAACGTCGGCGGGATCATGCACGCCGAGGGCGAGAACGACTGGGAGCGCGCGGTCGCCGCCGCGATGACGTCGAAGATCGGCGTGGGCAACGCGGCGTTCCACACGGGCGGTGAGGCCGGCTCCGCCGAGACGGTCTACCTCGGCGTCTTCCGGCGCGAGGCCCTGGAGCGCCAGGGCGGTTACAACGAGGAGTTCATACGGGCCCAGGACTGGGAGCTGAACTTCCGGATCCGCGAGGCGGGCGGCCTCATCTGGTTCTCGCCCGAGCTCCGGGTGTCGTACCGCCCGAGGCCCTCCGTGCGGGCCCTCGCCAAGCAGTACAAGGACTACGGGCGCTGGCGCCATGTCGTCGCCCGCTACCACGAGGGCTCCATCAACCTGCGCTACCTCGCGCCGCCGACCGCCGTGTGCGCGATCGCGGCGGGCGTGGTGGCCGGCCTCGCGGTGACGCCCTGGGCGCTGCTGGTCCCCGGCGGCTACCTCGCGGCGATCGTGCTCGGTTCGATACCCGCGGGCAAGGGCCTGCCGCTGAAGGCCCGCCTGCGGATCCCGGTCGCGCTCGCGACGATGCACATGTGCTGGGGCTGGGGCTTCCTCACCAGCCCGAAGGCGCTGGCCCGGAAGGTCATCGCCTCGCGCCGTCCGGCGGTGCTGAGCGCCGGCTGACCTTCCCTCCGTCCATGGTCGGGCCCCTCCCCGGCGTCACCGCCGGGGAGGGGCCCGACCCGTGTCAGGACCAGGTGAAGTTCGGGTTCACGTGCATGCAGGCCCCGTCGTCCGCGCCGTTGAGGGCGTCCGCCGTCTTCGGCGTCCTGTCGTCGCGCGCCTTGGCCTTGTACGCCGTTCCCTCGCGCCAGTCGGCGCCGACCACCAGCGTGACACCCGAGACGTCCTGGGACTCCTCGACCGCGCTCAGGGGGATCTTGAGGGCCTTGGCGACCCGCTGGGCGTCGCCCTCCAGGTCGGCGCTCGGGTAGCGGATCACCGTCTCGTCCTCGGCGCTCGCCGTCGTGGTGTCCGCCGTTGTCCGCAGGAACCCCTTGCCGACGAGCAGCTGACTCACGGTGCTCGCGCGTCCGGGGACCGGGGCAAGGGCCGAGGTGCGGGTGCCGTTCTGCACCGTCACACCGATCCGCTCGTCCTCGGAGGCCGGGTCCGAGGACGTCTTGTCCGCGTCGGACTTCTTGTTCTTGCCGTCGAGCGCGATGTCCTCGCGCACCAGGCGGAACAGTTTGGTCGCGTCGTCGGTGGGCTCGACCCGGGCGCCGACGTACCGGTTGGGCATCGTCGTCATCGTGATGCGCTCCGGCGAGACCTTCTTCAGCTCGTTGCCGAGGTCGTAGAGCTTCTTCACGGTGCCGAGGCCGTCGTCGACGGTCAGGGCCTTCGTCGCCGTCTCGGCGAGCTTGCGCAGCTTGTTGGGGTTGCTGACGGTGGCGTTCTCGCGCAGCTCGCGGACCATCGAGTTCATGTACTGGTGCTGCGCCCTGGCGCGTGCCAGGTCGCTGCCGTCCTCGAAGCCGTACCGGGTGCGCAGCCACTCCAGGGCCTGCTTGCCCTTGATCGAGGTGGTGCCCTTCTCCAGCTTCAGCCCGGAGCCGTGGCCCTGGCTGTCCTTGGAGTGGATGTTGGCGTCCACGCAGACCGGGACGCCGCCGATCGCGTCCGCCATCGCCACCACACCCGAGAAGTCGATCTGCATGAAGTGGTCGATGTGGATCTTCGTCAGCTTCTCCCAGGTGGCCACCGTGCAGCCCGGACCTCCGCGTCCGAGCGACTGGTTGGTCATCACCCGTCCGACGGTCGCCTGGTACACGCGCTGCTCGTCGGGGTCCGTGCACTTGGGTATCTGCACCAGGGTGTCGCGCGGCATGCTGACCACCGACATGTTGGTGCGGTCCGCGGAGAGGTGCAGCAGCATCTGGACGTCCGCGAGCGGGACGCCGCCGAACGTCTCCCTGGCGCCGCCGAGCTTCTGGTTCTCCTTGGTGTCCCGCGCGTCGGAGCCGATCAGCAGGATGTTCAGCGGGGTCTGCCCGGCGGCGTTCGGCGTGGGCGCGGCGGCCCTGTCCTTGGCGTCGCCGATGTTCAGGTCGTCCTTGTGGATGTTGTCGTTCAGGTGCTGGTAGTAGAGATAACCGGCACCCGCGGTGCCGAGTATCAGGACCGCCAGGACCGTCGCCGACCAGCGCAGGGCCCGGCGTCTGCGACGCGGCCTGCGGCCCTCTCCGCCCGGCCGCCGCTGCCCGCCGCCGTGCCGGCCGCCGTGGTCCTGTGTCTCGGGTGCCGGGTCGTCGCCGTCCTCCGGAGCGGCCGCGGAGCCGGACTCGTCCCGGACCTGCCCGCCGGCCTCCCGCACCGGTTCGCCGGCCGGTTGAACCGGATCGCCGTTCTCGTCGTACAGACTGTCGTCCCAGCCCAGTTCTCCCGCGTGCCGGACACGTGACCGTGCCCCCTCCCCACGCACACCGCTCTGCGCCATCTCCCCTGCCTCCCCACCCTGAACCTGACAAACGGGTCCGTCCCGCGTCCGGTTGGACGCACGAGCGCCCCTGAAGGTTGGACGCGTGACGGACCCGTCAGGTCATCAACTGGCGCACACTTGCTTGTCCGCCGTGGACTTGTCGACGTCCAGGTCCACCGACGAACTCGTCAGCGGCACACCAGCGCCCTTGAAGTCCTCGCCGAGGGTCAGCACGATCGCGGGCAGCCCCTGGGCGTTCTTCTCGCTCTTGCCGGGCTTCATCGCGGAAGCCGGCAGTCCCATGAGGTCGGCCAGCTTGCGCGCCTGATCCGCCTGGTCGGGAGAGTACTCCAGGGTGGTCTTGCTCAGCGTTTCGCCGGCGTTTCCGAGCTGGCTCGACTTCAGCACGCCCTCATCATTCTGCAGCCAGCTGAGAGTCTGCTGTGCGGAGCCTGCCTCGGCACCGCCGTTGTAGATGTCGACCCGGATGTCGGAGGCGTCGGAGCGGGGACCCTTGAGGCGGGCGGCCACGGCGGCCTTCTCCTTCTTCTCCTTCTGCTTCACCGCGGTGAGCGACACGTCGTTCTTGATGGCCTCGAAGAGCGGCTTGGCCTTGGACTCGTTGACGACGACCGTCGCCTTCACCTTCTCGGCGGGGTTGTCGAGCACCGGCAGCGTGGTGAAGGTGATGTTCTTCGGCGGCACCTTCTTCAGCTCCATCGCCACGTCCTTGAGCGTGCTGACCTTGCCGATGCCGGTGTCGACGGTCAGCGCCTTGGTGGCGGCCTCGGCCAGCTTGTAGAGCTTCGCGGGGCTGGTCAGGGTGTCGCTGGAGGACATCTTGCGCATCAGCGAACCGAGGAACTGCTGCTGCACCTTGATGCGGTCGAGGTCACCCTGGTTGCCGAAGCTGTGCCGGGTGCGCACGAAGGCCAGCGCCTGCTCGCCCGCGACCGTCGACTTCCCCTTCGGCAGCTTCAGGTGCGACTCCTTGTCGTCCACCGGGTGGGCCACGCAGACCTCGACGCCGCCGACCGCGGAGGTCAGCGTCTTGACCGCGTTGAAGTCCGCCATCATGAAGTGGTCGGGCTTGATGCCGGTGAGGGCCTGGACCGTGCGCATGGTGCAGCCGGGGTCCCGATCGCCCTGCCCGAGACTGGTGTTGAAGCGGACGCTCCGGCTGCCCGCGATGACCTTCTCGGAGCCGTCGGGCTGGATGGTCGGGCAGTCCGGGACGTCGGTGATCAGGTCGCGCGGGATGCTCACCGCCGTGGCGTTCGTGCGGTCCTTGGCGACGTGCAGCAGGATGTTGGTGTCCGCGTGCCCGACGCTGTTCTTGTCGCCGTAGCCGCCGTTGCCCTTGCCGGTGCGCTTGTCGGTTCCGATGATCAGGATGTCGAAGGCCTCGTCCTTGCTGAAGCCCTCGCTGCCCGCGCTGCCGACGTCCGTCGTGTTGACGTTTCCCTCGAGGTGTTTGAGGTACAGGTAACCCGCGGCACTCACACCGACGAGGACGAAGGCCATGGAACCACCGGTCCACAGCAGTATCTTCTTCGCCTTCGACTGCTTGGGCTTCTTCGCGGGGCGCGAGCGGCGCCGGCCCGGGGGCGGCGCCGGCTCGGGGGGCGCGCCGCGGCGGCGCCGCGGTCCGGGCAGCGTGTCGGGGGCGAGAGTGTCGTTCGCCTCCCGGTCCGGCGCCCTGCGCGTCCGGGTCCCGCCACCGGTGGCGGTCCTGCGAGGTCGGGGGACTGCCGGTTGCGCTGCGGAAGGACTCAGTCGCAGTTCGTATTCGCCGGTGTCCGGGTTGAGTACCCACTGGTCTGCGGGGTCGATGTCGTCCGCCCGCCCACGGCCTTGCGCGTCCACGGTTGTCTGAATCCTCCGTCGGGGCCACGCGGCGCCTTACCCCCCTCAAGAAGGCGCTCGGGTCTCGGTCAAGCAGTGCGCGACCCTGAGGGATGACCTCGCGGCCGGGTGCACCGGATCGCTCACACTATCCGCCCAGTTCAGCGTGGAGCGACGACGGTGACAAATTCCACTTCCCTACAACTGGGCAATCCGTCCTATTTCTTGGGACTGATGTTCCCCGGCTTGGCGAGCGCTTTACTCGCAGCCGTCGTCGGCCGCCGTGTTGCCCCGGAAGGTCGGAGCCGGTTCGGGGCTCTCAACTGGGCTGTCGGGGCGCTTTTCCCCGGACTTGGCGTCACCGTGTGATGTCTCTGCGTAGTCGCGTGCGGGCCGGTCGTCGGAATCGGGCGAGGAGTCGTACGGCTCTTCGTCACCCCGCTCGTACGAGTTCTCCTCGGTTTGCGGGTCCGTGCCGCGGCTTTCCGCGGCGGAGTCCTCCGGAAGCCCTTTGGAGACCTCCACCGGCTCGTCCGCGCGCAGCCGGGCGAAGAGCCGGTCGGCCGCGGGCTCCACGAGCTGGTCGCGATTGGCGTTGTAGGTGTACGACGTCCTGGGCACCGTCAGGAAGCGCACTCGCTCGGTGGGGATGTCGCGCATGCCGCGCACGAGTTGGTACAGCCCGCGCAGGCTCGCCAGGGCGGGGTCCGTGGTGAGGGACGAGGTCGCCGCGTCGAGCAGCGGATACAGCTTCGTCGGGTTGAGCAGGACGTCGTTGCTCTGCACCTTGTTGACGAGCGCGCCGAGGAAGCGCTGCTGGCGGTCCATGCGGTCGGTGTCGCTGCCGTCGCCGATGCTCTTGCGGGCGCGGACGTAGCCGAGGGCCTGCTCGCCGTCGAGCTTCACCCGGCCCGCGGGCAGCCGCAGCTTGGCGGCCTTGTCGTCGATCGGCTCCTTCAGACACACCCGGACGCCGTCGACCGCGTCGACCATCTCCTTGAAGCCGCTGAAGTCGACGACCACGTGATGGTCGACCCGCACGTTGGTGAGCTTCTCGACCGTGCGGACCGTGCACGCCGAACCACCGGTCTGGAAGGCGTAGTTGAACATCGCGAAGACCGGTTCCGTGCGGCTGCCGTCCGGGCGGCGGCAGCCGGGCACGTCCACCATCAGGTCGCGGGGCAGCGAGACGGCCGTCGCGTTGTGCCGGTCGGCCGCCAGGTGCAGCAGGATCGTGGTGTCGGACCGCTCGGTGCCCGAATCCCGCCCGTACTTGCGGTTGCCGTCGCCCGAGCGGGAGTCCGACCCGATCAGCAGGATGTTCTGCGCGCCGCGGACGAGCGAGGTGGGCCGCTCCTTCTCGTACCGGGCGAGTTCGGCGGCCGCGTCGTTGTCCGCGGTGATGTTCGAGTCCAGCTTCTCGTAGACGGCCCAGCCCGCTCCCGCCGCGCACGCCAGCACGACGGCGACACCGATCGCGGTGTAGCGCAGCCACCGCTTGCGGCGGCGCGCGAGTCCCGCCCCGGTGGCCGACGCTCTCAGACCCGGCCCCAGCACGACCGCGGGCTCAGGCGCGTCATCGCCCGGGCGTCCGGAGGGAGGGCCCGCGGCGGTGTCGGTCACGTGTGGATCCACCCCTCCTGGCGTACGAGCGTCCCGTGCTCCTACGACCATGACCCGCGGGGCGACAAAGGACCCAAGAACACTGAGCCGAACGAGCGACCACCCCCAACGGCGCCGAGCCGCCAAGGGCGCGAGGAACGGCGCGAGCAACCCCCACGGCGGCAAGGCAGCCCGACGGCCCCAGCCCCCACGGCGCTCAGGGGCGCGAGGAACGGCGCGAGCAACCCCCACGGCGGCAAGGCAGCCCGACGGGCTCGGCCCCCACGGCGCCAAGCCCCGCGAGGGCCGACGCAAGCCCCCAGACCCCGGCCAGCCGGCCCACCCCGAAACGCCCGGAGGGCTACCGCGCGGTAGCCGTCACCTGCTCACTCTCGATCCGCCGAACCACCGCATCCGCCCCGAGCCGGTCGAGATTCCGGCACAGCACCACGGACCCGCCGGCCGCCAGAGGCGCGTACAGCCCGGCACTCAGCCCCTCCCAGGTGTCGTACGGCAACGCCGACAGCATCCGCGACCCCGGCCCCGTGAGGTCGAGCCCGGGAGCGTCCCCGAGCGCCCGCTCGACGACCTCCGCCCCGGTGTACTCGGCCCCCGCGACGATCAGCGCCGGCTCCTCCGGGTCCACCGGGGCGTACGCCTGGAAGCGGTCGCCCTGGCTCGGCACCTCGACGGCGTAGTCGGCGTACCCGGCCGGCGGGGTGGGGAAGCGGCGGCCCAGCGGGGCCAGCGAGAGGGCGAGGCGCTCCCCGGAGCAGGCGAGCCCCTCCTCGAACCGGCCGGGCCCCGCGACGACGTGGTCCGCCGCGGCCGCGTCGCCGTCGACGTCGGCGATCACGCCCACGGAGGAGCAGGCGAGCAGCCACACCGCCGTCTGCCAGTGCGCGGGCAGCAGCAGCGCGACCCGTTCGCCGGGCTCGGCGGACAGCTCGCCCTGCAGCAGATTGGCGGTCTTGGCCACCCAATTGGCGAAGGTGGCCACGGAGAGTTCGACGCGTTCACCCGTGGCGTCGTCGTAGAAGGTCACCAGGGGGCGCGCGGGGTCCGCGGCGAGCGCGGATCGCAGCAGGTCGGCAGGGGTGCGGTCGGTGGCGGTCACGCGGGCCAGGGTACGCGGGGGCGGCGGGCGGGTCGCGGCCGACGGGTCGCCGGATCGGACGAGTGGGCCCGACGACCCGTCAATTCCCCGATGGACAGATATGTATGGCTATGTCCACGATCGTTCGCATGCGTGGATTTCTTGCTTCCTCGATCGGTGTCACGTGCGCGGCCGCCCTGGCCCTTCCGGGGGCCCTGCCCGCCTCGGCCTCGTCCGCTCCACGGACGGCCCCGGCCTCCGCCCCCGCCGCGGCGGCCCTGCCCGGCAGCACCCAGTCCCTTCCCCTCGTGCCGCTTCCCGCCGACCGCGCCGCCGGAGCCGCCGTCCCGCAACAGGGGCTGCTGCGACGGGACGTACGGCCGTTCTCGCTGGTCGGTGTCATCTGGGACGATCCGGACGCCGAGCTGTTCGGCCGGGTCCAGGTCCGCACCCGGGCCGCCGGCAGCGGCCGCTGGTCCGGCTGGCAGGACGTCGAGACGCACAACCACGAGCACGCGGCCGACCCCGACACCGCCGAGCGTGACTCGGGCCGGGTGCGTGGGGCCACGGCGCCGCTGTGGGTGGGCAACTCGAACGGCGTCGAGGTGCGGGTGCAGGCCGAGGCCGACGACCGCGGCCCCGGCTCCGACGAGTCGCCCTTCCCGCGCGGCCTGCACCTCGAACTGGTCGACCCCGGCACGGCGCCCCCGAGGGGCGCTCCGGTGGACGCCCCCCGCGCCTCCGCCACCCAGTTCCCGGAGCTGTCCCGGCGGCAGACCGTGGCGGAGTTCCTGGCCGGGCAATTCGGACGCGCACAGGTCGGACGCGGCGAGGTCCGCGCCGTACGCACCGGTGCGCGCGGCGCCTTGCGGGACGAGCGGCGCGTGCAGCCGTACATCGGCCCGCGCCCGCGCATCGTCACGCGCCGGGGCTGGGGTGCCGACGAGAACCTGCGCGAGCGGGGCTTCGTGTACACGAAGAAGGTCAGGGCGGCCTTCGTGCACCACACCGCCTCGGGCAACAACTACCGCTGCGCCCAGGCCCCTTCGGTGATCCGGAGCATCTACCGCTATCACGTCAGGAGCAGCGGCTGGCGTGACATCGGCTACAACTTCCTCGTCGACAAGTGCGGGAACATCTACGAGGGCCGCGCCGGTGGCGTGGCGAAGCCCGTCATGGGCGCCCACACGCTCGGCTTCAACAGCAACAGCATGGGGATCGCCGTCCTCGGCAGCTTCGGCTCCTCGAAGCCGTCCGGCGCGGCCGTCAAGGCCGTCGCGAAGCTCACGGCATGGAAGCTGGGCCTGTTCGGGGCCAATCCGCGCGGCAAGACATACCTGACGTCCGGCGGTGGCAATCTGTACCGAAAAGGTCAGAAGGTACGACTGAATGTGATTTCCGGTCACCGGGACGGCTTCGCCACGGAATGTCCGGGACGCCGTCTCTACACCAAGCTCGGCACGGCCCGCTCCACGGCGGCCCGCTACCAGGGCCGGTGAGGGGCGGGGCACCGCGGGGCGAGGGCGGCGGCCGTCGGACCGGCCATCGGAAGGTCTGCATACACTGACCGGCCGAAAGACAGTTCGGCCGGTCCCGGCAGGAAGCGAAGACGACAGGTGACAGAAGCGATCCTCCTGGTCGGCGGCAGAGGCACCCGGCTGCGCCCGCTCACGGTGCACACCCCCAAGCCGATGGTCCCGGCGGCCGGGGTCCCCTTCCTCACGCACCAGCTGGCGCGGGCGAGGGCGGCGGGCGTCGAGCACGTCGTCCTGGCGACCTCGTACCTGGCCGAGGTCTTCGAGCCCCACTTCGGCGACGGCTCGGCGCTCGGCCTCCACCTGGAGTACGTCACCGAGGAGGAGCCCCTCGGCACCGGCGGAGCCATCCGCAACGTGGCCTCGCGGCTGCGCTCAGGACCGGACGACCCGGTCCTGATCTTCAACGGCGACATCCTGACCGGCCTGGACATCCGGGCGCTGGTGCGCACGCACGAGACCTCGGGCGCGGACGTCTCGCTGCACCTCACCCGGGTCGAGGACCCGCGGGCGTACGGCCTGGTGCCCACGGACGCGACCGGCCGGGTGACGGCCTTCCTGGAGAAGCCGCAGACCCCCGAGGAGATCGTCACCGACCAGATCAACGCGGGGGCGTACGTCTTCCGGCGCTCGGTCATCGACACCATCCCGGCGGGCCGCCCGGTCTCGGTCGAGCGCGAGACGTTCCCGGAGCTGCTGGCCACCGGCGCCCACCTCCAGGGCATGGTGGACTCGACCTACTGGCTGGACCTGGGCACTCCGCAGGCCTTCGTACGCGGCTCTGCGGACCTCGTCCTCGGCCGCGCCCCCTCCCCGGCGGTGCCCGGCCGCTGCGGCGACCGCCTGGTCCTGCCCACCGCGTCCGTCGCCGCGGACGCCAAGCTGACCGGCGGCACGGTGGTCGGCGAGGGCGCGTTCGTCGGCGAGGGGGCCCGCATCACCGGCAGCACGGTCCTGGAGGGCGCCGTGGTCGAGCCGGGCGCCGTCATCACGGACTCCCTGATCGGCGCGCGGTCCCGCATCGGCACCCGCTCGGTCCTGACCGGCACGGTCGTCGGCGACGGCGCGACGATCGGCGCCGACAACGAACTGCGCGAGGGCGTCCGCGTGTGGTGCGACGCCCGCATCCCGGCCGGCGCGGTCCGCTTCTCCTCGGACCAGTAGGCCGCCTACAGCCGGCCGATGTCCCACAGGGGCATCTTCGGCACCCTCCGCGGCGGCGTGCGGCCCGACAGCAGGATGAACCGGGCCGCACGGTGCCGCTGGCCCGCGTACGGCTCCAGCAGCGACAGCATGACCGCGTCGTCCGCGTCCCGGTCGCCGGCCAGCGCGTAGCCCACGATCCCCGGCAGGTGCAGGTCCCCGACCGTCACCGAGTCCGCCGCCCCGTGGCTGCGCTGCACCACCTCCGCGGAGGTCCAGGGCCCGATCCCGGGGATCAGCTCCAGCCGGGCCTGCGCCTTCACCGGGTCGAAGCCCACGGCCTCCTCCAGCCGCCGCGCGACCCGCACCGCGCGCAGGATCGTCGACGCCCGCTTGTCGTCGACACCGGCCCGGTGCCACTCCCAGGAGGGGATCAGCGCCCAGGTGCGCGGCGCCGGCATCACGTGCATCCGCCCCACCGCGGGGCCCGGCGCCGGCTCGCCGAACCTCCGGACGAGCAGCCGCCACGCCCGGTACGCCTCGTCGGTGGTGACCTTCTGCTCCAGGACCGACGGGATCAGCGACTCCAGCACCAGCCCGGTGCGGGTCAGCCGCAGCCCGGGGCGGCGGTGCCGGGCCAGCGCGACCAGCCGGTGGCGCGGTGCGAAGGCGTCCGGGTCGTCCGCCGCGCCGAGCAGCTCGGGGAGCTGCTCGAGCAGCCACTCGGCCCCCGGCCCCCACGCCTCGGCCTCGGCCGCCCCGCCGCGCAGTGCCACGCGCAGGGTCCCGGGGCCGGCGGGCGTCAGGGTGGCCCGCCACACGGAACCGTCGGGTGTCGTGCGGAAGGTCGGGTCGCCGGGTCCACGGCGCAGCGGGCCGAGCACCAGCCCGAGGTCGATGGGCTCCGGCGGCGTCCAGGTCCGCCGGCGGCCGGGCGCCGACGCGGGGCGCGGCACACCGCCGGGCACGGCGACCTGCCCGCCGCGCACGGTGGTGCGCGTCGGTCCGGGGGAGAAACGTCCGGCCACGGGTGAGGTCCTAGGGGTGCTCGGGGTGCCCTACGAGGGTAGGCGCTCCGCGGACCCGGACGGGACGACTCCGCCCGGCCCGCCCCGTACGGTCCTCGCGGCGCACGCCGTCCGGTCCGACCGGCGCGCCCCCGGCCGCCCCTGCCGCGCCCGGCTCAGCGGACCTCGACGAACGCGGCGGCGTCCCGCGCGGGGCGCGGCTTCGGCTCCTCGGCCGGGTGTCCGACGGCCACGGCGCCCATCGGGTCCCAGCTCTCGGGCAGCTCCAGCACCTCCCGGACGACCTCGCGGCAGAACATGGTCGAGGACACCCACGCGGAGCCCAGCCGCTCACCGGCCAGCGCGACCAGGAAGTTCTGCACGCCCGCGCCGGCGGCGACGACGAACATCTCGCGCTCGGCACCGTCCCGCCGGGGATCGCCGTACGTGTGGGAGCCGTCCATGACCAGGCACGGCACGACCAGGTACGGGGCCCGGCGCAGCACGTCGCCGCGCCGCACCCGCCTGGCGACGGACTCCTCCGACTTGCCGTCCCGGCGCAGGTCCGCGATCCACGCGTCCCGCATGGCGTCCAGCAGGCGCGTGCGGGCTTCCTCGGACTCCAGCAGCACGAACCGCCAGGGGGTCGTGTGGTGCGGCGCCGGCGCGGTCACCGCGGCGGCCACCGCGCGCCGGACGGCACCGGGGTCGACGGGCTCGTCGGTGAAGGCCCGCACGGTCCGCCGCTGGGTCACGGCCTCCCGTACGGCCTCCGAGGTGCCGAGCCGGAACATGTCGTCGCGCGCGCCGCGCACCAGGGACCGGGTCCCCGCGCCGTCGTCCTCCGCCACCACGTGCGCCAGCCCGCGCACCACGGCGACGGGCAGTCCGGCGGCCTTGCCCTTGACCAGGTCGCCCGCCGCGGCGAGCTCGTCGGCGGTGGCGACGACGGTCGCGCTCAGCGGGTTGCCGTACGCGTCCGTGCCCCCGCGCAGGTCGTCCAGCACCCGGACGCCGGCGGCCCCGATGGCGACGTCGGTGAGCCCGGTGCGCCACGGCCGCCCGAAGGTGTCGGTGACGACCACACCCACGTCCACCCCGAGGGCGTCCCGCAGTCCGTCGCGCAGGGCGCGCGCGGAGGCGTCGGCGTCCTCGGGCAGCAGCAGCACGGTGCCGGCCGGTGTGTTCGAGGCGTCGACCCCGGCGGCGGCCATCACGAGCCCCTGCCGGTTCTCGACGATGCGCAGGGCGCCGCGACGGGCCACGACGCGGACGGTCTCGGCGTCGATGGCCGCCTCGCGGTCGGACGCCTCGACGGTCCGGCCCTCGGCCTTGGACACGATCTTCGAGGTGACGAGGAGTACGTCACCGTCGGCCAGCGCGGGCTCGGCCGCCGCGATGAGCTTGGCGAGGTCGTCGCCCCGCTGGATCTCCGGGAGCCCGGGCACGGCCCACACCCGGTAACCGGGGGCCGCGCCGTCCGCGGTCCCGCCCGTGGACAGGCCGCTCAAGCGCCCCGCACCTCCTCCGCCAGGGTCAGCGCCTCACGGGCCATCCGCTCGGTGGCCTCCAGGTCGGACATCAGCAGCGGTACGGCCCGGCAGCGGATGCCCGCCGTCTCCACCCGCTCCACGGCTGAGGCGTCCACCGTGTCGACGAGCCAGCCGTCGAGGAGGCCCGACCCGTAGTGCTCGGCGACCGCCGCGGCCGTCGACTCGACGCCCACCGCGGCGAGCACCTTGTCGGCCATGCCCCGCACGGGCGCGTCCCCGACGATGGGGGAGAGGCCGACCACGGGGACGCCCGCGTCGGCGATCGCCTCCCGGATGCCGGGCACGGCGAGGATCGTGCCGATGGACACGACGGGGTTGGACGGCGGGAAGAGCACCACGTCGGACTCGGCGATGGCCTCCAGCACCCCGGGCGCGGGCTTCGCCTGCTCCGCGCCGACCGGCACCACGGCCTGCGCCTCCACGGAGGCCCGCAGCCGCACCCAGTACTCCTGGAAGTGGATGGCCTTGCGCTCGCCGTCGACCTCGACGGCGACGTGGGTCTCCACGCGGTCGTCGGACATGGGGATCAGGCGCACGCCCGGCTGCCAGCGGTCGCACAGCGCCTCGGTGACGGCGCTGAGCGAGTAGCCCGCGCCCATCATCTGGGTCCGCACGATGTGCGTCGCGAAGTCGCGGTCGCCGAGCCCGAACCACTCGGGGCCGACCCCGTACGCGGCGAGCTCCTCCTTGAGGTGGAAGGTCTCGTCGGCACGCCCCCAGCCCTGCTCCTCGTTGATGCCGCCGCCGAGCGTGTACATCACCGTGTCGAGGTCCGGGCACACCTTCAGCCCGAAGAGGTGGATGTCGTCCCCGGTGTTGCCGATGACCGTGATGTCCGCGTCCGGCGCGGCCCGCTTCAGACCGCGCAGGAAACGGGCACCACCGATGCCGCCTGCCAGAACCACAATGCGCATGGGGTTCAGTCTGGCAGGCGGGGCCGACAATCCGTCAGGCGGTCACGACATCCTCCGCGTCGTGCGCGGCCCCTCCCGAGCACTGGACGCCGTGCATCGGCATCTCGGTGAGCCCCGGGTGGTAGATGTGCAGGCTTATGGCCGGCTCCAGCGTGTCGTTGACCACCTCGTGGACGTAGCCGGGAGCGAAGACCCGCTGCGCGCCCGCGCCCAACGCGCGCGTGCCGCGCTCGGTGCGCTCGGTGAGGGCGCCCTCCAGGACCGTGAGTACGCCGGAGGAGCGGCCGTGGTCGTGCAGTCCGCTGCCCTGGCCCGGTACCCAGGACAGGAGCCACACCTCGTACCCGGGGCCGGTGCGCAGCCGGTGGTACCAGCGGGTGGTCGCGTCGTAGCGGACGAGGTGCTCCCACTGGGAGCGGTCGCCGGCGATGGCCCGGGCGAGTCCGGCGAACTCGGCCACGGTGACGGGGTGCTCGCGCGGCGGCTGGAGCAGGTGCGGGACTTCGAGGATGTCGCCGGCGATCTGGAGGTCGCTGTCACTGTTCATGGGTGCGGTGGTTCCTCGGCGGGAGAGTGCTGGGGTGTCGCAGACGGTTTCCGTCCGGATCGCGGACGGCGGGGGTGCCCGGGTGGGGGCGGACAGTCACCTCGATGAGGCGAGGCGGCCGGAGCGCGGTGGGCTCAACAGCCGGGACAGCAACAGCTACAGCGAGCGCGGGCAGCACCGAGCGACCCGGCGGTCCGGGTCGAGGTGGTTGCCAAGTTCGCGAGCATGCCCACTAGGACATCGGCTCACACCTCGACTGTCAACTTCGTGTCCGCCATGTGGGAGATGTTTCACCTCATCCGGTCCAACCGAAAGGCGAAAGGTTTGTTCACCCGACTCTCCGGACACATGGCGCACAACCGGGAGCACAAACCTCGCCGCGATCCCGTGATCCAACTGTGATCATGTTCGCTTCGGTGTTCGTGTCGGAACGAGATCGAACTCCTGGACGTCCTCTCCTTCGTAGGGGTGGAGGTCCGGTACGGGTCCCGCTCGGTGTCAGGGTTTATGCCGATTTGAACACTTTCCGCATAGCCTTGGTTCCGCAGAGTGAATAAGGGGCCCAATAGCAGATCTCGGCTTGACTGGCCCGGATCGGCACACTTGTAATTTCACTCGTGTCGTTCAGCCGAAATCGGTAACGGCAGCATCACGGGGACGCGAAGACGGACGAGGGGCGCACATGACCGAGCTGGTGGAGCAACTGCTGGTCGACGACGCGGACGAGGAACTCGGCTGGCAGGAGCGCGCGCTGTGCGCCCAGACCGACCCCGAGTCCTTCTTTCCCGAGAAGGGCGGCTCCACCCGAGAGGCCAAGAAGGTCTGCCTCGCCTGCGAGGTCCGCTCCGAATGCCTCGAGTACGCGCTGGCCAACGACGAGAGATTCGGCATCTGGGGCGGCCTGTCCGAACGGGAGCGACGGCGGCTGAAGAAGGCCGCTGTCTGACCGAAAGACACCGAGTCTCCCGTACGGATACGTAACGTCCGGCCCGTCGCACGTGGGTTGTCCACAGGCGGCGGGCCGCTGTGCTGCTCAGCCGTTAGTGTGGGCCCTCGTCCGAGACGTCCCGCTGTCCCCGCCGGACACAGGCGTCCACCGCAGTCCACCGAACCGGGGCCCGTACCTCGATGTCCGTGCACAGTCATACGGCAGGCCACTACGACACTGCCGCCGCGCCGTTCGACCCGGCCCGCCCGCCCGAGTTCCCGCGTCACGTGGTGACCGCGGTGCTCGTCTCCCACGACGGCGCCCGCTGGCTGCCCGAGGCCCTCGCCGGGCTGCTCGGCCAGGAGCGCCCCGTGCAGAACGCGGTGGCGGCCGACACCGGCAGCGCGGACGACTCCGCCCAGCTCCTCACCGACGCGCTCGGCGCCGACCGGGTCCTGCACCTCGCCCGGCGCACCGGCTTCGGCCAGGCCGTCGAGGAGGTCTCCCGGACCGCCGGCGTGCTCACCCCGGACGACCTGCCCTACCTGAAGCGCCCCAGCGGCTGGGACCCCGTCACCCGCACCTGGCGCGACGACACGTACGACCTGCCCGAACTGCCCCACGGCGAACCCCTGCAGTGGCTCTGGCTGCTGCACGACGACAGCGCCCCCGAGCCGGACGCCCTCGCCCACCTCCTGCGGGTCGTGGAGAACGAACTGGAGCTCGGCAAGGACGTGGCCGTCGTCGGCCCCAAGCTCCGCGGCTGGTACGACCGGCGGCAGCTCCTGGAGGTCGGCGTCACCATCGCCCACTCCGGCCGCCGCTGGACCGGCCTGGACCGCCGGGAGCAGGACCAGGGCCAGCACGACCACGTACGGCCCGTCCTGTCCGTGTCCACCGCCGGCATGCTGATCCGGCGTGACGTCTTCGAGGAGCTCGGCGGCTTCGACCGCCGGCTGCCCCTCATGCGGGACGACGTCGACCTGTGCTGGCGCGCCCAGGCCGCGGGGCACCGCGTCCTCGTCGCCCCCGAGGCGGTCGTCCGCCACGCCGAGGCCGCCTCCCGCGAGCGCCGCACCGTCGACTGCGTGGGCCGCACCTCCGCCTCCCCGCACAAGGTCGACAAGGCCGGCGCCGCCTACACCCTCCTCGTCAACGCCCGCACCGCGCAGCTGCCCTGGATCCTCTTCCGGCTGGTCCTCGGCACCCTGGTGCGCACGGTCGCGTACCTGGTCGGCAAGGTCCCCGGACAGGCCGTCGACGAGATCCGCGGCCTCCTGGGCACCCTGCTGCGCCCGGAGCGGATCATCGCGGGCCGCCGCAGACGCGGCACCCCGCAGATCGACAAGGACGAGCTGCGGGCGCTGTTCCCGCCGCCCGGCGCCACCGTCCGGGCCACCGTCGAACAGGCGGCGGGCAGCCTCGTCGGCCGCTCCGACCCCGAGGTCACCACCGGCGCCGGACGGCACGGCGGCGCGGTCGAGTCCGGACCCGGCGGCGACGACGCCGACTTCCTTGAGGTCGAACAGTTCGCCCGGCTGAAGCGGGCCGCGCGCAGGCCCGGCCCGATGCTCTTCGTCGTCCTGCTGTTCGTCTCGCTCATCGCCTGCCGCGAACTGTTCGGCGGGGGCGCGCTGGCGGGCGGCGCGCTGCTGCCCGCGCCGGCCGACTCCTCCGGGCTCTGGTCGCGCTATCTGGACGGCTGGCATCCGGTGGGCACCGGCGGCACGCAGTCCGCGCCGCCCTATCTCGCCGTCGTCGCCGTGCTCGCGAGCGTGCTGTTCGGTTCCACCGGTCTCGCGGTCACCGTGCTCCTCGTCTGCTCCGTGCCGCTTACCGGCTTCGCCGCGTACTTCGCCTCGCGGCCCCTCGTCGAGTCGCGGCTGCTGCGCGCCTGGGCCTCCGTCGCCTACGCCTTCCTGCCCGCCGCCACCGGCGCGCTCGCCGGCGGCCGCCTCGGCACCGCGGTCCTGGCGATGCTGCTGCCGCTCATGGCGCGCGCGGGCATCGCCGCCAGTGGCCTCGCCCACGGCTCCGGCGCGCGCGGCAGCTGGCGCGCGACCTGGGCGTACGCGCTGCTGCTCACCCTCACCACCGCGTTCACGCCGATCGTGTGGCCCATCGCGCTGGTCCTCGGCCTCGCCCTCCTCGCGGTGCGCCGCCGGGAGATCACCGCCTACGGTCTCCGCTTCCTGGCCCAGCTCGGTACGCCGCTGCTGGTTCTCGCCCCCTGGTCGCTCACGCTGCTCCCGTTCGGCTTCTTCACGGAGGCGGGCCTGGAGTACGGCGAGAGCGCGGCCTCCGCGCTCGACCTGCTCGGCGCCGGCCCGGGCGGCCCCGGCACCGTCGGCGGGCCGATCCTCATCGGCGTCGTGCTGGCCGCCCTGGCCGCCCTCATGCGCTCCGAGCGGCAGCGGGCCGCGCGCACCGCCTGGGCCGTCGCCCTGGTCTCCCTCGTCTTCGCCGCGCTGTCGAACGGCTCGGCCTGGGCCGGACCCGCCACCCTCGTCTACGGCATCGCCCTCCTCGGCGCCGCCGTGGTCGGCGCCGACGGGGCACGCGCGCGCGTGGCCGAGCAGAGCTTCGGCTGGCGCCAGCCGGTGGCCGCGCTCATCGCGTTCACCGCCGCCGCGGGACCCCTGCTCGTCGGCGCCGGCTGGATGATCCGCGGCGCCGACGGCCCCCTGGAGCGGCGCGACCCGGTGCAGGTGCCGGCATTCGTCGCCGAGGAGAGCGGCACCCGCGACCAGGCCCGCACCCTCGTCCTCGACAGCGACACCGCCGCGCGCGTGGGCTACACGCTGGTGCGCGGCTCGGGTGCCCGTCTCGGCGACGCCGAGCTGGCCGCCGCGGGCGGCGAGAACGCGCGGCTCGGCAAGGTCGTCGCCAACCTGGTGGCCGGCTCCGGTGCCGACCAGGCGGACCAGCTCGGCGGCTTCGCCGTGCGCTACGTCCTCGTCCGCAAGGGCGCCCCCCGCGAGGTCAGCCGTGTCCTGGACGCGACGCCCGGCCTGAGCCGGCTCAGTCAGCGGGACGGCGGCGCGCTGTGGCGCGTGGACCGCCAGGTGTCGCGCGTCGCCGTGGTGCCCGAGTCCGGCGAACCGCAGGCCGTCGCCGCCGGTCCCGTCGACGTGCACACGAGTCTGCCCGCCGGCCCGT
The DNA here is from genome assembly GCF_053611025.1 of Streptomyces sp. NPDC054842. NCBI lineage: Bacteria > Bacillati > Actinomycetota > Actinomycetes > Kitasatosporales > Streptomycetaceae > Streptomyces > Streptomyces sp. NPDC054842. The sequence continues at coordinate 387,483 of NZ_JBSGZN010000001.1, forward strand.
CGGGCCGTGTCCTGCGCCTCGCCGACGCGGCCGACGAGGGCTGGACCGCCACCCTGGACGGCAAGCCGCTCACCCGCACCACCGTCGACGGCTGGGCCCAGGGCTTCCAACTGCCCACCACCGGCGGCAGGCTGGACGTCACCTTCGACGCGCCCGCGGGGCACACCGCGTGGCTGTGGACGCAGGGCGCGCTCGCCGTCGTCCTCGTGGTGCTCGCCCTGCCCGGCCGCCGCCGCGACGTCGACGACGACCTCCCCGAGGAGGAACTCGCCGTCCCCGCCCAGGAGGTGACCGGCGAGGGCCGCCGCGCCCGCCGGCTGCGCGCCCAGGCCGAGGCGGACGCGGAGCACCCCGACGAGGACGGCCCCGCGGCCCCGGACCGGGCGCCGCAGGAGGTCCCGGCCACCGTCCCGCAGCAGCAGCCGTACGACGAGTGGGACGCGGCGAGCTACGCGGGCGCCGACTACGGGACGTACGGGGGCGAGCAGTACCAGGGCACACCGCAGCAGTACCCGGCGGGCACGTACGAGCAGCCGTACCAGGCCGACCCCTACCAGGGCGGCCAGTACGACCCGTACGCCTACGGCGGCACGACGGGTTACGAGCAGACGTACCACCAGGGCTACGACCCGGCGTACGACCCGGCACAGCCCCCGCAGCCGCCGCACGGCACCGACAGTGAGCGCCCCGACGGGAGCCAGCAGTGAAGCGCACGACCGTGTCCCTGATCGCGGGGACCACCGCCCTCGCCGCCGTCACCGGCTTCGCCGCGCTCACCGCGCCCGGCGCCGCGGGCGGCGACACCGCGCGGTCGGCGGCCCGGCTGCCCGTCGAGCGCACCAGCCTGCTCTGCCCGCAGCCCAGCACCTCCGACCTGGCCGAGACCGCGTACACGTCCTACACGCCCGTCTCCAAGGGCGCCGGCAGCGGCGGACGGGCCGAACTGCGGTCCGCGGCGCAGGAGTCGGCGGACGGCGCCAAGGGCGGCAAGGACAAGAAGAAGCAGGACGACGAGCCCGTCCTGTCGCCGAAGGAGCCGGGCAAGCCGGTCACCGGTGAGGAGTCCGGGGCCGACGCGCCCGCCCGGATCGGCACCGCCGGGGGCAGGTTCGCCCCGGGCTGGACCGTCCAGGAGACCACCGAGGTGGCCGCGGGCACCGGACGCGGTCTGCTCGGCGCCAACTGCACCGCCCCGGACACCGAGTTCTGGTTCCCGGGCGCCTCCACCGCCGACGACCGCACCGACTACGTGCACCTGACCAACCCGGACGACTCGGCGGCGGTCGCCGACATCGAGCTCTACGGCAAGGACGGCGCCCTCAAGTCGACGGTGGGCGAGGGCATCGCGGTCCAGCCCCACTCCAGCGAGCCGATCCTGCTGTCCACGCTCACCGGCAAGCCGCAGACCGACCTGACCGTGCACGTCACCGTCCGCAGCGGCCGGGTCGCCGCCGCGATCCAGGCCCTGGACGACAAGCTCGGCGGCGACTGGCTGCCCGCCGCCACGGACCCGGCGGCCGGTCTCGTCCTGCCCGGCATTCCGAAGGACGCCACGTCGGTGCGGCTGGTCGCCTTCACCCCCGGCGACACCGACGCCGACCTCAAGGTCCGGCTGGCCTCGCCGTCCGGCACGATCACCCCCGCCGGGCACGAGACCCTGCACGTGAAGGCCGGCATGACCGCCGCCGTCGACCTCGGTGACCTCACCCGCGGGGAGGCGGGCTCCCTGGTGCTGTCACCGGGCGACGCCTCGGTGCCGGTGGTCGCGGCCCTGCGCGTGGTGCGCGGCAAGGGCGACAAGCAGGAGACGGCGTTCATCCCGGCCACCGCCCCGGTCGGCAGCCGCGCGACGGTCGCCGACAACCGCGCCAAGGGCAGCACGCTCGCCGTGACCGCCCCTGGCCGCTCCGCGAAGGTGAGGATCACGGCCTCGGCGGGCAGCGAGGGGGGCAAGGCGGTGACGAAGACGTTCACGATCAAGGGCGGCACCACGCAGAACGTGGCCGCGCCCGTCCCGAGCGGTCTGAAGGGCACGTACGCGCTGACGGTGGAGCCGCTCTCCGGGGGCTCGGTCTACGCCTCGCGGATGCTTGAGTCCCCGGTCGAGGGACTGCCGGCGTTCACCGTGCAGACCCTGCCGGACGACCGCGGGACGGTGGCCGTGCCGCACGCCGAGCAGGACCTGTCGGTGCTGCAGAAGCGGTGATCGGCGAGGGCGGGAAGGGGCCGGTCCGCGCCGCGAGCCGCGGTACCGGTCAGTCCTCGCCGTAGCGGGGGTCCACCGTCTCCGGGGTCAGGCCGAGGATCTCCGCCACCTGCTCCACCACCACCTCGTGGACCAGGGCCGCGCGCTCGTCGCGGCCCTTGCTGCGGATCTCCACCGGACGCCGGTAGACGACCACGCGCGCGTGGCGGCCCTCCCGGGCCGGGATCGTGCCGCCCAGGGGGACCGCCTCGTCGTTCCAGTTGTCACCGGCGGCGTCGAGGCGCGGCACCTCCAGGACCATGAAGTCGATCTCGGCGAGCTGCGGCCAGTGCCGCTCAAGGCGCTCCACGGAGTCCTGCACCAGGTCGGCGAACACCTCGGCGCGGCTCGCGGCGAGCGGCACCTGCGGGGGCGCGACGGGGCCGCGCATGCCCCTGCCGTGGCGGTCGCGGCGGCGGGGCCCGGGTGCGGCGGCGCGGGGCGGTACGGGGTTGTCCATCACCGACGAAGCGTAGTCCCCGACGGAGCCGCGTGCCGGGCTCCACGCGCTGTCCGGGGAAGACACGGCTTGTCGCCGGATGACCATTCCAGCCAAGATCGGGCTCGATTCCGTATCTCTCCGCGACCGTCGGCCTCATGGCAATTGACGTGGTTTGCACCGGGTGGTGACCGCTTCCGCGTCGGACGCGTTTCCCGCCGGACGGTGTACTCCCAGGTCAGGAAGGGGTGTTCGGAGATCGAAGTGAGCGGTCTCACAACCCGACACGGTGGGGTGACCCGGGGGAGAGTCGTCGCGGCCCGCTCAAGAGTGCGGTACCGTCCAACGTCGTGAGCCCTGTACGTCGCTGTTCGCGCACCGCTTGCGGCCGTCCCGCCGTCGCGACGCTGACGTACGTCTACGCCGACTCGACCGCGGTCCTCGGCCCGCTCGCCACCTACGCCGAACCCCACTGCTACGACCTGTGCGCCGAGCACTCCGCCCGCCTCACCGCGCCCCGCGGCTGGGAGGTCGTGCGGCTGTCCGACGGGTCGGCCCCGTCCCGCCCGAGCGGCGACGACCTCGAAGCGCTCGCCAACGCGGTGCGCGAGGCGGCCCGCCCGCAGCAGCGGACGGCGGAGGCCGGGGGCGGTGCGCGCACGGCGGACCCCATGGAGGTCGCGCGCCGCGGCCATCTGCGGGTGCTGCGCTCGCCCGACAACTGAGGCCGCGCCGCCCGCCTTTCGCGGTCCCCGTCCGCCTCTCACCGTACCGGGCCGACTCGTCACCCTGCGTGACCGTTCCGGCGTCCGTCCCGCCTGTCCGCCTTCTCCCCGGCAACTCGCCGACAGCGGCGCGGGGTTGCCCGACAGGCCGTCGCCGTCGGCCACTTCCGAGCCGCGACCGGCACGGGCCCGCCTTCCTCGCGCCGTCTCCGGCCGCACGCCGACCCGAGCCGCAGGCCGGCGGGTGCGCCCGCGCCGCCGGGCCCTTCACGCGGGACGGCCGGTCCGTACGGGTAGTTTGGGGGTCACTGCTCGCATCCAGGAGGGTTGGCCGTGGCTGCTGATCTGTCACAGCTCGTGAAGGCGTACGACGTCCGCGGGGTGGTCCCGGACCAGTGGGACGAGCCGCTGGCCGAGTTGTTCGGGGCGGCCTTCGCGCGCGTGACCGGCGCGGACGCGATCGTGACCGGCCACGACATGCGGCCCTCGTCGCCCGGCCTCTCACGCGCCTTCGCCCGCGGTGCCGCCGCGCTCGGCGTCGACGTCACCGAGATCGGCCTGTGCTCCACCGACCAGCTCTACTACGCCTCGGGCGCCTTCGGCCTGCCCGGCGCCATGTTCACCGCGTCGCACAATCCCGCGCAGTACAACGGCATCAAGATGTGCCGGGCGGGCGCGGCGCCCGTCGGCCAGGACACCGGCCTCGGCGACATCCGCGAACTCGTCGAGTCCTGGGCCGACTCGGGCGCGCCCGTCTCCGACGCCGCACCGGGAACGATCACCCGGCGCGACACCCTGGACGACTACGCGGCGCACCTGCGCGGACTGGTCGACCTGACCTCCGTCCGCCCCCTGAAGGTCGTCGTCGACGCGGGCAACGGCATGGGCGGGCACACGGTGCCCACCGTCCTCGCCGGCCTGCCCCTGGACGTCGTCCCGATGTACTTCGAGCTGGACGGCACGTTCCCGAACCACGAGGCCAACCCGCTCGACCCCGCGAACATCGTCGACCTCCAGAAGCGGGTGCGCGAGGAGGGCGCCGACCTCGGCATCGCCTTCGACGGAGACGCCGACCGCTGCTTCGTCGTGGACGAGCACGGCGACCCCGTCTCCCCGTCCGCGATCACCGCCCTCGTCGCCTCCCGCGAGCTGGCCAAGCACCCCGGCGGGACGGTCATCCACAACCTGATCACCTCCTGGTCGGTGCCCGAGGTCGTGCGGGAGAACGGCGGCGAGCCGGTCCGCACCCGCGTCGGCCACTCCTTCATCAAGGAGCAGATGGCCAGGACCGGAGCGATCTTCGGCGGCGAGCACTCCGCGCACTACTACTTCCGCGACTTCTGGAACGCGGACACGGGCATGCTGGCCGCGCTGCACGTCCTCGCCGCGCTCGGCGGCCAGGACGGCCCGCTCTCCGCCCTCGTCGCCCAGTACGACCGCTACGCCGGTTCCGGGGAGATCAACTCCACGGTGGACGACCAGACGGCCCGCCTCACGGCGATCCGGACGGCGTACGAGGGCCGCGAGGGCGTCACCCTCGACGAGCTGGACGGCCTCACCGTCACCGCCGGCGACTGGTGGTTCAACGTCCGCCCCTCCAACACCGAGCCGCTGCTGCGTCTGAACGCGGAGGCCCGCGACGAGGCGACGATGACGAAGGTGCGCGACGAGGTCCTGGCGATCATCAGAGCCTGAGCCACCGGCTCCGCGGGCCCCGGAGACCCCCCGAGGGGGGCACACCCGTCCCGCGGGACCCGCGGTGGGCGGGGGCGGACGGCCGGGCCCGCCCCGCGCCGGGCAGATGTCTCCCAGGCCCGCGCCCCCCTGCCCGCGGCGGTACCCTGACCAGGCCGCATCCACCTGTTCGGAAGGACACCCCATGCCGCTCGAAGCCGGCCTCCTGGAGATCCTCGCCTGCCCGGCCTGCCACGCCCCGCTCACCGAGCAGGAGAGCGAGCTGGTCTGCACCGGCCAGGACTGCGGCCTCGCCTACCCCGTCCGGGACGGCATCCCCGTACTCCTCGTCGACGAGGCCCGCCGCCCCGCGTAAACGACGGACCGGTGCCACACCGGTGATCGGAGCTGTCGCCCCATGCTCGACGAAACGCTGCTCGACGACCCCGAAGCGCTCGCCCGCGCCGACCGCCGCGAACTGCTGCGCGGCGCCGCCGAGGCCGGGGCCCGGGTGCGCACCGCCGTCCGGCACGCCACCGAGGCGGGCATCCCGGACCTGAAACCCGAGGGCCGCCCGCGGGGCGTCCTGATCGCCGGGCCCGGCATGGCCGCCACCGGGGTCGCCGAACTGCTCGGCACCCTCGCCGGAGCGAGCTGCCCCGTCACCCGGCTCACCCCCGTGGGCGTCGCGCCCGCCGCGGGCGCGCTGCGCTGGGAGCTCCCCGGCTGGGCCGGCTCCGTCGACCTGCTCCTGATCGCCACCCCGGACGGCTCGGAGCCCGGCCTCTCGCTCCTCGCCGAACAGGCCTACCGGCGCGGCTGCACCGTCGCCGCCGTCGCCCCGCCCCGCTCCGCGCTGACCGAGTCGGTCGACGGCACCCACGGCCTGTTCGTCCCGATGGCCACCGCCCCCTACGAGCCGGCCGAGCCGCTGGCGGCCTCCGCCCCCGGAGTCCTCTGGGCGCTGCTCACCCCGCTGCTCGCCCTCCTGGACCGCACCGGCCTGATCTCCGCGCCCCCCGAGGCACTGCAGAAGGTCGCCGACCGGCTCGACCAGGTCGCCGAGCGCTGCGGACCGGCCGTCGCGACGTACGGCAACCCCGCCAAGACGCTCGCCGCAGAACTGGCCGACGCGCTCCCGGTGGTCTGGACGGAAGGCGTCTCGGCGGGCCCCGCCGGCCGCCGCTTCACCGCAGCCCTCGCCGAGCTCGCGGGCCGCCCCGCCCTCACCGCCGAACTCCCCGAAGCACTCGCCTCCCACAGCGTCCTGCTCGCCGGGGCACTCGCCGCCGGGGCCGACCCCGACGACTTCTTCCGCGACCGGGTCGAGGAGCAACAGGCCCTGCACGCACGCGTGGTGCTCCTGCGGGACCGCCCCATCGGCGGCCTCACCGCCGCCCCCGCCGCCCGCGAACTCGCCCTCGGCCACGACACGGCCATCAGCGAACTCGAACCCGAGGAGGGCGGCGAACTGGAGACCCTCGCGGAACTGATCGCCGTCACGGATTTCGCCGCCGTTTACCTGGCGCTCGCTTCGAGGGCCTGATCTTGAGCCATGCCTCCCCGGCGCCCGGGGAGGCCCCGGCCGGCGTTCGCCGGGCTGCGTACGTACGGAGAAGAAGACAGAGCATGGACCGCCTCGACAACACCGTCCGCCCCTACGCCTGGGGCTCGACCACCGCCATCCCGCGGCTGCTCGGCGTCGAGCCGACCGGCGAACCGCAGGCGGAGATGTGGATGGGCGCCCACCCCGGCGCCCCCTCGCGCACCCCGCGCGGGCCTCTCGACCGGGTCGTCGAGGCGGACCCCGAGAAGGAGCTCGGCCCGGCCGCCGTCGCCCGGTTCGGCCCCCGCCTGCCGTTCCTGCTCAAGCTCCTCGCGGCCGGCGCCCCCCTCTCCCTCCAGGTGCACCCCGACCTCGCGCAGGCCAAGGCGGGCTTCGCGGACGAGGAGAGCCGCGGCATCCCGGTCGACGCGGGCCACCGCAACTACAAGGACGCCAACCACAAGCCCGAACTCATCTGCGCGCTCACCGAGTTCGACGGCCTGTGCGGCTTCCGCACTCCCGATGCGGCCGCCGGACTGCTGGCCGGCCTGGACGTCGACTCCCTCAAGCCGTACGTCGACCTGCTGCGCGCCCACCCCCAAGAGGCCGCCCTGCGCGAGGTGCTGACGGCCGTACTCACCGCGGACCGCGAGGAGATGGCCCGCACCGTCACCGAGGCCGCGGCCGCCTGCGACCGCCTCGGCGGCTCCTACGCCCCCTACGCGGCCATCGCCCACCACTACCCGGGCGACCCCGGCGTCATCGCGGCGATGCTCCTCAACCACGTCCGACTCCAGCCGGGCGAGGCCCTGTACCTCGGCGCCGGCGTCCCGCACGCCTACCTCGAAGGACTCGGCGTCGAGATCATGGCCAACTCGGACAACGTCCTGCGCTGCGGCCTCACCCCCAAGCACGTCGACGTCCCCGAACTCCTGCGCGTGGTCCGCTTCGAGGCGGGCGACCCCGGCGTGCTGCGCCCGGAGGCCGCCCCGGACGGCGAGGAGGTCTACGAGACCCCCATCGACGAGTTCCGCCTCTCCCGGTACGTACTGCCCGAGAGCACCGCCCCGCACGACCTCACCCGGCCCACCCCGCAGATCCTGCTGTGCACGGCCGGTTCGGTACGGGCGGACGGGATCACGCTCTCACCGGGCGAGTCCGTGTTCGTACCGGCGGGCGAAAAGGCCGAAGTGTCCGGACCTGGAACGGTGTTCCGGGCCACCGTCGTCGCCTGATCGAGTTCGTGCGACGGGCTGACGGGCACTAGTCCGGGCGGGCTGCAACAATGGCCCATCGCAAAGGGCGGGCAAAGGCCCGGTGACTGGCAGAGGGCGAAGGGACACCCCGGACACATGAGCGCGTCAGGCGGCACCAAGGCGATCGTGGCGGCACTCGGCGCCAATCTAGCGATCGCGGCATCGAAGTTCGTGGCGTTCCTCTTCAGCGGTTCGTCCTCGATGCTCGCCGAGTCCGTGCACTCGCTCGCCGACTCCGGCAACCAGGCCCTGCTCCTGGTCGGCGGCAAGAAGGCCCAGCGCGAGGCGACCCCCCAGCACCCGTTCGGCTACGGCCGCGAGCGCTACATCTACGCCTTCCTCGTCTCCATCGTCCTGTTCTCCGTCGGCGGCATGTTCGCCGTCTACGAGGGCTACGAGAAGATCAAGCACCCGCACGAGCTGGAGCACTGGTACTGGCCCGTCGGCGTGCTGGTCTTCGCGATCATCGCCGAGAGCTTCTCCTTCCGCACCGCCATCAAGGAGTCCAACCCGCTGCGCGGCAAGGAGTCCTGGAAGTCGTTCATCCGCCACGCCAAGGCCCCCGAGCTGCCGGTCGTCCTGCTGGAGGACCTGGGCGCGCTGGTCGGCCTGATCCTCGCGCTCGGCGGCGTGGGCCTGGCCCTGGCCACCGGCGACGGCGTCTGGGACGGCATCGGCACCCTGTGCATCGGCATCCTGCTCATCCTGATCGCCCTCGTGCTGGCGGTGGAGACGAAGTCCCTGCTGCTCGGCGAGTCCGCCGGCCTGGACACCGTCAAGAAGATCGAGGCGTCCGTCGTCGACGGCCACACCGTCACCGGCATCATCCACATGCGCACGCTCCACCTCGGCCCCGAGGAGCTGCTGGTCGCCGCCAAGATCGCGGTCCGGCACGACGACACGGCGGCGCAGGTGGCCTCCGCGATCAACGCCGCCGAGGCCCGCGTCCGCGAGGCGGTCCCGATCGCCCGCGTCATCTACCTGGAGCCGGACATCTACAACGAGACCGAGGCCGCCAAGGGCCCGGACCGCGAGGCATCGCCCGGCGGACCGGCGCAGGTCACCGAGCACTGACCCGGGCCGCTGCACCACAGGCCACGCACACGCGGACGGGGCCCGCCTGATCCCAGGCGGGCCCCTTCGCGTACGCGTGGCCCGCCGCTCAGACCCGCACGGCCCACGGCGGCGCCGGCGGCACCATCCGCCGCCGCCGGGTGGCGAGCGCGGCGATGCCGAGACCGAGCCCCGTGAGCGCCAGGACGAGCCCCGCCACCGCCGCCACGACCGTCACGACCAGCGGCGTACGGTCCTCCAGAACGCGCGCCCGCACGGCGCCGACGGGCACCGTCCCCTCGTGGTCCTCCGGAAAGAAGCGCGAGTCCCGGGAGTTCAGCCGGTGGTCGCCGAGCAGGAACAGCCGCCCCGGCGGCACCGTCACCTCGTACGGCCGGTGCGTCCCGTCGGCTATGCCCTCTCGCACGTACGGCTCCTCCAGCGGCTTCCCGTTGACCGTGATCCGCTCCCCGGGCCCCTCGCCCTCGCAGCACACCACCCGGTCGCCGCCGACCCCGACGACGCGCTGCACGACACTCAGCTCGCCGTACCGCTCCGGCACCGAGAACAGGACGACATCGCCCCGCCGCACCTCGTCCCCGCCCACGCGCTCCAGGAAGAGCCGGTCCCCGACCTCGTACGTCGGCGTCATGCTCTCGCTCGCCTGCGTGGCCCCCGTGTATCCGCTCCGCACCTGCAGAACGGCCCCCACGCACAGCAACAGCCCCAACGGCCCCAGCAGCCACGCCGCGACCGCCAGACCCCGCCCCTTGCGCATCTCTGTCCCCTCCCCGCACGGCACTCCCGCGCGCGCAGAGGCTAGCGGTCCCCGCCGAACACCCCCCTCGCGGGCCCGCCTCACCCCCCGCGCGGACACGGCCGGCAGGCCCACGCCCCCGGCAGATCGGCCGGATGCGACCGGAGGCGGACTGGGGGTCGCCCGGCCCACCGGTGTAGCTTGGTGATGAGCCAGACGTCGCTGCTGATGGCGGTCGGGCGGCCCCGCGAGGGCCGGCCGAGGGAGAGAGGGCCTCCGACGGACTGCGCTGCGCGCACCGAGGCATGCCCGTGACCCACTCGGGCAGGCGTGTGCCCGACGCCGCGCAGACCAGCCGTACCCACCTCGCCCCGATCCCGAGGAGCAGCTCCTTATGACCACTGTCGACAGCCGACAGGACTTCAAGGTCGCCGATCTCTCCCTGGCCGCGTTCGGCCGCAAGGAGATCACCCTGGCCGAGCACGAGATGCCCGGCCTCATGTCCATCCGCAAGGAGTACGCCGAGACGCAGCCCCTCGCGGGCGCCCGCGTCACCGGCTCCCTGCACATGACGGTGCAGACCGCCGTCCTCATCGAGACCCTGGTCGCCCTGGGCGCCGAGGTCCGCTGGGCCTCCTGCAACATCTTCTCCACCCAGGACCACGCCGCCGCCGCCATCGCGGTCGGCCCGAACGGCACCCCCGAGGACCCGCGGGGCGTCCCGGTCTTCGCCTGGAAGGGCGAGACCCTGGAGGAGTACTGGTGGTGCACGGAGCAGGCGCTGACCTGGCCGAACACCCCCACCGGCGGCCCGAACATGATCCTGGACGACGGCGGTGACGCCACCCTCCTCGTCCACAAGGGCGTCGAGTACGAGAAGGCCGGCAAGGTCCCCTCGGTCGACACCGCCGAGTCCGAGGAGCACCGCGCCGTCCTCGAACTGCTGCACCGCACCATCACCGACGGCTCGCAGAAGTGGACCCAGCTCGCCTCGGAGATCCGCGGCGTGACCGAGGAGACCACGACCGGTGTCCACCGCCTGTACGAGATGCACCGCGACGGCACCCTGCTGTTCCCGGCGATCAACGTGAACGACGCCGTCACCAAGTCGAAGTTCGACAACAAGTACGGCTGCCGCCACTCCCTGATCGACGGCATCAACCGCGCCACCGACGTCCTCATCGGCGGCAAGACCGCCGTGGTCTGCGGCTACGGCGACGTGGGCAAGGGCTGCGCGGAGTCCCTGCGCGGACAGGGCGCCCGCGTGATCATCACCGAGATCGACCCCATCTGCGCCCTCCAGGCGGCGATGGACGGCTACCAGGTCACCACCCTCGACGAGGTCGTCGAGCAGGCCGACATCTTCGTGACGACCACGGGCAACAAGGACATCATCATGGCCGCCGACATGGCCAAGATGAAGCACCAGGCGATCGTGGGCAACATCGGTCACTTCGACAACGAGATCGACATGGCCGGCCTCGCGAAGATCCCCGGCATCGTCAAGGACGAGGTCAAGCCGCAGGTCCACACCTGGACCTTCCCCGACGGCAAGGTCATCATCGTGCTGTCCGAGGGCCGCCTGCTGAACCTGGGCAACGCGACCGGCCACCCGTCGTTCGTCATGTCCAACTCGTTCGCGGACCAGACCCTGGCCCAGATCGAGCTGTACACCAAGCCCGACGAGTACCCGACCGACGTCTACGTGCTGCCCAAGCACCTCGACGAGAAGGTCGCCCGTCTCCACCTCGACGCGCTCGGCGTGAAGCTCACCAAGCTCCGCCCCGAGCAGGCCGCGTACATCGGCGTCGAGGTCGACGGCCCGTTCAAGTCGGACCACTACCGCTACTGAGCGCACACCTCAGCAGACGGTGAGCGCGCCCGGTCACTGACACGCCCACCCGCAGCAGGTCCCAGGCAGGCCCCCGCACCCCGGTGCCGGGGGCCTGCCCGTTACCGGACCGATCCCGGAGGATCCAGGACCCCCATGCCCCGCGGCCGCTATTCGCTCCACGATCCGCACGACCACACCCCCCTCGCCGAAGAACACTTCCACTGCGCGCCCGGCCCCTCCGGCTGGCGCTACGTCTCGCAGCTCACCACCCCCACCGGCGACCACGCCGGCTCCGTCGACCTCGCCCTCGACGACCTGGGCCGCCCCATCCGCCTCGAACTGCACGCCGCGAGCTGGCAGGTCCGCGGCGCCGCCCTCGACGGCGTCACCTGGGTCCGCACCGACCCCACCGGCACGGAGGCCACCGAGGGCAACGTCCGCGCCCACGCCTTCACCGGCACCTCACCGGCGTTCCTCGTCGCCACCGCACGTCTGCTGCGCCTCACCCCCGATGCCTCAGCCACCCGCGTACGCCTGGTCGCCTTCACCGACCCGGTCCTCGCCCCGCGCACCCTCGACCAGTCCTGGGCCCTGATCTCGAGAGAAGCACACGCCACTGACAACGGCCCGCTGATCGTGGACGCGTACCAGGTCACAGCCCTGGACACCGGCGAGCAGCACGCCGTCCACATCGCGGGCGACGTGGTCCTCGCGGCGCCCGGAATCGAGCTGGAACACCTGGAGACGCCCCCGTCGTCCTTCGCCTGACGCGGACACACAGGGGGCCGTACACCGGAGTCGGGCAGGTCAGGCCGGCGGTGCGAAGTTGGTCGAGGGCCGCCCGGAATCCGCGCCGGGACGCCCGTCCCGCGGCTGCCCGACCGCCGGAGAGCCCGGTCGCGCCGGGTCCACGGACAGGGGGGACTGCGGCGGAGGCAGGTGACCGGCGCCCGACTGCGGCTGTCCACCAGTGGGGACCGGCTGCCACGCCGGACCGGTGCTCGCCCCCGCGTGCCCGCCCGCGCCGAAACCGCCCGGCACCGGCGCCGGGCCGGCCATCGCCGGATAGGGCCCCGCAGCACCGGGACCGAAACCGGGACCCGCGCCCGCGGCACCGCCCTGGCCGAACGTACGGCGCACCTCACGGGCCTGCCGCTCCTGCACCACCGCCGCCAGATAGGCGGCCGGCGGAACCCCCTGCGGCGCCGGGGTACCGGTGCACGCCGCGAGGTCCCCGGCGAGCCGCTGCGCCATGGCCCAGCCGACCTGCGGGTCCAGCTGCTGCATCCGCGTCAGGTACTGACGCACGGCGAGCCACAGCCCGTCCGGTACGGCCGACAGGTCGAGCCCGGAGAAGCGTCCCGACAGCCAGGGCGGCGGGGGAGGCACGAAGGACACGCGCGCGTTCGGCACCCGCTCCCGTACGACCAGCGTCCCCGCGAACACGTCGCCGATCCGCCGTCCCCGCGCCGAGACCAGCGACGCGATGCACGCCACGACCCCGAGCGTCATCAGGATCTCGACGACACCCACCGCGCCCCGCACGAGCGCGTGCCGGAACCGGATCGGCCCGCCGTCGTCCCGCACCACCCGCAGTCCGCAGGCCAGCTTCCCGAGCGAGCGCCCGTGGCTGAGCGTCTCGACGGCGATCGGCCCGCCCACCAGCACCAGCAGGAACGTCGCGATCGACACCGCCATCTGCGCCGCCTCGTCCAGACTCGCGGTGGAGATCACCAGCACGATCGTCACCAGGATGTAGACGACCATCGCCACGAGCAGGTCGAGCAGTACCGCCAGCGCGCGGCTCGGCAGTTTCGCCGGGCGCAGCTCCAGCGCCACCGCCTCGCCCGTCACCAAGTCACTCACGTGCGCCGTCCTTCCCCTGACCTGCCCCGAGAACCGCCAGTCTGCCAAGCTGAGGGCGCATCGCGCCGCAGTACGACAAGCTGACACGCAGTACGAGAGGACGAGGAGCAGCAGAACCGATGGACCTCGACGTCTTCGTGTCCACCCACCGTGCCGAGTGGGACCGCCTCGAAGCCCTGCTGAGCCGCCGGCGCCGCCTGAACGGCGCCGAGGCCGACGAACTCGTCACCCTCTACCAACGCACCGCCACCCACCTCTCCCTGATCCGGTCCAGCGCCCCGGACCCCCAGCTGACCGGGCGCCTGAGCCAACTCGTGGCACGCGCGCGCAGTGCCGTGACGGGAACCCGCCGTGCCTCGTGGCGCGACGTCACCCGCTTCCTGACACACGGCTTCCCCGCCGCCGTCTACCGTTCCCGCCACTGGTGGGTCCCTACGGCCCTGCTCTCCACGGTGGTCGCGGCCCTCCTGGGGTGGTGGATAGCCACGCACCCCGAGGTCCAGTCCTCGATCGCCGCCCCCGACGAGCTGCGGCAGCTCACCCGTCCCGGTGGAGAGTACGAGACCTACTACTCCAGCCATCCGGCGGCGTCCTTCGCCGCCCAGGTCTGGACGAACAATGCCCAGGCCGCCGCGATGTGCCTGGTCCTCGGCGTCTTCCTGGGACTCCCCGTCATCTGGATCCTCTTCCAGAACATGCTCAACCTGGGTGTCGGCATCGGCCTGATGTCGTCGGCCGGACGCTTCGACACCTTCATGGGGCTCATCCTTCCGCACGGTCTGCTGGAGCTGACCGCCGTCTTCGTCGCGGCCGGCACCGGCCTGCGCCTCGGCTGGACCCTGATCGACCCGGGCCCCCGGTCCCGTCGCATCGCCCTCGCCGAGGAGGGCCGGGCCGCGCTGGGCATGGCCGTCGGCCTGGCCCTGGTCCTGTTCGTCTCCGGCGCCATCGAAGGCTTCGTCACCCCCTCGGGCCTGCCGACGTGGGCCCGAATAGGCATCGGCATCGCCGCCGAACTGGCCTTCCTCGCGTACGTCTATGTCCTGGGCGGACGCGCGGCCCGAGCAGGCGAAACGGGTGACGTCGAGGAAGCCGAACGCAGCGCCACCGTGCCGACCGCCGCCTGATGTGCGTTCGGCCCCGCTGAGCTGCTAGTCTCCTCTTCGCCCCAAGGGACCTGTTGACACGGGACCTGCGGGGAGGTAGATTCAAACAGTTGCCTAGAACTGGACACGTCCGGTGGCAACCGCTAGTCTCTAGCTGCTTCCGGAGACAATCGATTAACTCGATTCCCGGGAAGCCCCTCCAGATGATTCGGAAATGGCAGCCGGTAAGTCCGGCCCAAAACTTCTGATAAAGTCGGAGTCGCCGGAAAGGGAAACGCGAAAGCGGAAACCTGGAAAGCACCGAGGAAATCGGAACCGGAAACGGTCTGATAGAGTCGGAAACGCAAGACCGAAGGGAAGCGCCCGGAGGAAAGCCCGAGAGGGTGAGTACAAAGGAAGCGTCCGTTCCTTGAGAACTCAACAGCGTGCCAAA